>DLRK01000188.1:7725-9118 GCA_002501065.1 Akkermansiaceae bacterium UBA7890
CGCGAGCCACTCACCAGCGACCCTGCCAGTGCACGGAGGGCCGGAGTCAATTCCCTGGTCAATTCCTCACTCCGCACGACCTGGCGCACGATCTCATCAGGTTCAACCGCGGCCCGGGACGAAGCTGGCAACACTTCCTTCTCCTCACAGGACGGGGACAAGAGAATCGCAGGCAGGCAGAACATGGACGGAAGCACGAAACGGCTGAACCGCCACCTGATCGATGAGACCGTCACTATCGGCAAACTTTTCAATGCGAACTCCGAACCAGTCGAGGGAGAGGACAACAACCGGAGCGAACCCTCCCCCACCGCAGGTAACAGAGTCGCACCGGGAGGAGGGGAAGACAAGGGAATCCCGCCCTGAGGAACTCCAGTCCCTGCGTGACCCGGTCGACAACCGGACCCCGCCGGTCGCGCGAAGCGGTGGAACTCAGGGGGAACCGCGGTCAGTCCGCATCTACTCCCACATTGTCGATCGATAATCCGCTGAAGGAATCCAGACTCCCGTCACTGACGAAGTTCCATTCGATGATGACATTCTCTCCGATGGCTTCCGGGACGACCGCTATGTTGAGCGTGACCCAGTCGAGGTCAAAGATGGTCATATCCATGGCGATTTCTGGGCCCAATTGCACCTCATCTGCAGCACGCAGGAATCGCACAACAGCCGTGTCGGCAAATCCATCGGCATCGCGGTAGACATCGAAGGTCACCTGCGCCGACGGCACGTTACCCAGGTTAATCGCGGGCGACCGGAGGGAGATATCGGAATTCGGACCATAGTCTCCCAGATTCGTCGACCAGGCGTTGGCCGAGTTGCCCGCCCCGCTAAGCGGACCAGTCGTTCCCGACGGGATTCCCAGTTCCCACAATGTATTGCGCATCTGGTCGTCCTCCCGGGTTGTCCAACCACCCTGCCCCGACTCGAAATCATCAAAGAACAGAGGCGGGATGGGGCCTCCAATGAGCTTGTAGAATCGCACGGGATCCAATGGCTTCGGAATGGAGATCACATTCCGCGGTGGGGTGGCTGCAATACCCGCCAGCCCGGGAACCACCGACCAGGTGGAGGAATTGGGATTAGCCGCCAGGTCATTGGTGCTCACGATCGAGTACTCCTGACCAGCAAAGCTGTTCCAGGAAAACTCAAGATTCACACCACCGTCCGGACTACTCACCCTGAACTGGTAGGCATCCATGGTTTCCGGAACGATGATAAGCGAACCCCAGCTATCCCCGTTGGCATCGGTGTCGAATTCGGCCGGATCCCCGCTGCTCGCTCCAAAGACACCGGCATAACCAATCCCCCCGAAGTCGCTCACCGCGGAGGAATCCCCATTGTAGTAACCGAAACCGATATCCGCGGCCGACTGGGCCCCGCCCCCGTCCTC
>DLRK01000154.1 GCA_002501065.1 Akkermansiaceae bacterium UBA7890
ATCGGGGCGGGGTGTGGTTACTTCCGGGCCTCTTTCCTCGTCTCAACCTCTTCGCCTTTCTTGTAGGTTTCTTCGTGCCACTTCTGGCCGTTCACCTTCTTTTTTTTCCGGCACTCTTCTTCTTAGTTTCCGATTTATCCGGGCTGAAATACCATGACACGAACCAGATCGCCACGCACGCCAGGGCCAGGCAACTAAAGATCACCGCGATCATCGCCCCAGGTGAGCGCATCCATGCACTGCCCCCTGCCCACGCGTCCCAGAATGCCCAGGTCCCGAGCAGCATAACCATCGGAATCATCAGGCTAAGAAAAGCGACAGAGGCCACGAGGGTCCCGAGCATAAAATATACGAATAATCTAAGGTGTTTGGGCAGGTCCTCGATTCTATCGCCGCGTTCTTTCAGCTTGGCTTCGTGCTTCTCAATTCGCTTCGAATACTCTTCAGCCTCAACCTCACGGCCGGCTTTTCTGGCTTCTTCCCTAAGGCGGCGAAGCTTCTCAACTGTCCCTTCCAGCTGGCGCCCCTCTATCTGACTTAGAATATCCTTGCGCCCCTCCTCGAGCGCCTTGACCGCTTTCTCCTTACCCTCACGCCGGGCTTCGCTCAGCTCTTCCTCGATCTCATCGAGATAATCCTCCAGTTCCTCTCTGTCCTCGCCCCAGTTATCGTCATCCTGGAGTTTTCTCGCGCTGTCCCGAGACGGCCTCCTGCGGACGATCGAAACGCAAAACCAGATAAAAACAAATAGGGTGACCCCGAGCAGGATCGCCACCTCCCACATCGGCCGGTTCAGCAGGCAGTAAACCAGGAGGCTCCCGGCAAACCAGGCAACGCATGCCAGCCCCCCAAGGATCACCGCGAGACCAACAATGAAACTGTAAATCTTCCCGATAAGGTCCATGTCTGCAGCCTCTCGTGCCAGTGAAACCCAGTCAACAGCCTATGCGAGTCCATAGGCGGGGGGGGCAAGTGTGGGAACCCTACGGAGCGGACAGAGCATCGAAAGGCCTCATCACCCCGGAGAAAAATTGTAAAAGGTGTGCAACCTGGGACAACCAATTATCCCCTGATCCAATCCACGCGGATCGGGGCGGGGTGAGGATTGGCAAGCTGCTGAAACTGAAGGTCACGCCCGAATCGCGCAGGAAAGACGTCGTCATCATGAATGACAGTCGATGATGCGCAGTGGAATCGAGATTAAATCAGAGCCTTTGAGCGGGACTAAAAGACCGCATGCGCCTAATCGACTTCGTCGGCCGATTCCTACCGCGGCCCGGGCGGGAGGTGATTCAGGAGATAGCGGACCATATGCATGCGTAGATGGAGCGATGTGCCTCGTCCCTCGTGGATGCCGTGGTCGCGATTAGGATAGGTCATGTAGTCAAACTGCTTGCCCAATTCGACGAGGCGGTCGACGAGGCCTTCGACGATTTCGAGGTGGGTGTTCGTTTCGCCCGAGCCGTGGATGATCAACAGTTCTCCCTTGAGGCCTTCGGCGAAATTGATGGCTGAAGCTTTCCGGTAACCTTCGGCATTGGTCTCTCGAGTTTCCATGTAGATTTCCTGAAACCCGGCGTTGTAGAGATGCGCCTGCGGCTTGGGCGCTACCGCGACACCCACGTGGTAGACATCGGGGCGGCGGAACATTGCGTTCAGCGTGTTCGAGCCTCCTCCGCTCCAGCCCCAGATTCCCACGCGCGACAAGTCAACGTAAGGCCGGGTGCGGGCCAGTTCCTTGAGGCCCTCGGCCTGCTCCTCGGTGGAAAGCGGTCCCAAACTACCTGCCACGGCCCGCCGCCAGGCGGCCCCCTTGGGAGCCGGCGTTCCGCGGTTGTCGATCGAGACGACCAGGTATCCCAACTCGGCCACGGCCCGGTGATAGTCGGCGTGGGGTGTGGCCCAGCGATCCAACACTGTCTGCGCGTGAGGCTCACCATAGACATAAACCAAAACCGGATACTTCTTGGACGGGTCGAAGTCGGACGGCGCGATCATAAACGCGTCCATCACTACGCCGCCTCCGATATCGAGCTTCAGAAACTCCGTCGGGCGCTTGAGGAGAGACTTCATCTTCTGACTCACCCGCTCGTTTTTCTCTAAGGTACGCACGACGCGATGCCCGGGAAACTCGACTAGTTCGGTGACCGGAGGCGAATCGAAGGTCGAGTAGGTGTGGAATACCCAGCGCCCATCCGGGGAGAACGAATAATTGTGCGTGCCGGGCCGGCCTTCCGGCGTTACCCGCTCGGGCTTTCCAGAGCCATCGAGGGCGACGCGATAGAGATACTTCTGCGTTCCATTGTCTGGGGAGGCATTGAAGTAGAACCAACCGCGCTTCTCGTCGATTTTCACCTTTTCGATAATGTCGAAAGCACCGGGCGTCAGCAGTCTCTCCTCCTTACCTTCGCGCGAATAGATGTAGGCGTGCCGCCAGCCGTCCTTCTCGCTGATCACGAGGAAGGCCCGACCGTCGCGAATCCATTCAAGCCCAGCGTTCTTGCGGTAACTTGCGACAACCCAGGCGGGATCGGATTCGCTGAAGATGGTCTTGATCGATCCTGCCTCGAGGTCGGCCAAAAGAAAATCGCGCTTGTCCCGAAAGCGGCTGAGTTTCTCCACCAGCAATTCGTTGGAATTGCCGGCCCACTCGGCCATTCCGAGATAAAAGTCCTCGTCGGGCTCGGAAATCTGAAGCCATTGAGTCTCTCCGCCGGCGGCATCGACCACTCCCACCTTTAGTTTGGCGATGTCTCCTCCCACCCGCGCGAAGCGGGTCTGACGAACCCGGGGGTACGATGGATCGCCCGGAACGAGCACGGAACGCAATCGAATCTTCGAGTGATCGGACTGGACAAACGCGACGCGCTTCCCGTCGGGGCTCCACATCGGCTGGCCGTTCGAAACAGACTCTCCGGGCCTGCTGCGGGTGAGCTGGGTCGTGCGCCCGCCATCCAAGTCGCGCAGATGGAGATTCCCTCTCTCATGGAACAGCATCTTTCGTCCGTCCGGAGACCTGCCGCCGAAACCTCGAGGCCGCTCCCGCCCGCGTCGTTCGGAAACCGTGCGTTTGCCGCTGGCGGCGTCGTAGCGGACCGGCACACCATGCCGCTGCCCCGGAACACGCTCCATCACGGTGTAGCCGGAACTGTCTGGAAGCCAATCGCCGCGGAACCCTCTCGCTCGATATTCGCCCTGCTCGTAGATCCCGCGCAACCGCGGCTCGATCTTCTTGAGCGCGGACTTCCGGCTTTCCTGAATTGAATTCTCAGGTGCGGCCACGGCGGCTGTACTCCAGGCGGCGACAACACAGGCAAGGGTCAGATTCGTTTTCATGATTGAGACATTTTCGGCTCGATCCCGCATCGGCGAGCCAAGAAGTG
>DLRK01000044.1:0-26681 GCA_002501065.1 Akkermansiaceae bacterium UBA7890
TTTTTGCCGTCATGATAGAATTTTTCATATCTACAATTGCCAACCGCAATCCGTGGGGCGGATTTTCAAGAGACCAGGCACCCGTCCTGCCTGTCGGGGCGAATTAATCCTCAAATCCCTGCAAAAACAGGATTTCAACTGCTTATCGGCGGACCGATCTCCCGGCCCCTGGTCATGAACTGGCCTCAAAACAGCCGGGGACTGACGGGACTGCGGCCCCTCTAGCGCTCCCCCTGCCCCTGCTTCTCCATGATCCAGGCGAGATTGAATCGTGCCATCCAGTCCTTGTTGGAGAGAAGGTAAATGAATCCCTCACTGGGCGTAGCCTGCCGCCCCACCGCCAGCCAGGTGTAATTGCCCGGCCCTTCCCTGACCAGACGCTGGACGGGCCAGCTCTCACCCCCGTCGAAACTGAGACGGATCGTGATATCATCCCGTTTGTCTTTCCGGCCGGGCGAACTGAAGAGCAGGACGTCGCGGCCCTCGTGGGTGTGCCGTGCAAGGGCCCCCTTGCACCCGTAGACATCGGGTGGACCATCGAAGAGTTCATCGTCCTCCCGTCCCTCCACCCAGGTTTCTCCGCTGTCGTGACTCCTGCCCACCAGCTTGTTACCAGGCCGAACGTGCGTCCGGGAATTGTAGTAGATCCTGCCATCCTTCAATTCGAGGAGGCCCGGTTCCGAACCTCCCAGCATCGGAAACGGGGCACTCGGCGTCCACGTCCTGCCGCCATCGTCGCTGTAAAGTGCATTGCTGTAGCGCTTGGCGAAGTACTTGCGCCCCTGTCCCTTGTTCAGGTAGGTCCGGCTTCCATCCTCGTTCAGGGAACCCACGAATACCTGGGCCGGCATCAGGAGCCGCCCCTTCTTCTTGCCATGGCGCAGCGTGATTCCCGGGTCACAGCAATAGGTGGTGGCCAGCCAGCCATTCCGGTCGGGTTTGATCAGGGTCTTTCCGGCCTGCCAGGTCTTTCCGTGGTCCCTGCTCCGGTAGAGGGTCCGGCTCGGCGCCAATCCCATCGCAAAGACCATGATGTCGCCGGTGGTTTCGTCCACGCACACATTCCCCAGTTCACTCCACCCGACATGCTCCCCCTGGTAACGTCCGTCGTCGGACATGTCCGCCCCGATCCTGACCCGCTCTCCCACTACGATCGGTTCACTCCAGGTCCCTCCTCCATCCTCGCTGCGCTTCACTTCCACACGCTTGCGCGTCCGCTCCTCCTTGAAAACCAGCACCGTTCCGTCCATCGCAACCGCGAGATGCCCCATGACCGGAACCTCTTCCTCCCAGGTGTCATAAAAGGGCTTCTGCTCCTCTGCCCGCCCCGGACTGCCCAGCATCGACGCTGCAACGACCGCCAAAATGACCCGCCTCCTGCCATTCATGGGCAGAAAGGTGAACAGATCACCAGAGCCTTACGAGTGGAAAGGGGATCAGGAGGAGACTGGTCGCCCGGTCGGACTACGTTGACCCCGGGAAAACGGATTTCCCGCTTATCCGACGAGCGGGAGTATGCGATACTTGCCAAGAGGGCCGGGAACGATCCGCGCAAGTTCCGGGAAACGGGAAGAACCCAGCAGAGAAGAAGAATCCAGCAACCATGAGCAGGTCCCGGTCCAAAAGATCAGCCCGGTCTTTCTCTTATCTCACCCGCCGGGATCTCCTCCGCGCCGGGGCACTGGGCATGGGCCTGCCCGGCTACCTCTCCCTGTCCAAAGCCGCCAACGCCACCGTGACACCAGGAGTGAAGGGCTTTGGCAAGGCCCGCAGCTGCATCGTGGTCTTCGCCTGGGGTGGCCTGAGCCACCTCGACACCTTTGATCTCAAGCCCGAGGCTGGTAGCGACATCAAGAGCGCCTTCGGCTCCATTTCCACCACCATCCCGGGTTACCACATCTGCGAGCACCTGCCCCGACTGGCCGAACAGGTGCACCGGATGACCCTGATTCGCAGCATGCATCACGATGCACCCTCGCACCGCTCCGCCGCCTACTGGAATCTGACCGGACATGCGCCGCTGAAGCCCGACAAGAACTGGCCACGCACGCGCAGGGACTGGCCGAGCATCGGTTCCATGGTGGCCCACGCCCGGCACGACCCGGAGAGCACGCTCCCCGGCAACGTGGCCCTCCCCTATCCCATCTACGACGGGGGCTGGGCCAACGGGCAGCACGCGGGGTTCCTGGGCATGAAATATGACCCGGTGATCATGAAGCCCGACCAGGGCAAGCCTTATGACGGAAAGTCACCGGTCTCCGGTCATCTCTCCTTTGACTTCATCGAGGGCGTGAATGAGCAGCGCCTCACGGACCGCAGGAACCTCCTCACCCAGCTTTCCGGCAGCGCCCAGCCCACTGAACCCCTCGAGCACTACCAGCAACGGGTCTTCGACATGCTTCTTGATGAAGAGACCCGGCGGGCCTTCAAGGTGGATGACGAACCCGAACGCCAGCATCGCCGTTACGGATCTCACGTCCTGGGACAGAGCCTGCTCACTGCCCGGCGGTTGACCGGGGCCGGGGTCCCCCTCGTCACCGTCTACGCCGCCGCGGGAGACCTGAACGGCAGCGCGGGAGCCCACTTCGACACTCACGCGGACGGCTACAACCGCCTGAAAAAGCAGATGCTGCCGCCGCTCGACCAGGGCTTGTCCGCCCTGCTCGACGACCTGCACGAAAGCGGACGGATCGATGACACCCTCTTGGTGTTGCTGACCGAATTCGGACGCACACCCAAGGTCAACGGATCAGGTGGCCGCGACCACTACCCCAATGTCTACACCGTGGCGCTAGCCGGAGCCGGAGTCAGCGAAGGCCTGCTCTACGGCACCTCTGACCACAGCGGCGCCTTTCCCGACAGCAGGGCCGCCACGCCTGCGGACCTGCACGCGAGCATCTTTCATGCCCTCGGCATCGCGCCCGATCGCCCGGTCCGCGACCTCCTGGACCGTTCCCTGCCCATGTGCGACGGCTCGGTCCTGCCGGTTTTTTCCTGAGCCCGGACCCGAACCGGAATCCCGCAAAGCCCTCTGAAGCCACCGTGGACTTGACGGCGGCAAGCTTCCCGCGAACGCTGCCGTGCAACATGAAGAACATCAGCAGAACAGCTGTCATCCTGGCAGGGGCTTTCCTCGCATCGGTGGTATCTGCTGCGGAACAACCGGAGGCCGGTAAAATGATCAAGGTCTCTCCCAAGCAGGACAACCTGATCCCCTACTGGCTCTACTTGCCGAAGGAGCACGCCAAAAAAAAGGACAAGCTGCCAGTTGTTGTCTTCCTGCACGGCTTGGGCGAGCGAGGCAACAACCTCGACCGCGTACTGGTGCATGGCCCCCCAAAACTGATTGCCAGGGGAACGCACTTTCCCTTCATCATGATCGCTCCGCAGTGTCCCAATGACGGTCGAAAGGAGAACAGGAATGCCAAGTCATTCTGGTGGCATCCCGAGGGTCCCACCGACAAAGTGAAGAACATCGTGGAGTTCGAACGAAAACGCCTTGGACGGATCGATGCCGACCGGATCTATATCACCGGCCTGAGCATGGGTGGTTTCGGAACCTACCAGATCGTGAGCCACCATCCTGATTACTTCGCAGCGGCAGCCCCGATCTGTGGCCACGGAAATCGTATCGAGGACAAAAAGGCCCTGCAAAAGGCCTTTGCCAATCTCCCGGTCTGGGCCTTCCATGGCAACCGCGACAACGTGGTCCGGCTCGCGGAACAGCAACAGACCATCAAGCTGCTTGAAGAGGGCGGGGCCACCATCAGGTTCACTGTTTATCCCGGGGTCGGACACGACTCCTGGACCCGCACCTACAACAACCCGGATTTCTACAAGTGGCTCCTCTCCCACAAACGGGCCCACAAGAAGGACGGAAGTGCTGAGTGACCGGGGGCCCGGATCCCCTGCCCACCCCCTAATCGACAACCTCGAGCACGAGGTTGCCTCCCTCCAGGCCGATCCGCTGCCTGCCAACACAGATCCGATTCCCCTCCACGGAGATCGCCGGGGCTCTGGTCGTCGGAAAGTAGAAGGTGAGGGGAGTGCCACTCAGATTGACGGTGCTTCCCTCCGCTGGCGTGGTGGTCACCAGCATCACATCGGATCCGCTCGCCCCGGTGAAATCGACCGCCAGGCAGCTGCCATCCGCCATGGTCAGCGAACTGCACCGGCTCTCCGGGGAAACCCACCAGTGCCTCGGAGATCCCGCCACGGCCTTTCCCCATTGCAGGTGTTTACCCATCGAGTTCAGGTGAATGGCCTTGTCCGGCTCACTGAACAGGTAGCCTCCGAATCCTTCAGTGCGATCGAGAAGGACGGAAATCACAGTGTCATTGTCATCTTCCCACCGATTACGCCAGAGATAATAGCCCCACTTCGAATCGCGGTAGCAATGGGGCAGGACGTGCGCGGGATTTTTTGCTTCGACCGCAGTCGGCCAGTTCACGAAGGAGCACACCGCGAGGTGCGGATACCAGCTTGCGGTGTCACATGGATGTCCACCCTCCGTATCGGCGGCCGCAAGGAAGTGGTCATAGTACCATTTCATGGCTGACCGGTCCCCCTCCCTGACTGATCCAAATCCAATCGCAAAGTAGCCGGCCCCGCTCAGTCCCTGGCGGGACCAGACATTCTGCTGGTACTTGCCTCGAACAGGCCAGAAATCGGGCTGCCCCCCACGGACAACGGTCTGGTAGGTCCACTTGAGACTGAGCATGCGCGCATTGGGCCGCGCCACGTTGATAAAGTCCCTCCCCGTGGCATTTCGCCAGGCCTGCAAGGCGGAAAGAAAGGCGATCTGGGAAGACATCGATCCCGTGCCATCCCCCTCCGCAAAGAACCCACCATCACCGAACCCCTCGGTCAGGTTGCGAACCACGCTCTTCCCCGCAGCGGCAAGGAGACGGTCCACCCGCCCCTGGTCGACCCATTTCTCACCGGAGATGGCGAGCAGGGCGAGGGACGCGCCCCCCACCTGCATCCCGAAATGATTGCTGCCGGGCGGGGTTCCCCGCTTCCGGCGGAAGTAGGGTCCGATGTATCTCGTGCCGTTGGCAAGAACCTCCAGATCGGAAGTGATGCGCTCCCGCGGGGTGGAACTCGCCTCCGAGTAACTCTCAATGGCGCGGCCAAACTTCTCCCGCGTCGCCTCGTCCCAACCGCCGTAACAGAGATCGTAGCCCACCGCGTACCATCCCAGCGATGGCCCGGCCCGCAGAGGCCCCCCCGGGGTCCGGAATCCGTAGCGCCCGTCCCGGTCCGGCACCCCCTCAAGGGCCTTTTCGAAACAAAGGCGGCCGAAATCAGCGTATTTCTGTTCGCCGGTCAGTTGATAGAGCAGTCCGTATCCCGCCGCATGTCCCAGGGTGTAGATCCCTGGTTTGGTCAGATGCTTCTCCTGCCAGGTCCTGTCGACCTCCTTGCCTGACCGGAACACGGTCGTCATTGTCTCGCCGTGCGCACCATCTAACAAAGTGCGCAAGCGCTTGAGAATGGCCTGACCTTCCGGAGTTTTCGCCTTGGCCCGGAGGGCGGGAAGATCGCCCCGCCGGAAGAGAAGCCGGGGGTGCTCCCCTCGCGCGGGAGCCACAAATCCTTCCACCGGGACGTGCCATGGGCGCTCGTCCGCAGACCGGGATGATTCCAGGCCCGGCAATGTTGCCGCGATGGCAAAGAGGACACGGGTGCCACCCCTTTGCAGCGGAATCAACATCCTGGAGACCATGGGATAATCAGATGGAAACACTATTCTGTTCGAGTGTTCTCGCGGATCTCCTGGGGAAGCACCCGCCATTCCTGGATCCCTGCGGAGACCCCGGGTTGCAGATGGACCTCCAGTTTCAGGCTCTCTGTTTCAACGGGTTGGAACTTCACCTCGTTGAACCTGTCGGTTTCGAGTGGATAGGCGCCCAGGGCTTCGACGGGTTTCCATTCGTCCCCGTCCCGATAGAGGATGCGCCAGCTTTCAGGGACCTTGCGGTCGCCCCCGTTGGCAAACCAGTAGACCTGCACCCCCGAGATTTTCCGCGGTTTTTCGAATTCATACTGCACCCACTCGGCCTCCTTGAGGTTGGGAACCCTCTCCCCCTGCCAATTGCCTCGGTTGGTCCACTCCCCACCCCTGGCATGGGCCCAGGTGTAATGCGTCTTCGGTCGCTGCCGGTCCGCAGGCAGGGCCGGGCGGGGCACTGCTGCCGGGGCAGGCGGCATGGCGGGCGGGGTCTCAAGGGTCAGTCTCGGGGCGAAGACACTGAACTGCAATCTGGTCCCAACGAGATGGAAAGTGCCCTGGAAGATGCAGCTCTTGTCCAACCGGAAATCGTTCGCATCGACGTTGATAAAACTGGCCCCGGTCCAGTCGATCAGATCGTAACTCCTGCCCGCTTTCATTCCGCCGGAATCCTTGATCGAAACGACCACACTCCGTTTCCCGCTGCCCTGGAAGGTGCCCCCGGTAACCTTGAGCAGATCCGACTTCTCTCCAACTTCAAAGGCCATCCGGGCCCCGTCCTCAAGCCTCAATCCATCCCGGAAGGTCAGGGTGCCCACTCCGTCACCCGGAGCGATCTTCCCGCCGGAATTCACGATCACGAGAGCCGAGCTGCCACCGATTCCAATGGCTCCATTCCCGCTGAGCGTAGCTCCGTGATTCACCTGGACAGTCGATTTCGGGCTGACTCCGGAACCAGTCGTGTTGTTGACCAGGAGCACCCCGGCATTCACCACCGTGGGGGCACGGTAGGCCCGGTTGTTGCGCAGGTCGGCCTTGTAACGCGGTGCGTTATCGGCGGTAAGTTCGGCGGTCCCCTCACCGTTCTTGATGATCCCCGCACCACGACACCAGGAAGTCGAACCCTGCACTTCCAGGACCAGACCACGAAAGGAGAGTCTGGCTCCCCTGGCGATGTTCATGACGAAGTCGTAGGTTTCTGTTGGCGACCAGGCGGTCGTGCTCCAGGTCGATCCCTCGGCCCAGAAATGTTCACCCCGTGATACGGTGACGGCCAGATCCCCGGTGCCATTCAGGTTACCGGTGAACGTGTAGCTGTGGGGCGAATCAACGAGCATTCCACTGACCGAATTGCGGGCCTCTGCCTGGTCGATCATTCCTGCGATGGTCACCGGCCCCTTGAGGACGTCGGGAAAGGTCACGATCGCCTCATCACTGGCCTTGCGGACATTCTCCCATGACATCACCGGGACACTGGTGTCGCCTGATGAGCCGGGGAGCAGGTCATCACACAGGGCCGTGACCGTGTAGGGATAGGACAGATGAGAAGCGCTGGGATTGCAGGGGCGCGACTTGAGAGGTCTCAGGTAGGGCACCTGTTCGCCCTCGTTGCTGGCCGCGTAGGAAGGAACCTGCTCGGGCTTTCCACGCAGCGCGGCTTCCAGGGTAAGAAGGGCCAGTGGTTCGGCCGAACACAGATTGGCAGTGCGGTGCAGTTCACTTGGCGTAAAGAGCCCCTGCTCCGGCCGGAAGTGCTTGCTGAAGGCATTGTTCGCGATGGTCCGGCCCAGATCCAGATAGCTCCTGTTTCCGGTGGCACGGAAGATCTCCACCAGTGGAAAGACGAGGAGGGCATTTGACTGAGTGGTGGCGAGATTGAGGTCGGGGGACCTGCCCCCGGACTTGCCGATGTCCCCGAGATCGTTCCCCCGGCACATGGCGCGCAGGGTCTCCCAGATCTCACCATCCTTACTCTGCCGGTAACAGATGGCGTAGGCAAGGATGTTGGTGGGATTCGGCGACCAGGGTTGCCAGGAAGTGGAGGAATTTCCCGGTTTCCTCTTCTTCTCCCGTTCCGCGAGGTCGGTGCCGTCAAAGAGAAGATTGCGCATCTGGTTGACCTTGGGACGGTAGCAGAACCTCGCATACGCCTTGAGATGCCTGCGCATCGTTTCGCGGTAGTAGACGCCCTTTTGACCAAGCTCTTCTCCGAGACGCAGCATGGCCACTCCGCCGCTGTTCATGAAACCGGCGGAACCCTCGGTGATCAGTGCATACTCGGGCACCGGCTCATCCTTGGAACCGAAGGTGCGCATCGAAGTGTGGTGCCACGGTGGCAGGCCGGTATCGGGATGGGCACTCTCGGAATAGCGGGCGTAGAGACGCTGCGCCCAGAAGAGCGGCCGGTCGTCCTTGTTGAGAAATCCGAGCTGGGCGCCCGCATAGATGATGTCGGAACCCGAGTCGAAGAAGGTGAGATTCCCCGGCACAATCCCCACCACCGGATCGGTGACGGGCTGGCTCCAGACCGTCTCCTCATTGAGCTCCTTCACGTAACTGCCGTGCCGGGTGAAGTTCATGAAGCCCCAGTCCTGGATGTGAGAGTCCCAGTGCGCGGTCAGCATCCGGCGGGTCGCCACGGGATCGGTCTCCCAGAAGATCGGATAGTAGGGGTAGTCGCGCTTCATTTCGTGCCCGCTCCTGCCGGCGGGCCAGTCATTGCCGTCCCAGTGGTCCGTATTCAGGTTGACCCAGCGGTGATGTCCCATCTGGAGCAGACCGTTCGGCACCCGGTAGTGCTCGAAGTAATAGCGCAGGCTCTTCTTGCAGGACTCCCGGTAGCGGGAGTCACCGGTGAGATTGCCGATCCCGACAAGGAAGCGGATGAGGTTTCCCTGGTAGGCGAGATTCGAGGAGATGACCGGCTGGAACGGTTGTTTCGACCTCGGCCCGGGGCCTCCCAGCCGATGGATATACATCTTCTCCGGGGCCTTCAGGGTGCTGACTTCCAGGGCATCCACGAACAGCGGAGTGTGTTCCTCACCATAGGTGTCACGACCGTGCCGGAGAATGGTTTCCGCGTATTGCTTCAACCCCTCCATCCTTTCCCTGTCCGTGGGCTGGGCGGACGCAGCCCCCGCTTCGATCAGGAAACAGGCGCACAGGAGGAAGGGGCCTGGATTAGGAAATATTCTGGTCATTGGCTCAGGGTTCAATGGATGGACGGACGGAAGACTCACCCATTACCCCCTCGGGGACAGGTATTCAATTCTACTTTGAAAGACGAAGCATCAATTGTTCTCCCCGCCCACCACCGCAAAACGAAAGCACAGGGAACAGGCATGGTTCGCTTGATCTTGAACTCCTGCCATGCAGCATTTGACCCGCCCATGAGAGCCGCCCGCCTTTCGCTCCCCCTCATCCTGATCACCAGCCTGACGGGACTCACCGAGCCCGCCGATCGCGTGGTCGAGAAGAGCCCGGTTCTCAAGCCGCTCTCGCCCGTGGAATCGATGGAGCACATCAGACTTCCCCCCGGCTTCCGGCTCGAACTGGTCGCCTCCGAACCACAGGTCCGTGAACCGGTGGCCCTGGCGTGGGACGGAAACGGACGAATGTTCGTGGCCGAGATGCGCAGCTACATGCAGGACATCGAGGGAACCGGGGCCCGAAACCCGGTGGGCAGGATCTCCCTTCACGAGGACACCGATGACGATGGCAGGATGGACAGGCACACCGTCTATCTCGATGGCCTGGTCGAACCGCGTGCCATCCTCGCTGTCGACGATGGCCTTCTGGTCGGTGAACCCCCGGATCTCTGGTATTGCCGGGACCTCGACGGAGACGGGGTGGCAGACAGCAGGGAACGGGTCTTCAACCGGTTTTCGATGCGCACAAGCAACGTCGAGCACAAGGCCAATGGATTGCTGTGGGGAATCGACAACTGGATCCACGTCTCCCAGCACGACCGGCGCTACCAGCTCATCAACCGGCAGCTCCGCAGTAAAAGCGTTCTCGTGGTCGGGCAGTGGGGTCTCACCCGTGACGACGAGGGGCGGCTACTCTTTTCCACCAATGGACTCCCGGCGATCGCGCTTTTCGTGCCCCCACGCTATCACCAACCCGATCCCCAGCGACAAATCCGCCGCGGACCGATGGCGGCGGCCATCCGCAGCATGGGCGGCTACCGCAGTGTCTGGCCCGCCATGGTGACTCCCGATCTGCAGAGTGGCCCGGGCATGGCACGTCCCGGCGATGGATCCCTCCGTCAATTCACCGCCGCTTGTGGACAAACCATTTTCCGGGGCGACCGACTCGGCCGGGAGATCAGCGGCGACTACTTCGTCTGCGAGCCGGTGGGCCGCCTCGTGCGTCGCTCAAAGACCCGTTACACCGACTCGGGTCACATTGAACTGAGCAACAAATACGAGGCGACTCTCGGCGAATTCATCACCGCCACCGACGGGAACTTCCGGCCCGTCAACCTCTACACCGGCCCGGACGGCTGCCTCTACATCGTGGACATGTACCACGGCATCATTCAGGAGAGAGTATACATCACGGACTACCTGCGGGGGGAGATCCTGAAGGCCGGCTACGAGAAAAACATCGGACGGGGGCGGATTTACCGGGTGGTGCGCGAAGGGGTGAAACCCGGCCCCAGGCCGAATCTGCTCGATGCAACCCCCGCGGAACTCGTGACGCATCTCGCGCATCCCAACGGCTGGTGGCGGGATACGGCCCAGAGCCTTCTCGTAACCCGCCAGGCCCGCACCGTCGGACCTGCCCTGCGGAGGATGGCGACCGGCCACGAGAGCGCCCTCGCCCGGTTGCACGCCCTCTGGACCCTGGATGGCCTGGGACAACTTGATGACGAAACGAGCTTCGCCGTTCTGGGGGACCGGGATCCCCGCCTCCGCGTGGCTGCGGTGCGCACGATGGAACAGGCCCTCTTGAAGCAGGATCCGACGGCCCATTACGATCGACTGGGAAGGATGACCGATGACCCCAGCCCTCACGTCATCGCCCAGATCGTACTCACCGCCAGTCAGGTGGACAACGTGCAAGGCCGGGACCTCATCACGAAGTGCATCGCGAAAGATCCGATGAACGAAAGGATCCTCAATGCGGTGGCCTCCGCGGCTCCGCGCGCAGGCCTCGTCGATTTCCTCCCCTCTATCCTGGATCATCCCGTCTTCCTGGAAGACCCGCTCAGCGACAAGGCAGGGGCACAGCTGAATAGGTGGCAGCAGCTTTGCATTACCGGGACGGTCGCCGGCGGCAGTCCTGAATCATTCGGAAAACTCCTGTCGATCATCGCGAAGGCAGAGGCCAGTCGTGTGATCTCGATGTTGGGGATGCTCTCGAGCACCATCACCTCCAGCAAGCAGAAGCCCCCGCACCCACAGCCGATCCAGTTCGCCGCCAGGCCAGCGGGCCTCCTCGCCCTCGAGCAACGCTCCGAACCGGAGATCCGGGAGCAACTCAAGTCGATCTCTTCCATGTTCACCTGGCCGGGACTGCCGGCCCACGGACGGAATCTGACCCGGCAGGCCCCGCCCCTGAACAGGGAAGAGCAGGCGCGCTTTGAAAAGGGGAAGTCCATCTACCGGGAACTCTGTGCCACCTGCCACGCCCCCGACGGCCGCGGATTAAAGAGTCCGGACGGGAAGGGCCTCCTCGCCCCCCCTCTCCCCGAATCACCCCGCCTCGAACAGAACCGCGAGACCGTCATCCGGATCATGCTGCACGGATTGACCGGCGAGCTCGATGGCAGGAAATACGCGGGATTGATGGCTCCCTTCGGAGCAACCAATGATGATGAATGGGTGGCTTCCGTCCTGACCTACGTGCGCCGCGAGTGGGGAAACGCCGGTTCCTCCATCCAGCCCTCCGACGTGGCTTCCGTGCGGGAGAAGTTCAAGGACCGCAAGAAGCCGTGGACCCAGGCGGAGCTCAACTGGAAGCTGCGGCGCAGGAAGTGACCCGACCCTGCACCCGGCAGGATTCCTCTTGGGATCATCCCGGTTTCAGCCCAGATTACGGTCGCCCGATGAACCGCCTTCCTCTCTTCATCCTTCCCTTCCTTGCGGCCTCCCCTGTCCTCGCGGCCGACGACTGGAAACCCGGGAAGTCCCCGAGATCCATCCCACCCGGGATGTTCAAGATCGACCCGTCCCTGGAAGTGACCGTCTGGGCCACCACTCCCCATCTCTACGACCCGACCAACATGGACATCGACCACGCGGGCCGGATCTGGGTCACGGAGGGGGTGAACTACCGTGGCAACAAGGGACGGAGACCCGCGGGCGACCGCATCGTGGTCCTGCAGGACACCGATGGGGACGGGAAGTGCGACCGCTCCCACACCTTCGTGCAGGAGACCGGCTTTATCGCACCTCTCGGGGTGGCGGTCTTCGACAACATCGTCTACGTCTCCCAGCCCCCGGATCTCCTCGCCTACACCGACGTCAACCGCGACCTGAAATTCGACCCCGCAGTCGACAAGCGGGAGGTCATCCTCACTGGCTTCAATGCCATCAACCACGACCACGGGCTGCACTCCCTCATCGCCGGTCCGGAAGGAAAATTCTATTTCAACAACGGAAACTGCGGGGCCGTTTTCACCGACAAGTCGGGCAAGACCTTCTACCTCGGAGGCACCTATGGCAGCCGGGGACCGAACTGGCCGGCGGATCATCTGGCCACCACCGGGAAAACCTCCGGCGATGGCCATGTCTGGATTTCCGGGTTTGCCGTGCGCATGAATCCGGACGGATCCGGGGCCGAAATCGTCAGTCATGGAATGCGTAATACCTACGAGCAGATCCTGACCTCCTTCGGGGACATGTTCCAGAATGACAACGACGACCCGCGGGGCTGCCGCACCTCCTTTGCCCTCGAGTACGGCTGTGCCGGCTACTTCACGCGCGATGGCAGGCAGCGCAACAAGGCAGTGCGCCGGCCCGGGCAACCCTATGCGCGCATCCACTGGCGGCAGGATGACCCGGGCACCATGGATGCCGGCGACGTCTACGGGAGCGGCGCTCCCACCGGCATCACCTTCTACGAAAACGGCGCCCTCGACGAAAAATGGAACGGCACCCTGCTGAGCTGCGATACCGGCCTCAACACCATCCTCGGATACCAGCCGGAACCGAAGGGGGGAACCTTTGAACTCAAGCGCTTCGAATTTCTCACCAGCAACCCGGAGAAGAAATACGACGGATCCGACTTCGTGGGAGGGGGCCCGAAAAACAACAGCATCGACAAGGTGGCCCCCAGCTATTTCCGACCCAGCGACGTGACGGTGGGACCGGATGGCGCCCTCTACTTCTGTGACTGGTTTGACCCGCGGGTTGGTGCGTCCAGCCACATGGATGATTCCTTCTCAGGCACCATCTACCGGATCGCTCCGCCCAACTTCACCCCGGTGATCCCACCAGTCGATCTCGCCGCCATCGAGGGCCAGATCACCGCCCTGCGCAGCCCGGCGGTGAATGTCCGCTATCTCGGCTTCCGCGCCCTCCGGGACGCCGGAGCCCGGGCCTTTCCCGCGGTAGCGGCACTCCTCCAGGACAAAAACAAGTGGGTCGCCGCCCGGGCCGTCTGGCTCCTGCCCTATCTCGGAGAAAGGGGCCTGGAGAGATGCCTCGCCCTGCTGGGGGACGAGCGCTCCCAGCAGCGCGTCCTCGCCTACCGTGCCCTGCGCCGGGCCGGCCACGACATGATCCCCCACGCCCGCCGCATGGCGAGCGATCCTTCCCCCCAGGTCCGCCGGGAAGTCGCCCTTTCCCTGCGCGACCTGCCCGCTGCGAAAACGGCTGACATCTTCGTGGAACTGGCCCGGCGCTGCGACACCACCGACAAGAATTCCCTGGAAGCCATCGGGCTCGGAGCTGCCAACCAGGAAAGCGCGATCTGGATCGCCCTCCACAAGGCCCTGCAGCCCGGCCCACCCTCCGAATGGCCCGAAAGCTTTGCCCGCCTGACCTGGCGCCTGTGGGGAGCCGCTTCCCTCGATCACCTCAAGGCCCGCGCCCTCGACCTCTCCCTCACCCTCGACCAGCGGAAATTCGCGGTCGAGTCCATCGCCTTCATCGACGACGCCCGGGCCGCCCGCGTGATGCTCGGGCTCGCCTCCGAGGGATCCCCGGTCAAGGGCGAGGCCACCGCCTGGCTCCTGCGCAATGCGGCCGGCGAATGGGCCAGATATGATCTCCACAAGGGCCTCAAGGAACGGGGGATCTACGATCCCGAATCTGTCGTGATCAGTGCCGCCCCCGTGCCCGCGCCCCCGGATCGTGCTCCAGCGGTCGAGGAGATCCTCAAACTGAAGGGAGATCCCTCTCATGGCCGGACCGCGGCCGCCCGCTGTATTCTCTGCCACCAGGTCGACGGAAACGGAAACGACTACGGGCCGAACCTCCGGGGCTGGGCCAGGACCCAGGAACGGGAGGTCATCATCCGGGCCATCGCCAATCCCTCCGCCGAGATCGCCCACGGCTACAAGGGCACCGAGATTGTCCTCAAGAACGGCGACCTCATCCACGGAATCGCCTTCAACAACAGCGACCTGAGCCGGGATGACTCGCCCCCGGTCGTCATCCAGTCCGTCGGTGGTGTAACCCAGCTCATTCCGAAGGATCGCATCGAGGACCGGAGGGACTTCAAGCGCTCCCTGATGTATGACCCTGTGACCCTGGGCCTCAAGGCCCAGGACATTGCCGACCTCGCCGCCTGGCTCCGGACCTACCGTTGAATTCCTGGCCTCATCCTTGCCGCCTGCGTTCGGAATGTGGTAAAGGCCGCGGCAATGCTGTTAGCTGCCGGTCACCCGAAAGGGCTTCCAATCGGTTCGCACCCGCCGTATCGAAGGCACGCTGTTGGACCCCGGAGCCCCGAAAACAGGGAATCGAGACCAAGGCAATCCCTCTTCGTATTCAGGAGTCATTTCATCACCCGACCCCCTCCAAAAGCCCACGATTCATTAAACAATCTTTTCCACCATCTCCTCCTTTGTCTCATAACTATCTTGTAGTGAGTTGGTTATAGCCAATTCGGGCAAATGCAGGGAATTCCAACATGCGATTGAGATTTGGGTTTCCCCGCGTATTATTCCGCGCGGATGGTCAACCCCATCTGTTCTAGAACAATGAAAGTACACCACCTCATCGCCTTCCTGGCGGTTATGCTGTTGGGCGTCGCCTATGGTGCGGACGTCAAATACGAGGCCACCTTCACGGGTGTCACTTGAGCCGGTTGCAAGAAGAGCGTCAGTTCGTCGCTCAAGAACCTCGCAGGCTTCAAAACTATCGAGATCAAGGCCGGTAAGAAGGCTAAGACTCAGTCCGTGGTCGTGGTAGCCAAAGAAGGCATCAGCAAGGAAGATGTTGTCAAGGCCCTCGGTAAGACGGCCAGGCGCTTCGTCTGCCAGGACTGGAAACCGTCCAAGGACAAGGGTTAAAGAATCCTGATTTCCAAAGCTTTTACGCGTAAAGCTTTTTAAAAACGCCCCGCGCTCTTACCGAGCCGGGGCGTTTTGGTATTCTCCCCTCAGCCAACCAGGTCCCCGATCGATCCGAATCCCGGCGAGAACAATCGCTGGTACATGCGCACCGCGTAGCCGTCGGTCATTCCGGCAAGGAAGTCACAGACCAGGCGCGCCCGCTCCCCAACCGTCTCGACCCGCTCGATTTCCTCCGCCTGCTCGGCAGGGAGCACCTGGAACATCTGGCCGTCTATCGCCCGGCCCTCCACGTAACGGCGATGAAAGAGCTCCCAGAGCCGGCGCAGCATGAGACTTCCCTTGTGCTCAAGCTGCTTGAGTTGGGGGGAGAGAAAGACCACCTCAAAGGCCAGCCTCTTGAACACTTCGCTTTCCGCCTGCCTCTCCTCGTCAACCACGATACGATAGCGGTAACGATTGCTCCTCCCGCTGAGGAAATTGCTGTCCTCCTCCACTCTCGCCGCCTTGACGTAAAGTCCGATCCGGTGCCCCACAAAGGAATCGATGCGGCCGCGACTGATCGCACGAATGAGATCTCCGAGTGGACTCTCTGCCCCGGTCTCGACCTCTCGCTTCTCCGCCCAGGATCGCACCGATTCTCCGGTCAGGAAACCCGCCCGCACACTGTCAGCCAGGTCGTTGAGCGAGTAAGCCGTGTCATCGGCCCAGTCCATGACCTGGCATTCCACTGACTTGAACCCATCCCGCCCCTTGCCCGGCGCCAGCTCCGGCGGAAACTCCTGTTCCCCCAACGCCCAGCGGAGGTAGTGATTCTGTTCGTCGTAGACGAAGTGGTTCGCGGGGGCCTTGCCGCCGGCTTTCCCGAGGTCGCCCCATGTCGACTTGTACTTGAGCACCCCATCGAGAAAGGCCCGCGAGGGATCCATCCCGGTCCTGCGCTGCGAGAAGATGCGCTCGGTAAGCAGACGCAGGGTCTGGGCATTACCTTCGAACCCGCCATGGGGTGCCATGAAGTGGTTCAGGGAACGTTCCCCGGCGTGACCGAAGGGGGGATGGCCCAGGTCGTGGGAAAGGCACACCGCTTCCACGAGGTCCGCGTCAATGGTGTGGTCGGGCGAGAAATCCTCGGTAGAGGCCAGGAGCCACGCACAAATGGACCGGCCAATCTGGGCAACCTCAAGCGAGTGGGTAAGCCGGGTACGGTAGAAATCGTATTCCCCGCTCCAGAACACCTGCGTCTTGTTCTGGAGTCGCCGAAAGGCGGTCGTGTGCAGGACCCGGTCACGATCAACCTGGAAAGGGCTCCGGAAATCACCCTTCTCAGTCCCGGCTCCCGAGGATCTCTCGACATCAAATTCCTGGTAGAAGCGGTTTCGCACTGCCCATTGGTGCCCTCTGCCGCCGCTCATGAAAACCACGAACTGTCCGAATCGGGCAGAATCGTCCCCGTCAGGCCCGGATCGCGGGAGTCCGGGGATCCTGCCCGGGATTCTCCGGGTGCCGACGTTTAGGAATTCTCTGACGTCCCCGGGTCATGCACAATGCCGCCCGTGACGCCCATTGCCTATCTCGCCCTCGTCCTCGCCCTGGGCATCCTCGCGCAATGGCTGGCCTGGCGCCTCAGGATTCCATCCATCCTCATTCTCCTTGCCTTTGGCTTCGGACTGTCGCTCACCACGGGAGCCCGCATCGACGATTACCTCGGGAGTGAACCCGACACCCTCCTCGCCATCGTCGGGCTCTTCGTGGCAATCATTCTTTTCGAGGGTGGACTCACCCTGAAGTTCTCGGAACTCAGGCAGGCCGGAGTCCCTGTCCTGCGCCTCTGCTCGCTGGGTGTCGCCATCGCCTTTGCACTCACCAGCATCAGTGCGGCCTGCATCTTCAACTGGAACTGGCGGGTGGCAGCTCTTCTCGGAGCGGTCCTGGTGGTGACCGGACCCACCGTGGTGGGCCCTCTCCTCCGCGTGATCAAACCAACGCGCAAGATCACCTCCATCGTGAAGTGGGAAGGAATTGTGATCGATCCCATCGGAGCCATCCTGGCCGTACTGGTATTCCAGGTCGCCCTCGCGGGGGAATTACAGTCGGCAGGTGGTGCGGTCGCCCTCGCCCTCCTGAAGACGCTGCTGGTGGGCATTGTCCTGGCCATCCTCCTCGCCAAAACCATCGAGTTCCTTCTCAAACGGCATTACATTCCCGAGTTCCTGGAAGGCGTCTTCCTTCTGGCGGTAGTGGCAGTCGCCTTCGCGGCCTCCAACGCCATTCAGGCAGAATCCGGCCTCCTCACCGTCACCGTCCTCGGAATCGCTCTGACCAACCAGAAATCGGTTTCCGTCCGCAACATTCTCCAGTTCAAGGAGAACCTCCGGATCCTCATCATCTCACTGCTCTTCATTCTCCTGTCCGGACGCATCGCGCCCACCGACCTCGCCACGGTCGCCCTTCCCTGTCTGGCCTTCCTCGGTGTCCTTCTCCTGCTCGTCCGACCTGCCTCCGTCTACCTCTCCTGCCTTTGGTCCGGGGATATCGACAACCGTGAACGCGCTTTCCTGGCCGCCCTCGCACCGCGCGGAATCGTTGCTGCCGCCGTCACTTCCGTTTTCGCCATCGAATTCGGCCACGCCGCTCATCAGGGAAAAATCGATGCCGCCATCGCGCAACAGGCTGAACAGATGGTCCCCGTCGTCTTCCTCGTCATCATTGGCACCGTCCTTGTCTACGGCCTCATCGCCAGGCCCTTCGCCCTCCGCCTGGGCCTCGCCAGCAGGAACGCGAACGGGGTCCTCTTTGCCGGCGCGGATATCTGGATCCGCAAGATCGCCACCACCCTGAGCAATGACGGCTACTCCGTCATGCTGCTCGACACCCGCTACGGGAATGTCGCCGCCGCACGGATGGACGGTCTCCACGCCGTTCGAGCCAACATCCTCTCCGAACACGTTGAGGACAATCTTGAGTTTCCCGGCATCAACCATCTCGTCGCGGGCACTTCCAACGACGAGGTCAACTCCCTGGCCACCCGCGAGTTCGCTCACATCTTCGGCAAGGCCAATGTCTGGCAAATCGCACCCAGCGACAAGGACGCCCACCCCACCACCTCCGTTGCCTCTCACCGTCGGGGGCGCATCTGCTTCAGCGAGGAGCCCACCTTCCAGAATCTCCAGAATCTCGCCTGTCGCGACGGTATCATCAAGAAGACGCTCCTCACCGAAATCTTCACCCTCGAGCACTTCCACGCAATCCACGGTGAGGAGGCCGTCATCCTCTTCCTCCACGACGAGAGCAAGGGCCTGCGCCCCGCCGCCGCCGACCTTGAGAACATCCCTGCCGGCACCACCATTTATTCCCTGGTCAGCTCGAAATGATCTTCCCTGCCCTGGACAACTACCCCGTGCTGCCGGCCCACCACCACAGTTTCGGATCCAGCTCTGCCATCGCTCGTTCTGCCAGGCCCTCAGCAGCTGCCACGTCCTCCAGAACTGCGAACACCGTGGCTCCCGAGCCACTCATCAGGGCCGCCCTGACTTCAAACTGTTCCAGCAACCACATCTTCAACTCGGCCAGGAAGGGAAACTTGGCAAACACCGACCGCTCCAGATCGTTGCCCATCCCGAGACCGGCGATCTCCTGAGCCTCATAGCGCACATAGGGGAGCTCTTCCGTATCCGCCCAGCGTTGATAGGCATCGACCGTATCCACCCCGAAGGCCGGTTTGAGGAGAAGCACCTCCAGTTCATCCACCGTTGTCTCTTCCAGGATCTCTCCTCTCCCCCGGCACCAGCACGCTCCCTCACGCAGGAAGAAGGGGACATCCGATCCAAGTTGCCCGGCCATCTCCTCAAGTTCGCCCTGCGCCAGACCCGTCTCTTTCAGTTTGTTCAGCGTCCGCAGGACCGCCGCTGCGTCACTGCTTCCTCCCCCAAGACCGGCCCCTGGCGGTATGCGCTTCTCCAGCGTGATCTGATAATGACAGGGGGTTCCGGTCCGCTGCTCGAAAAGTCGCAGGGCCTTCGTCACCAGATTGTCCTCAACCGGTCCCACTTCCGCTCCCCCTGTCTCCAGGGCATAGGACTCGGCAGGCTTGAAGTCCAGCAGGTCGGCCAACCCCGGCAAGGGAACCATGAGCGTCTCCAGTTCGTGAAATCCATCCTCCCGCTTCCCGTCGATGCGGAGGGTCAGATTGAGCTTCGCTGGAGCAGTCACCGTCATGAAGACTCCACATTCTCTGTTCTTCGTCCCATCAGGGCCAGCATTCGTCCCGTCTTTCCCCGCTCCACGCGGTATGAGTAGAATTCCCCCACATTCTGCCCGGTGCACACCCCGCTCATCGCCACCTGCTCCGGTGGGACTCCTGCTGCCAGCAGTTGCTCCGCAATGCGCGGGGCGATATCCACTTCATAGCAGGGCGGCCGGATGCACGGCGAGATAGCCGCCTCAATGTCACCAGCCTGCGACCCGAATTCCGCCGCCATGCGTTCCAGGGCCCGCAGAACGATGGCCTGTTCCGTTCCGTTCTTCCCCGAGTGCACCAACCCCAGGGCTCCGGTCCGATGATCACAAAGGTAGACCGCCGCACAATCAGCCACGTAAATTCCCAGCAGCACCCCCTGCCGGCCACTTGTCAGTAAGCCATCCATTCCGACTACAATCTGCTCCTCCGCTCCCCCTGCCGGTGCCACCGCCACCGCATCACCGTGGATCTGCTCCGCCCGCCACAGGTCTTCCCACTCAAAGCCCAGGCGGGCGACGGCGTCTCGATGAGCCGGTTCCAGCAACCTCAGGGTCGCCCCCTTGTCCTCGTTCACGGGAATCCCCGGAACCCGTGGGACAAAGCTGGCCTCCACTCCCGGAACAGCCAGAACCCGGTCCAGAAAAGAAAGCGCCCCCGTCATGGGATTACCATAACGGGGGCGTCTTCACCGTGCCAAGTTTCCCCGGCACCAAGTGATGGAAAGTTATTCCCTTTATCGAGGAGTCACCGCGCGCCGTGCATGATCAAGCGTCTCGGCTTCTTCCTCGTCCATCTCAGACATCATGTCAGCGAGGTTGGCGGCAATCTCCTTACGCATGTGGGCCACAAGTTCAGTCCCCTTGTGCGTGATGCGAACCATGATCTTACGACGATCTTCGGCAGCGTGTACGCGCTCGACATATCCAAGCTTCTCAAGACGATCAACGAGACCAGTGGCCGCGGCAGTCGAGTGCCCCATCTTTTTGGCGATATCCGACATGGTCAGATAGTCCTCGCTGGAAAGGTAGGCGAGCAGGAAGAACTGAGGGAAGGAGATGTTCCCACGGTTGAGCTCGTTCGAGAGGTTCAGAATGCAGGAGCGCTGTGTGAAGAGGACAAAGTCCGCAAGACGATCCGCGTCCGCTTGGACTGCAACTCTTGATTGGTTGGCTGTGCTTGATTTCATGACTGTTCGACTGTGATGGTATTTAGGTAGGTTTGGGTGCCCAGCAGCTTCAGAAGTGAAGTTATTCTAAATTTTATAAACTTTTCAAGGGTAGAATTAAAAAAATATAGGAAATCAACCTGATTCTAGCATTCAATATCGCTTAAGCACCTGCGATTATGGCCTTTTTGTAAAACTTGTCCAGCAAGTCTCGCTGCTACAAAACCTCATTTCGCTCCTAAGGAGCCACCGGAATGGACCTGGCGGGGGCCACTGAACCCTCGGGAAGCTGCCGGACGACCACCACATCACCCTTTGAGGGCTTTCCTTCCTGGATATCTGCAGCGTAGTAGCGACCCAGCCTTTCTCCCGTCAGGGCCAGCGAACAAGTCACTCCTTCCGGACTCACTGACGCAATAAGGGTGCCCTGTCCAAATCCCCCACTCTGAACATAACGTTTGATGAGAACAAACTTCTCCGCCGCATGCACCGAGGCGATCTCTCCGACGATCCGCAGGGAAGCAGGATCACCCTTCTTGTCCTTCTCTTCTTCTTGCTCCCTCGCCGCCGCCTCACCCTTGGCTTCCTTCCTCTCCGTGTTATCGCGTTTTCCAGATAGACCACAGCTGGTCACTGATCCGGAAAAGATCAAAATCACGAAAAGCAATGGGCACAACTGGGCACAACCTGGCACACCCCTACATAATCCAGACTTTCCAGATGACACGAAAATTCAGTTCATCCTCTCCCCGCCATTGACGAACATCCCTCCCTGTGGTTTCCCTTTCTCCGCATTTCCCAATTCAATTTAACCAACGGAGCGGTGGCTGAGTGGTTGAAAGCGCTCCCCTGCTAAGGGAGTATACCTCAAAAGGGTATCGAGGGTTCGAATCCCTCCCGCTCCGCCAGTTGATTCCGTCATGGGACTACGATTTCGTAGTGGCTCGCTTTGCCGCAGCTTCCAATCGTGATGATCGGGCAGATCGCTCATGGGGCACCTGGTTCTTACCATTCCCGCCGCGGGTTGCAGATCGAAACTCGGTGATGACCCGGCAAAAGCATGACCCGGCGGCCTTGATCGGATCCTCGCACCGCGTTCTTGCGCTTCCCTCCCAGCTCCAGACCCAATCCCAGAGAGGGTGATGGAGTTGCCAAATAGTCGGATTTCTTTATGAAAAACGGGTCGGCGATTCATGCCCTCTGACAACAAATTGCTGTCCCAGGCCTCCAGCCAATCAGGAAATCACCATGACCAACGAACGCTTCAAGAATCAGACTGCCATCATCACGGGTGGGGCCGACGGGCTCGGCCAGCACATCGCAACCCGCCTGGCTAATGAGGGTGCGCGAGTGTGGATCGCGGACCGCGATCAGGAGAAGGGACCGGCTGCCGCGGAGCAGATCGGGGGAAAATTCGAGCCGCTGGATGTGGCCGACGAGGCTTCGGTCGCCGGTGCCTTCAAGAGAATTCACACTGCGGCTGGACGTCTGGATGTGATGGTGAACTGCGCGGGAATCGTCGGTCCGAATGGGATGAAGATCGAGGAGGTGCCCGTGTCCGGGTTCGACCAGGTGCAGGCGGTGAACCTTCGCGGTTCGTTTCTGACCTGCCGCGAGGCAGTGCGACGGATGCTTCCACGAGACTACGGGCGAGTGCTTCTCATCGCCTCGATCGCAGGCAAGGAGGGCAACGCCGGCATGTCATGTTACTCAACCAGCAAGGCAGGAGTGATCGGACTGGTGAAATCCGTTGGCAAGGAATACGCGGAGACCGGTATCACGGTGAACGGCCTGGCTCCGGCGGTGATCCGCACCGCCATGGTGGACAACATGGAACCGACGCAGGTGAAATACATGACCGACAAAATCCCGATGAAGCGCTGCGGAACGCTCGCCGAAGTGGCCGCCATGGCCTGCTGGATCCTCTCCCCGGAGGCGAGTTTCAACACCGGATTCACCTTCGACCTCTCGGGTGGCCGGGCAGTTTACTAGCGCTGCCCTCATCAGGCGGGCGAGAGCACGATCGATCTCCCTTCCCTTGGTTCACCTCCGTGTCGTTTCCGGGGATATCACCGACTTCCCTCTCCGTCACCTGTCCTCTTTGAATTACATGCGGCAGAGCGCCTGTTCAACTTTCTGGCGACCCTGATGGTGATCGCTTCCCCCGACCATTCCGCTGCCAGCTTCTAGTGAACGATTTGAATCCGGCTCCAGTAAGCGGCTTCATGGGCCCACCCCGTGGCCCGGTTCTCCAGCTCGATGCTCACCGACTTGCCCGCGTATCTGCTCAGATCGATTTGAAGCTGCTGCCACTTCGTCTCTTCGATGTCCCTGCTGAGCGCTTCCACACCGTTGATCAAAACCACCAGCTTCCAGTCGCCTTTCGGATGATTGGTGACCTCCAGGTCCAGCGTGGTTTTCTTTCCGGCGGGCACCTCGATCTTCCGGGACAGCACACAGGGAACGGATTGGCTGCGTGGGTGCGTCAGCAGCACCTTCTTGCGCCCGTCCCATTCCCTGCGTAACCCGGGTTTCATCTTGGGGCCGCCCCAATCGCGGATCTTCCAACCGGGGGCGAAGGTTGCGACATCGGCCGGCAACGCCGTGCCCGCGGTGGGTGGATTTTTCGGTTTGCTTGAGGAAGTGGCAGTCTTCACTTGTGGCATTTTCGCGTCCACTTCGCGGCGCCAGTCATGCAGCATCTTCAAGAGCTTCTTCGTGACCTCCGGCTTCGCCTTGGAAAGGTCCTTCTGTTCGCCGAGATCATTTTCCAGGTCGAAGAGCTGAACGGATCCATTTTCGTAATATTCCAGGAGCTTGTAATTGCCCAGACGAATCGCGCCCCCGGGACTCTGGTACCCGTGGTTGCTGTAATGAGGAAAGTGCCAGTAGATGGCCCCGCGGTCATGGGCCTTGCCTTTGAGGGCGGGTAGGAAGCTCATCCCGTCCACGTGCTGCTCGGGCAAACCGGGCAGGCCGAGCATTCTCAGCAGAGTTGGGTAGTAATCAGTTCCGGTGACCACCGCGTGCGAGGTGGTGTTGGCCTCGATCTGTCCCGGCCAGTGGACAATCAAGGGCACGCGTAACCCCCCTTCGTAGTTCCAGCCCTTGGCTCCCCGCAAGGGGAGGTTGGATGAAGCAAAGCGACTGTTAAGCGCCTTGCGGGGGTGATGGACCCCCCGGTACTGGTTCGATGCGGACATGCCCCCGTTGTCGCCCGTGAAGATGACGATGGTGTTTTCCGCCAATCCGAGTTCAGCGAGCCTCGCCCGGATTCTGCCCAGGCTTTCATCGGTAGCTTCAAGCATTCCGGCAAACTCGACGTTGTCCTGCTTTTGCTTCACCCACCACACGCGCTTGTCCTGATGGATCTCCAGGGCGTCCTTTTCTTCAAGCGCTTTGAGCTCGTCCCGAGAAAGGGCCGGACCATCCGGGTTGGGTTCCAGAATAAATTCGGGGCCCTTCTTCCGGGCCATGGCGGCGAGTTTCCTTTCATATTTTTCGACCAGGTCCTTACGGCCCTGAATCGGATCGTGAACCGCAAAGTGCTCGAGATGGACAAAGAACGGCCGATCCTTGTTACGCTCGATGAAGTCGAGCGCGGCATCGGTAAGCTTATCGGTATAGTAGTCCCCCTTTTTTGCCGGAAGGGTTTTCTCATACTGCGGCGAGAAGGGATGGTAGTAGGAACGCACCCAGCCCGTAATGGCTTCGTCAAACCCGTAGGTTCTGGGGTCCTTGCGCAAATGCGCCTTTCCGTAGTTCGCAGTGGCGTATCCGTGTTGTTTCAGTGTTTCTGCCAGGGTGATTTCTTCATCGGGCAGTGACATGAGTTTTTGTGCGCTGTGAAGCTTTTCAAAGGCTCGTTCGGGGCGCCCATTGAGCCATTCGGTCAGATCGGTGCGGGCCGGGTATTTCCCGGTCAGAATGCTGGCCCGACTGGGTGAACAGACATGACAGGTCGCGTAGGCGTTATCGAACCGCATGCCCTCCCTGGCCAGCCGGTCAATGTTCGGCGTTTCGTGGAAGGTGCTGCCGTAACAGCCCACATCGCTCCAGCCGAGGTCATCAACCAGAAAGAAAACAACGTTGAGTTTCCGCTCTTTCTCCGCGCCCAGGGCAACATTCCCCAATAGCGAGGTTATTAGAATTGAGGCGGCTATCCGTGCGATATTCTTCATGCTTATCTCCTCTGTTTTTCTCGTCCGACCTTTGCTGTCGGCAACCAGTTGGCCAGCTTGGACTTTACGGAAGAGTATTCGGGGATGGAGGCGAGGTTGGTCCATTCGTTGGAATCACGGTCGTGGTCATAGAGTTCCTGCCCCCCGTCGCGGTAGCGAATGTAGCGCCAGCGTTCAGTCTGCACGGCATGATTGTTCATTCCGTAGGTGATCACGACCGGGCGTTCCCATTTTCGGCCCGGGTTCTCCAAAAGGGGCTTGAGGCTTTGCCCATCCAAACCTTTCCGTTTCGGCAGATCACAAAGGTCGATGAGCGTGGGATAAACGTCGATCAGGCTCACCGGACGCTGGCAGAGTTTGCCTTTCGCCACACCCTGGGGCGCTGAAAAGACAAGAGGCGTCCGCGTTGAAACGTCCCACAAGGCATGCTTGCGCCAATGCTCCTTCTCGCCCAGGTGCCACCCATGGTCCCCCCACAGGACGACAATGGTATTGTTGGCATGGCCGCTTCGATCCAGCGCGTCGAGCACCCGGCCTATCTGGGCATCGGCAAAACTGATGGTGGCGAGATAGGCTTGAATCGCTTTGCGCCACTGCTTGTTCGCGATCACGTTTGCATGATCCCCGTCCGGCTTCACCGCAAAGTTCCTCTCCCCGGAAGGGTCGTAGACTTCCCGGGCCAACTTCTTTCCAAAGGCCGGAAGGTCCTCCTGATCCCCTTCCCTTACCGGGGGTAGTTCAATGCTCTTGAGGGGGTGCAGGTCGAAGTATTTCTGCGGAACTTTCCAGGGCAGATGGGGCTTGGTCAGTCCATAGGCCATGAAGAAGGGCTTTTCCTGGGGTTTTTCCAATTCGGAAACGATCCAGTCGGCAGTCCTGCCGTCAAACATGTCCTCATCGCCGCAAGCAAGAGGCCCCCATGGCACCCAGGCAGACTTCGACAGGTTGGGATCGCGCTTGAAGGAACGAGATGGGATTTGACGTCCCGGCACGAAATAGTCGTCCCATGAACCTGCATCGTATGGGTTCGTTCCATGGAAGATCTTGCCGGCGCCGCGGGACGAGTAACCGGATGCCCGGAAGTGCTGCATCAGGGTGACAGCATCCGGGAGCTTCTTCCGCAGCCTCTCCCCATTTCCGTAAACACCGGATCTGAAGGGAGCCACCCCCGTCAAGAGGCTGATGCGGGAAGGATTGCAGAGCGGCGCCGAGCAGTAGGCGCTCGTAAAGGAAACCCCACCCCTGGCAAGACGGTCGATGTTGGGCGTCTTCGCATTCGGGTGGCCGCCCAGATGTCCGACCCAGTCGCGCAGGTCGTCAACCGCGATGAAGAGCACGTTGGGACGGGCCCACAGGTTGCCCGCAAAAAAGAAAAGTAATAGAAGACCCTTCAAAACATTCATGGCTTTGGATCAACCTGCCACTTCTTGTTACGCCGCGCGCCGTAATAAGGATAGTAATCCCACGGGGCATCCAAACCAAGCACCCGCGGATCCTTGGTCCGAACCAGGTGCTCCTGCAATCGGGCCGCCAGTTTCTTCTGGATCCCGGCATACTTGGGTTTCCCGGCGAGGTTGCCGATTTGTCCAGGGTCCTTGGTGACGTGATAGAGTTCCTCGGCCGGACGCTTGGCGAAGGCGAGATCATGGAAGCGCTTGAATCCCGGCTTGTCCTTGTTGTCCATGAGAAGGGACTTGGTGGGCGAGGAATCGACTTCGCCGAAGGGAATGTAGCGGGCACAAAACTCGCGGTCAGGATTACCTGCAGGCCACCGGGCAGGCTCGAAATTCCTGATATAGAGATATTCCCGGGTGCGGATGGCGCGACAGGGATAGCCCTTGCCTCCCTTGCGGCAGCCGTCGTGGCGCTCCATGGCGATGAAGGCGGCGGACGTGTCC
>DLRK01000044.1:27032-28710 GCA_002501065.1 Akkermansiaceae bacterium UBA7890
GCCGCGTTCCCGCGTTGCTGAAAACATCCAACAGGCTGCCTGCAGTCATCATGTCCGGCACCTGCAGGCCGGCCGCCGCCAGAAAGGTTGGGGCAAGGCTGCTGAGGTTCAGGCAGAAATCCACCGTGCGGCCGGAATCCTTGATGCCCTTGGGCCAGCGGATGGCCAGGGGTACCCGTGATCCATCGTCGTGAAGACTGGCTTTGGCCCGTGGAAACGGCATGCCGTGGTCGCTGGTCACCACCACGATGGTATTCTCCAGCTGTCCGGATTTTTCAAGGGACTGCAAGGCCCGGACGACCATCTTGTCGAAATGCTCGATCTCCACGTAGTAATCGAGGATGTCGCTCCTCACCACGGGGTGGTCGGGAAAAATTTTCGGGACAATCACCTTCGATGGATCTTTGCCGGTTCGCTTGCCCGCCCCGAGCTCGTATCCACGGTGGGGCTCGCTGGTCCCCAGCCAGAAGCAGAAGGGCTGGTCCTTCTGCACTTGGCTAAGAAAGTCATCGAAATTTGCCGCGTAATCCGTGTTTCTCATGCCACGAAAAGCTGGCTTCAACCTGCGTTCTCCAAATTCCTGACCCGCAGGATTGGCATCACGGCCTCCCGCCGCCAGGCGTCCGGGACTCCATCCCTTGCCGGTATAGCCAACGGAGTAACCTGCCTTCGCCAAGACTTCGGTATAGGTGATGAACTTTTTCGGCAAGGTGCTGTGGATGTTGCCGGCTTCCTCCAAGCGCCAGATGTGTTGCCCGGTGAGGATGGCACTGCGCGAAGGACCGCAGGTCGGCGCATCGCAGAAGGCATGGACAAATCGCAGGCCTTCTCGCGCGATCCGGTCGAACCCTGGCGTTTGCACGACCGGATCGCCATTCGCACCGGTGTGGGCGTAGCTTTGATCATCGGAGATGCAGAACAGAATGTTCGGGCGGGACTCAGCCCGCAAAGTGTCTGCCCCGAGCAGGCAGAGCGCTGCTATTGCAATGAGAGTCTGAATCATGGGGTTCCTGATTGTGCTGATCTCCTGCAATTGAAAAGGGAGACCCCCCCCCGGGACCAAGGTTGGAGCTACTTGATCCTGATGCGATAGAATCCTCGGGATGACGATGATCTTGTCCTGTCGATGTCCGAATAAACCGCCGTCAGCCCGGTCGCCTCCACTTCCGATATTTCGTCCCAATGGGTGAGGTCCGATGAATATTCAACGCCGTAGACTTCCCTGTTCATGGAGTGCCAGAAAACCTCATTATGCCCATCACCGGACATGAACGACAGGATTTCAACAAATGGCGCTACTACACGAAACCCGAAGTGGTCGTTGCCATGAGTCTCTTCGTCCGAAAAACGAATTGAGGATTGCAGGGTGGCTTCGTGGTAGTTCCACGAGCCTCCGCGCCAGCAGCGGGTGGTTGAACCAGTCACTTCCACCAGGGGATTTTCGGCGGGCCGGATGTCGTAGGACTCCACATAATGATCGGCGATCCATTCCCAGGCGTTACCTCCCAGATTATACAGTCCGAACGGATTCGGCCTGCCGCTTACGGCAGCTCGGACATGTCCGGTGGCCGCCGTTCCCCGGCCCAGCCTGTTCCAGTTTGCATCTTCCCGGTCCCGGCCGTCGTGGACGGCCCAGGTGAAGTCTGCCCCACCCTTGGCGGCAAATTCCCACTGAGCT
>DLRK01000080.1 GCA_002501065.1 Akkermansiaceae bacterium UBA7890
GGGAGGCCATTTTCTGGCACTACCCCAACTTTGCCTTCCACCGGGACAACCGGCTGGGGAGCGCGGTGCGCATGGGAGATTACAAGCTGCTCGAGTTTTTCGAGGACAATGCGGTGGAACTCTACAATCTGCGGGAGGACCTTGGAGAAAGGAACAACCTGGCCGGGAAGGATCCGGACCGAGCCACCGCGATGAGAAAGCGACTGCACCACTGGCGGCAGGAGAGTGGGGCAAATATGCCGCGCCCCCGGAAGTGAGCAGATGCCGGTCAGCATCCCGCGTCACGGGCTGGAACCGGGTGCTGGTGAAAGGCGAGGCATCCGGACTTTCTTCCCGTTCAGCATGGTCCCGATAATGGTATAACGCACAAGGTAGCGGTAGGTGAGGAGGAGGAAAGCGAAGGAAACGAGGCAGATCAGGGTGAATTTCACCAGGCCGGGAAGGGGACTGGCGGAGACGAGGGCCTGAAGGATCATGATGAGGGGAAGATGAGCCAGATACATCCAGTAGGAGGCATCGGAGACGTAGCGGATGCGGGCATTCTTCCGGGCGAAGAACTGGCGGAAGATGCCGAGGAAGCCCAGGATCATGAGCCAGGTGTAGAGGGCGGCGCACAGGCTGAAGATGATGCGCCGGGTGCCGGGAAGTCCCTGTTCGAAGAGGTGTAATCCGTAAAGCAGCAGCGGGATCGAGAGCAGCAGGGAGAGTGGCCACCAGCGGCCGAGTTTCTCCTCGAACTCGGGACGGCCGAAGCAGATGGCGCCGAAACCGAAGAACAGGCCGTAGTAAAAGAGCTTGGGAGGCCAGGGAAGGATCCCCATTGCGGTGTCGGGACCGAAGGACTGCCGCATGAAGAACTGGGCGGTGGCGGTCAGGGGAACCAGGACCAGGAGGCAGACCGGGGCGGAGAGAAGCCAACCGGGGAGGGGAGGGATTTTCCAGGCCGTCGCCAGCAGGGAAGCGATCGCAAAACCGGCCACCAGCATGAGGAGGTAGTAGAGAAACCACAGGTGGGCGGTGATGGGCCACATGGCGAGCCAGGTGTAGATCCCGATGAGAGTATTGGAAGAGAGCGGGGAGTTGGCGACAGCTCCCTGCTCAACAAGGTAGGGGTCCAGTTTCTTCCGGCCCTTTATCACATCCTCCCGGTCAACCTCCACTTTGATCATGCTGGTGATCCACTCGACCGTTTTCCAGTTTTCCCGGGCGCTATCGAGGGGCCTTTTGTTCTCCGCCGAACTGATGTTGACGTCGGCACCGTTTTCCACAAGGGATCGGACCATGCCGGCACGTCCGAGAAAGGCGGCGGCGTGGAGAGGGGTGTATCCCTTGTCGTCCCGGACGTTGGGATCGGCCCCCCCGGCAAGGAGGAGTTCGGTGGATCCGGGCTGGTTGGCCCAGACCGCGATGGTCAGGGCAGGTTGCCCTTTGTCGTCCCTGGAGTCCGGGTCGGTTCCGTCCTGGAGATGGAGGCGGAGGTTCTCGACATCACCGCTCCTGAGGGCCGCCCAGAAACCGGGCTGTTTTTCTTTGGCTGAGAGGGGGTGTTTCCCATTGTCAACCTGGTTGCGGGTGCTCGTGAGGTGTTCACCAAGCATCGTAGCAGCCCAGGTCAGGGGAATGAAGACCATTCCGCCGATGACGAGAGGCAGGAGGATGCGTTGTAGGCGGTGCTGGAGCAGTTTGCCGAGGCCTCGCCGTTTCCACAGCATGGTGGTGAAGTAGCCGCTGATCAGGAAAAAGAGGGGCATGCGGAAGCCGTGGATGGCGTGGTTGACCGTCTCGTAGAGTTCGTGCTGCTGCAGGTCCTGCGCCGGCCAGTAGTCGTTCTCGAAAAAGGAGAGAAGGCCGTGCATCACGATGCCCAGGAGCATGGCGGTGGCCCGCAGGGCATCGAGGTGGTGGTAGCGGGGGGCGCTGCTCACGGGGGGAATCCTTTTCCGGGTTGGAACCGGACAACAAGGATGGAGTGGTGAATCTTTTGGGGCAGGGCCGTTGCCGGAGCACCCCGGGTGAGGTAGAGAACTGACATGAAGCGCCTCTTGTTACTTGTGCTGGCATGGGCACTCCCGGGTGGGGAAGACCTCCGGGCAGCCGGGGGAGAGTATCTCAGGGAGGACAACCTCGCCTACCGGGATGAGAATTCTCCGGGCTGGGATGCCTATATGAAGGAGCGGTGTGTCCTGGATCTCTACCGTCCCAAAGGCCGGAAGGGATTCTCCACCGTGGTCTGGTTTCATGGTGGGGGATTACGGAGCGGGGAGAAAGCCGTTCCCAGGCAGTTGCAGGGACAGGGGATCGCGGTGGTGGCGGTGAACTACCGGCTCTTCCCGAAGGTGAAGTGCCCGTCCTATATCGAGGATGCGGCGGCGGCGGTGGCCTGGACCTTCAGGAACATCGGGCGCCATGGAGGTGACGTGAAGCGCATCTACGTGGCCGGCCATTCGGCGGGCGGCTATCTCACCAGCATGGTGGGCCTGGACAGGAGTTACCTCCAGGCGCATGGAATCGATGCCGACAGGATTGCAGGGCTGATTCCCTTCAGCGGGCATACCATCACCCACTTCACCCCGCGGGAAGAGCGTGGCATTCCCGACAAGCAGGCCGTGATCGACAGATTTGCGCCGCTTTTTCACGTGCGGGACGATGCTCCTGCCCTGGTGCTCATCACCGGGGACCGGGAACTGGAGATGCTGGGCCGCTACGAGGAGAATGCCTATCTCTGGCGCATGATGAAGGTGGCCGGGCACGGGAAGACGAAACTCCATGAGTTGGAAGGCTTCAATCACGGGGGAATGGCGGCCCCGGCCTTCGGAATCCTGCTGAAGGTGCTGAAGGGCAGGTGAGAGGCAGGAAGGGAGCTGCCTTGCAGTTTGCCGGAGGAGGCAACTGTTCGCGGATCATCCCCCTGCGGAGCGACGACCGCAAATTGCAGGCAATTCCTTGTCGGCTGCGACGGGGATCGGTAGCGTGCCGCTTGTGAAACTTGCAAGTTGCCTGGCAGCAATCGTTGTAGGGGCTGTGGCGTTGGTCACAGCCCGGGGAGAGGTGGCCTTCGAACTGAGAAAGGGAGACGTGGTGGCCTTTGTGGGAGGAACGGACCTGATCAACCTGCAGAGGGAGGGGCGGCTGGAGGCGGCCCTCACCATGAAGTGGAAGTCGGCGGCCCCCCTCTTCCGTGATTTCGCCTGGGACGGAGACACGGTGTATCACCAGAGCGCGGAACGGGAGCGCTGGCGGCAGGATGCCTTCGGGAACTGGGAGGCGCAGCTGAAACGGGCCGGGGCCACCGTGGTGATTGCCCAGTTCGGGAAAATGGAATCGCTGGACGGCGCCGGGAGGGTGGGCGAATTCGCCGGGGCCTACGGGAGCTTTCTCGACAAGGTGGGCAGGGACCGGCGGTTGGTTCTCCTGGAACCTTCGCCGTTCCAGTGGGAAGGGGCGGCGGAGCGGGCGGCCCTGGCTGCCTACCTCGGTGCGATTCGTGAGCTGGCTGCAGAGCGGAAGATTCCCTTCATGACCGGGGATGGGGAAGACCCGGCCGGGGCCTTCATCCGGGGCCTGACCGGACGTCAGGAACCGAAGGGGGCGGCTTACGAACTGATGTGTGCCACGGTGGGTGAGAAGCACCGCCTCTGGTACGAATACTGGCGACCGGCCAACTGGAAGTGCATCTTCGGTGATGACAGCCAGAGGATTTTTGCCAAGGCGTCGCACGGATTGCCTTCGATCCAGGAAGAGTGGGCCACCTACCCCGCCCTGATTGCAGGGGTGGAGGAGGCCATTTTCGCGGGTAAGCCCTGGAACCCGCCCGCGGCACCTGAGCTGACCGGATCAAAGGAGGCTGATGTGAAAAATGAACTGGCTTCCTTCGAGGTCCTGGAGGGGTTCGAGGTGAATCTCTTTGCCGATGAGTCGCACGGGGTGCGCAATCCGCTTTCCCTGCGCTGGGATGCCAGGGGCCGGATGTATGTGGCCTGCTCAGACGTCTATCCACAGATCGAGCCGGGGGTGCGCGGTTACGACCGGGTGATCACGCTGCGGGATACCGACAACGATGGCAGGGCGGATGAGTCCGGGGTGTTCGCAGAGGGACTGCTGATCCCGACCGGGATGGAAGTGGGCCCGGACCAGGTCTATATCGGACAGGGACCGGAGTTGCTGACCCTGCGCGATACTGATGGTGACGGCGTGGCGGACGAACGCACGGTGGTCCTGACCGGATTTGGAAATGGCGACTCGCACCAGACAAGCAATTCCTTCGTGTGGAGTCCGGGTGGGGAGCTCTGGTGGTGCCAGGGGGACGGGATCGAGTCCCGGGTGGAAACCCCCTTCGGGGTCTCCTCGCTTTTCCAGGCCGGGGTCTATCGCCTGCGACCGAACGAATTGCGGCTCGATCCGCTCCTCGATGACTTCATGGGTCCCGGCAATCCGTGGGGCATCGCCTTCGACGATTTCGGACAGTCCTTCGTGATCGACGGAGCTGGTGGAGTCTCCTACCTCACTCCGGCCTCCATTCCGGCCAAGCGCCGGCTCCGCCTGCCGCGAATCGGCAATCCGGGAGGTTACTGCGGGATCGAATGCCTGGGGGCGGGAAATCTGCCGGACGAAATGCAGGGCCAGTTCGTCATCGGGGACTACAAGAAGAACCAGGTGAGCCGCTTCGAGACGCGGGAAGATGGAGCGGGCTTCAAGCTGGAATGGAAGAGTCCGCTCCTGCGCTCGAAGCACCGCAACTTCCGTCCTGTTGACGTCAAGATGGGACCCGACGGTGCGATTTACGTGGTGGATTGGTACAATTCGCTCACCTGCCATCAGGACGACTTCTACCGTCATCCCGAGCGGGACAAGACCCATGGACGGATCTGGCGGGTGACCCCGAAGAAGGGGGCGATCAAACCGCCCGTCCTGGCAAAGGCCAGCGTGGAGAAGTTACTGGAGGCACTCGAGGCGCCGGAGCGTTGGACGCGTCTCAAGGCCAAGCAGGTTCTGGTGGACCGCAAGGGGACTGAGGTGCGGGAGGCGATCCGGCAATGGAGTGCAGGCCTGCAGGGCAGGAAGAACGGACGATCTTTGCTGGAAGGAGTGAGCACCCTGGAGTGGATCGAGCAACCGGACGTGGTTGTTTTGAAGCGCCTGCTGGCGTCGCCCGATCACCGGGCGCGAGCCTATGGCGCGCGGGTGGCGGGACGCTGGGGTGATCGTCTGGAGGAAGGGCATGACCTGTTGGTGGCGGCGGCTCGCGATGCGCATCCGCTGGTACGGATGGAAGCGGTGCTGGCGGCCGGGCAATCTCCCCAGGCCCGGGCCGTTCTGGTTTCGGCCGCGGCGGCGGAATCGAAGCGTGATCGCTGGATCGAGTATGCCTTTTCGCAGGCGGTGCATCACAGTAAACGCCACTGGCTTCCGGCCCTGCGGGCGGGCAAGCTGGATTTTACCGGGACCCGGCGGGGCCTGGCCGCGGTTCTCGGTTCGTCGGGCTCCAAGGGGGTGCTGGAGGAGATCCGGACCCTGGTGCGGGGGGGGGAAGTGGAAGGCGAGGCGCGTGAGGCCCTGGCGTTGACCCTGGT
>DLRK01000096.1:0-602 GCA_002501065.1 Akkermansiaceae bacterium UBA7890
TCAAGGAAGGAAAGGAGTATAAAGTGAACTTCCCGGAATTCCCCAAAGTTGGTCCGCGACCTGCGAGGTTGATATTCATCGATCCGGAGGTGGATCCCCGAAGCGGTCTCTTCCGGGCGCGTTTCGAGTTTGATAACGCCGAGGCTCAAGTGAGGCCTGGAGTGCGCGTTGGGCTTAGCATCCCGGATCTGGAATGAAACCGTCTCAGGCTGAGCCAAGCAGCGCGATTCCTGTCTTGCCCGCATTGGTTCTTACCTGATCATGAAGATCTGTTTTTCAGTTACCCCGATTCTAAGTCCTGAATGAGCCTAGATTTGGACTATTGCCTTTTAACCTGCGCGCTATTAAATATTTACATCAATCCCGGCTAGTTCATGGCGTTGGAATGGCTGAGAAAAACGAGTGCAACCGAGGTGCAAAACACCTGCCTTGCCGCAAGTTAAGTTTTAGTGCTGGATGTAAGTAACTGGTCACTAGAAGATTAACTCTTAGGAACCTTCAGATTGAGTAACCGTCACGACGACACGTATTTTTAGGAACGGGGAATTGAGCGTGACGTCTGGAAAGGGTCGGACTGTTTATTTCGCCACGAAGTCGATGAC
>DLRK01000096.1:915-1135 GCA_002501065.1 Akkermansiaceae bacterium UBA7890
TTATTTCGCCACGAAGTCGATGACGAAGACCTTGTCGAGGATGGGAAGGAGTTTTTCGACGAAGGCCTTGTGGGCCTTGTGGGGAAGATAGGTCTCCAGCCCCTTCTTGTCCTTGAAGGACACGATGAAGCAGTGGGTGAATCCCTGGGCGTGGTTCTCGGGACTCACATTGGTTCCCCATTCGTAATCGGTGATGGCATCGATTTTCGTGGAAAGCGCG
>DLRK01000096.1:1468-1610 GCA_002501065.1 Akkermansiaceae bacterium UBA7890
CGAAGGCCTTTTCGATGGCACTCACCTGGTCCTTGGTGGCGTCGTCCTTGAACTTGAAGCAGACGACGTGGCGATAGGCTCCCGTCTTCTTTTCGTGATGGTCGGCAAGGGAGGGAGAACTCATGAGCGCAAGGGCAAGGGC
>DLRK01000096.1:1924-26822 GCA_002501065.1 Akkermansiaceae bacterium UBA7890
CAAGGGCAAGGGCAAGGGCGAGGGTGACGAGAATGGTTTTCATTGCAAGGGGAGGCTGCCGGAGGCAGCAAGAAGCGTCAATGAGCCGCTGAAGAAATTCCGTCCGAAATGTGAAAGCGGCAAGGAAAGTGATTGCCCCAGCAATACTGCTGGCGTGGCAGTCGGAGCTGTGCTAGGCTGCAGGATAATGGAAGTTCCTCTTTCCTGCACCTGCACGGGACGCTTTGAGGAACGCGATCTTCTGTTCCTTGCCTCGGTGATCACGGGGGATCAATCCGACCGGGCCTTCCGGCGCTTCGTGCTGGAGCGTGAGGAACTTCTCCTCATGCTGGATGACGGGCGGGTGCTTCGTGCGATTCTTGATTCCTGCACCGTGCTCAATGTCAGTCCCTGGTTCTACTTCTATGTCCTGGTGCGTCACAGCCTGAAGCGCAGCAGCCTCGAAGAGGTGGCGCTTGCCGAGTATCTCGGGGCGGTCCTGGCGGAGCGTGTCCCGGCAGGGCCCTTTGATGCGTTGAAGGGTATCCCCTCGGGATTCGTGCACTCGGTCGACTTCCTGGCAATCCTCGACCAGGCCACCGGGGACACGCGCTACGAACTGCTGGTGGCGGCCGGGAACCAGTTCCTCGTGTTGACGGGGATCTTCCCGGATTACATCCGCCAGCGGGAGGAGCGGCATGGAGCGCCGGGTCTGGCCTACTATGAAGGTTTCGCCCGCTCCTCCTTTCACCAGGCCAGCGACTGTCCGGTCGCGCGCAGGCGGGGGACAAGTGAGGTTCTGGACACCCTCATGCAGGTGCTTCCGGAAGCCCGGAGATCACTCAATCGCCTTGCGGACTCGCTGGTCTTCCTGGCCAGCTAGGAGGGGCGGGACTGCGGCACTCCTTCGTCCTACAGGGTTCTGAGATAAGCGTAGAGATTGGCCAGTTCCTCCTTGCTGGCACCCAGCAGCAGTCCGGCAGGCATGGGCGACTGGTTGGGGGTATGCTCGCTGATGATGTCGTGGCGGGAGAACCGGACGGTTTCGTTGGAGCCGGTCTCAAGGATGGTCTGGGCTTCGGAGCTGTAGACCTTCATGCCGATGTAGACGCCGTCGGCAGTGGTGATCTGGGTGGCCTTGTAGAGGTCGGAAAGGGCGAGATTGGGTTCATTGATGTGACGGAAGAGATCTTCCCGGTTGAAGCGCTTGGCGATGTTCTGGAGGGAGGGGCCGAGGCGCCTGTTGCCGGAGTGACAGGTCGCGCAATTATAGCGCGCGTAGACGGCCTGCCCGCGCCCGGGTTCGCCGCCGGACCAGTTGACTTCTTTCATTTTCTCGGCGAAGGGGGTGAGGTCGATCTGGCTCGCTGGCGGTTGGTAGAATTCCTTCGCCAGTTTCTTGTCTGTCTCAGTTCCGTGCCGGGAGAAATAGCCGGTGAGGTGGGGTCGGAGCCGGGGCTCGCGCTTCCATGCGCTCCGGAAGGTCCCCAGGAGAAGAGGCACATCGGCGGCGGGAAGGTGTTTTTCCACGAAGGAGATGGCGTCTGGATCCCACCCCTTCTCCGAATTTTTCATTTTCCGGGCGGCCACGCGCTGTTCCTCCGTGGGAAGCAGGGTCAGCAGGTAGGCATTGTAGGGTGAGATCTGGTGCGAACGTGCCAGCGTGGGTCCGGTGTGGGGATCGAGTTCAAGATGGGCCCGCAGGGCATCGCGCAGATTGATGCTCCAGTTGCGGTCGGTCAGGAGCTTGCGCCGGTCGAGCTTGCGATCGATGCCCAGAAATCCTTCCACGATCCGGGTTCTCGCCTTCTCCCGTGGGCCGGGCATCTGGGCCAGGCAGAAGAGATAGTGGGCATCGTGGGTGGGATGGGAGGAGGAGGAGAAGGTGGCGGCGAGGGCTTCCACAGACTCGCTGGTATCGGCATGCAACATGCCCAGCAGGCGGGCGATTTCGTATTGCAGGGGATTGCCGGGATCCTCTGGATTGAAGGCGGCGGTGAGGGCCGGGATGAGTCTGGTGCGCAGATCCGGTGGAAGAATCCCGGGGTTTCCCGCGGTGTATCCGGCATCGATGCGGCGCCCAGCCTCATTGGTGCTGATGTCTCCAAGGGCCAGCATGAGATGGCGGATGGCGGTGATTCTGGTGGCATGATCCCTGGTGCTCCCGAACAGGGCGAGGGCGTCAGCCGGGGCTACGGCCGGGGTGGGGGCGATGCGGTCGGTGTGAATGGACCAGTTTGTGCCGGTTTCGTAGAACGGGATCGGTTGGGCGGTTTTCCGTCGGGTCGGATAGGAGATGCGGTAGACCGCGCCCCGGGTTCCGCGTCCGCCCACCGAGACCAGGAGGTCGCCGGTGGTTGGGTGAACGGCCAGGTCAGATGGAGCGAAGCCGAGGTTGCCGGTTGGCTCGAGGAAGGTCTCCGGTTCGTGCTGACGGTAGGATTGGCGGTTGCCGATGAGGGGGGTGAAGTAGACACGGCCGTAAGTCCAGCAGGCGAAAAAGAGGCCGTCCTGATAGTGTTCGGGGAACTGGGTGTGGCGGTAAACCTCCACGCCGGTGGGGGATCCGCGGTCAATCTCGATGAGGCGATCGACGGAATCGAAGAAGCAGGGGGGGCGGTTGAAGGAGCGTTGATGACCGGGAAGGAGCCAGCCGTGATGCCCTCCGACGCGGATATGAAAGACCCGGCAATAGGAGTACCAGGGAAGCTGGTGGTCGCGTTCACCATCGGAATCGAAGGTGAAGAGGTGACCGTGCTTGTTGAAGGCGAGGTCGTAGTGGTTGCGAAATCCGTGGGCAATGACCTCGCTCTGTTTCCCGTCCGGCGAGATCCGGAGAATGGTTCCCTGGGAAGGGTTGGTGACGGGGGAAGTCGTGGTGGTGATGTTTCCCCTGCCGATTTTGGTGTTGTTTCCACAGGCGAGGTAAAGCCAGCCATCCGGTCCACGACGGATGCCATGGGGTCCATGTTCGCCGCCCCCTCCGGGAAGCTTGTAGAAGAGTTCGGGGTCTCCCCCGGGAAGGCCATTATCGGTACGGGACCGATGAAGAAAAACCCCCTGGGGCTGGACACTGAGGAGATCGCGTCCGCGCCAGAGCAGGCCGTGGGGATTACGGGCCTTGTCGGAGACGACTTCGGCACGATCGGCCACCCCGTCGTTGTCGGTGTCGAGGAGAACCTTGATGTAGCCGGGTCCGGATACGGCCACCCGCCCGTCGTCCGAGATGGCCATGGCCCAGGTGTCGTTGGTGAGTTCATCTCCTGCAAACTTCGTGATGGTAAAGCCCTGGGGGACGCGGAAAGGGCTCTCGGCGTGCAGACTGCCCGTGACCAGGAGGACGAAGACGAAAGGACGAAACATGACGATGGGCACACCCTAGGGAATTCACCTGGAGATGCGAGTCCGGATCAGATTCTCCGCACGATCAGGGCAGGGTGGTTCGCCGCCGCCATCCCGTTGGTACCGGAGATCGTTCTTCGATAGCAATTGGCAGGTCGGGCGTCTGCCCTACACTCGTAGTCATGGCTCCCCCCAAGTTCACCCTTCCAGCCGGGTTGCTATTGATCGGTATCGCGTCCTCCCTGGCTGCTCCGCCACCGGAGGAGGAGTACCGCAAGGCGGCCATGACGGGAGGAGACGTGAAACGGGGCAAGGCCGTCTTTGAGGATCAAGGCACGGCCTGCACCCAGTGCCATTCCGTGGACGGGAGCGCGACTGGCATCGGACCCGACCTGTATGCAGCCGGGGACAAGTTTGCGCGCAAGGATCTGGTGAACTCGATCCTCGATCCGTCGGCTTCGATCATGACGGGTTACGCCACCACCATCGTGGAAACGAAAAAGGGAGAGAGCTTCCAGGGTATTCTGCGGGACAGCTCCGACGAGGTCATCGTGCTGGTGAACGTGGGGCAGGTGGAGCACCGGATCGCCCGATCGGAAATCGCGAGGGAAGAAACGGGGAAGGTCTCCCTGATGCCCCCCGCCCTGCATTCCCAGCTGACCACGGGAGAGTTCCGGGATCTCATCGCCTACCTTGAGAGTCGCAAGCAACCGGAGACGAAGGTGGCTTACGAGGCCGGCACCCCGCTGGACATTCCAGTTACAGAAAAACCTGTGGGCTTTGAGCCGGTCTTCGGCATGAAGGAGAAGTTTCACAAGCCGGTGTGGTTTGGTGAGCACCCGGCCATCGGGGGTGCCTTTCTGATCGCGGAGAAGAGCAAGGGAACAATTTCCCTGCTGGAAAAGGTGAACGGGGAGGAGGTGGTGTCACCTTTCGTGAACATCCTGGATGAGATCTACGTCGCGAATGACGAGGGCATCCTGGGATTGGCGTTGCATCCCGGGTTCGCGGAGAATGGCCGTTACTTCATGATGCACGAGACCATGAAAGGGAAGCAACGGGGCATGGCGGTGGTTGAACGGGTGGCCCGGGAGGACGGCCGGGCCGATTCGGGAAAACCCACCCGGAGTATCCTGCGTTGGAAGATCGATACCCTCTTCCATCACGGGGGCGGGTTGGAATTCGGCCCCGATGGTTATCTCTACATCGGGATGGGTGACGGTGGACCGCAGGAGGACCCGGAAGGAAAAGCACAGGACCTGGGCCGTTTCGAGGGCAGCCTCCTGCGTATCGATGTCGACCGGCGGGAGGGAGACCGACCCTATGGCATTCCCGCCGACAATCCCTTTGCCCAGGGAGATCCCGCGCAGGCGCGACCGGAGATCTTCGCCTACGGGCTACGCCAACCGTGGCGCTTCAGTTTTGATCCCGCCAACGGCGATCTCTGGGTCGGCGATGTGGGGCAGAACCGGTTCGAGGAAGTGTGCATCGTGCGGGCCGGGGAAAACCACGGCTGGAACATCCGCGAGGGGTTCGAGCTGTTTTCGACGAAGTATCGCCGGGACAAGGTGAAATACATCCCCCCCGTGGTGTCATTCCGGCGCAAGCACGGGGTCTCGGTGACCGGTGGTTACGTCATGCGCACGGATCCGGAGTCGAGCTTCCATGGCGTTTATATCTGTGCCGACTACCAGAGCAAGCGGGTCTGGGGAATCACCCAGAGCGGACGCAGGCTGAAGAAGATCCGCCAGATCGGGATGGCTCCGGACCGGGTGGTCTCCTTTGGTCGCGACCGTGCCGGTGGACTCTACGCCATCGGCTACGACAAGGGTGTGGTTTACCGGGTCAACCTGGACAGTGCGGAATACAAGTAGGGGAGGGTTCGGCCCAGGCAGCCTGACCCCCTGTCCCGAACGACACGCAACCTGTTCCTGCTGTATGTTTTTCATCACCGTAAGGAATCAACTCGGAGTTAGACATCCCGTGGATATGCCGGTATGGAGAACAGGTGAGGCGTGCTGTTCTTCTCCTGGCGCTGGCATGGGTTCTGCCTGTCAGTCTTCATGCTGAGGAGGTTTCGCCAGCCCCTGTCCTCGATATTTCCACGACCGGGTCCAAGGTGAGTATTTCGTGGGGAGGAGATTCCCGCTGGGTCCTCCAGAAGGCGGAATCCCAGAGCCTCCAGCAGTTGGGAGATCTGGCGTTTCGTGATGTGGACCGGGCAAAGGTGCGTTTCCTTGATAACAGGCATGATTTCTCCGAACCCCTTGCCGAAGAAGCGTTCTACCGCCTCGTACAATATGGGACAATCCTGCCCGAATCCCGCAAGGCCAACGTCCTCGTCCTGCACGGCAAGGCCATGGATGCCGATTGGATGGATAGCGCCCCCATCTGCGTGGACCTGGAAAAGGCCCTCGGGACCAGGGCGAATTTTTTTTATGCGGAAGCTCCTCATCTTCAAAACCCCTTCATCACCCTCTACAGCAGGGCATGGTGGGACTGTTTATTTGCCGATTATGAGGAGTTGAGTGAATCGGTCAGCTACGTGATCGATTTTGCAAATAACGATATCCCCGGGGATGTTGACCTGGTGATCGGGTATTCGCAGGGAGGCACCCTGGCCTCCCATCTCCTGAACCTTCTCGATTCCGGAAGGGACATGGGGAGTCTGGCGAACGTCAGGAACGCGATTTTCGTAAATTCCGCCGCGATGGAGGACCTCTTTCCGATGTATGACCTGGAGTCGCTGGAAAACACCCCGGATGACTATAGCGCGTCAAATATCAACACGATGCACCTGATGGCCAATGGCGATATTGTCGTGCTTCCCCAATGGTCTTCGAACCTGGCGAATTCCTATAACAAATCCGTGACCATTACCTATTCAGGAGATCACACCATGTCCATTGGGGGAGCCACTCCGTTCCTCCTGATAGACATCTTCCCGGATGCCGTGAGCCAGGCGGTGGAAGACTGGATCCGGGAGAACTAGGATCCTCCGGTTGGGGAAGGGCATATCCGGTTACTTCTGCTCACCTTCTTTCTTTAGTTCTTCTCGCCACTGATCCGCGAAAGACATTTCCAACCCCGGGAGTTCAGGGGGATTCTGCGGTGGCTTGATGGCGAGGATGACGAAGACCATGACGCCGAGGTGGAAGATCCCGGCGGTGAGGTAGGCTGCCGGGACGGAGGGAACAGTGGCCTCGAGGGGTCCCGCGAGCTTGTTGCCGGTGAACATGGAGAAATTCATCAATGCCATGTAGGCGGTGAACTGGGAAGCGGCCACCCGGCGGTCCGAGACATTCATGAAGAGGGTGAAGAGGGAGACGCTGAAGAGCCCCAGGAGGGTTGCAAGCACCCACATGTTGGCTTTGATTAGCCACTCCTCCGTCCAGAAGGGCTCCAGCCGGCTGAAGGTGATCCAGGTCAGGGCAATCAGGGTCCCGGCAATCACGACGGAGCGCTTGGCTCCCAGTTTATCGGCCACGAATCCTCCCATGAAGGCTCCTCCCAGTGAGAACCAGGTCCCGAAGCTCTCAAGATGAGTGTAGTCCTTCTTGTCCCATCCCACTTCCGTGATGAAGTGTTTCGAGGCGATGATGTTGAGGGCGGAATTACCGACGTGAGCGCCCACCGCGAGCAACGCGGCGGTAATGGCGACAGGGCGGCTGAAAGCCTGCTTGATCTGGCGGAGGAGGAGAGTGGCCGAGCGAGCATGCTGCTCGTCTTCCTTGAGTTGGGAGGAGCCCGCGCTCCAGGGGAGGAGCTTTTCGCCGGGCCGCTCGCGGATGAAGATCGGAAGGAGCATGATGGTAAAGACGCAGCCGCTCAGGACGACGAGAGCCAGTTGGATGCCTCCTCCCTCCATGAAAAGAAACTGTCCGATGAAGGTGCCGCCCAGGAAACTCCCGAGATAGGAGCATCCGTACATGAAGCCATTGAGCTTACCGCGTTGCTTTTCCGGCACAATGTCGACCGCGAGGCTGTCGGTGCAGACATCCTGCAGGGAGGTCCAGATGTTGACGCTGAGGATGCCGAGGCCGAGAAGGCGCAGGTTGGAGTCGAGACCCGGCACGGTGGCGAGGATGAGCAGCACCACCACGGTCATGGCCTGGGCTCCAATGATCCAGGGGCGGCGCTTGCCCATGGAGGCGATCCCGAAGCGGTCGACGACCGGTCCCCAGAGGAACTTGACGGCCCAGGGGAGGCTGATCATGGCGATCACGTTTCCGATGTCGCTGGTGGAGAAGCCCTGGTCGGCGAGGTGATTTTTGAGGGCGTAGTGGATGAAGCCCTGGGGAAGCCCCTGCGAGACGTAGAGGGAGCACAGGGTGAGAACGCGCAGGAACGGGCTGCTGCAGAGACTGAGCTGGGTGTGTCCGGGCATCTGCATAGGTTCAGGGAGCTTCCAGCAGGAGCATGTAACCACGCCGGGTCCAGAGGAGGAGGTCGGCCTTGCCGTTGCCATCGAGATCGGGGCGGAGCGGGCCGGCGGATTCCACTCCCATGGGGGTGGCCCCGGTGCCGGCGAGGGCGTAGAGGCGCTTCCCGGAGCCGGTCCAGACCTCGAAACCGTTCTGTCCCCCGATGCCCCCGCTGAGAAGGATCTCCGGGTTCCGGTCCCCGTTCCAGTCTCCCCAGGTGACCCAGCCGGCCGGGATGTCCTTGTGCCAGAGGTGGTCCTCTTCCGCGCTCCAGAGGACCAGTCCGCCCCGGATCTGGCGCTTGCCCACCGCCACGAGTTCGAGTCCGGGGCGGGAGGGATCAAAGTCGCCGAGGGTGGCGCGCTGCAGGTGGTCGACCCCGGGGCGGCGGTAGTTCCACAGTTTCTCCGGTTTGCCGGTGCCCCCGTCGACGCAGGCGATCGGCCCCTTGAGGGCATCACAGCCGTTGCGGTCGTAGACGATCTCCAGTTCCCCGTCCCCATCGACATCCCCGCAGAGGATGAAGTCGGTGTGGTTGCGCACGGTGTCGTCGGACCAGCGGAGGGTTCCGTCCCCGTTGAGGACGATGAATTTTCCGTTGAGGGAGATGTAGACCTCGTCGAGGCCGTCCCGGTCGGCGTCGTAGTGCGTCATCTCGTGCCCGTAGAGATTCCGGTGCTGGATCCGGTAGTCCCACTTCTTTTCTCCCTTCGCGTCATAGCAGCTGACCTGACCTCCGACCCGGCAGACCACGGCCTGCTGTTTGCGATCGAGGAAGTGGCCGACCACCGAGACCTGGTAGTTGTCGTGGGAGCGGGGAAGGGCGATCTTCCACCTGGTCTTGCCGGTCCGGGCATCCAGACACCAGAGTTCGCGGTTGAGATTGAAGACGAGTTCGAAGGAGCCATCGGCATCGAGATCCACGATCGCCAGTCCGCTCTCGCCCCCGAGGGGATCTCCGATGGGTGGGCTCTCCCAGGCCTTTGCTCCATCCTGCCGGTAGCAGACAAGGCGGCGTTCGCCGTCCCGGGCGGCGGCGAGGAAGAGTTCGATCCTGCCGTCCCCATCCACGTCGCGTGCATTGGCGAGCCAGCCGTTGAGCTGGGCGCCGTGCTGGAACCAGGCAAGTTTGACCCCGGGGATGGCAGTGAGGTCGCCGGGGGCCTGGACCTGTGCAAAATCCACCTGGTAGACCGTCCCGTATTGGTCCTTTTTCGCCGTGAAGGCCGGCTTGGCGGGGGCCGGCGAGGGCACTGCGGTAGCAAGCAGGAGGAATGTGCTCAGTCGCATCTGCCACATGCGGATCATGGTCGGGTGAGAGGGAGGCAGTGACGAGGATTTTTGTGTCGCCGGGGGCGCGGCGACACTATTTGTCCCAGATCTCGAGCTCGGTCAGCCCGCTGCGGGTGTTCCCCTTGCCGAGGTGGGTAAAGACGATGCGCAGTTTGCTCGATTCAACCGGCGGGAAGGTGACGGTATTGGCGGCGCTGCCCTTCGGTGTCCCGGGGGATTTTTCCTGTCCGGGAATGTCTTCCCAGTCCTCGCCGGTCCAGTGCTGGAGGGTGTAGCCCTTCGGGGCCTGGACTCCCCCGCGGTCGTCGTAGATGTGGAGGATGGCGCGGGAAAAGGTCTTCTTTTCTCCGAAGTCGAGGGCGAACCAGTCGGTGTGCTGGTTGGGTGAACCATAGCAGGTCCAGCGGTTGGTGGGGGTGGCCCGGTAGACGATGATGCCGTCATGGGCACTGGTGGGAACACCTCCGTAGCGGTCGTGAAAGGAGGCGCTGGCCCTGGGAAAGCCGCCGTCCCGGGGAGCGGGGTTGAAGGCGATGTTGCCAGCGGGGGCCGGAGCCGGAGTGTATCTGCCCTCCAGCGGGCCCCAGGCCTCCAGTTCGGTGATTCCGGAGCGTTTGCCCTTCTGGTGGGTGAAGGTGACCCGGAGGCGTTGTGCCTTGACCTGCGGGGCAGTCACCGAGATGGCCTGGCCTCCACGGATGGCGGGAGGATCAGGGGTGCCTGCGCGTAGAGGAATCCAATCTCCCTTCGCGCCGGGGGAATACTCGAACTGAATGGCGGCAGGGACCGTCACCGGCTGGTTCCTGCCATCGTCGAGGAGGTAGGCCTTCACCCTGGTGATGGGTCGGCTCACACCGAAGTCGACTTCGACCCAGTCCTTTTCATTCGGGGATCCCTCGCTGGTCCAGCGGAGGGGAGCAGCGCCGAATTGATGCATACCCACGACTAACGGGGGTAAAATACCTTCGCAACACCATTCTACGCCTTCCGTCTTTCCACCCGGCCATGATCGGATGATGATCTCCCCATTGCCAACTTACTGGCGCCCTGAATTAATACCGGATCGATGAAGGCGAATCTGTTGCTGGTGTTCCTCCTGGGCGGTCTGCCGACCGTCACGGCGGAGATTGGCTACAACAAGGAGGTCCTGCCCATCCTGGCAGGCAAGTGCCTGGCCTGTCATGGAACGGATGCCGCCAAGCGAAAGGCCAAGTTGCGTCTCGATGACAGGGAGGTGGCCCATGCGGAGCGCGATGGAGTGCGGGCCATTGTGCCGGGGAACCCCGGAGAGAGCGAACTGATCCTCCGTATCTTATCGGAGGATGAGGAGGAAGTGATGCCGCCTCCCGGGGAGGGCAAGCCTCTCACGGCAGGGGAGAAGGACGTCCTCAGGCAGTGGATAGTTGAGGGAGCGAAGTATGAACGACACTGGGCCTTCAGGACCCCGCTGAAGAGGGAAGTGCCCGGCACCGGAACCTGGGGAGTCAATGAGATCGATGCCTTCGTGCATGATGGCATGTCGGAGGCCGGGCTCCAGCCGCAGCGGGAAGCGGGGAAGGAGGGTCTCATCCGGCGCGTGACGATTGACCTTACGGGACTTCCCCCCGCCCTCGAGGAGGTGGATGCCTTCCTTGCCGACAAGTCGGAGCAGGCCTATGAGAAGGTGGTTGACCACCTGCTGGCCTCTCCGCGCCATGGGGAACGGATGGCCGCCTGGTGGCTGGATGGTGCGCGCTATGGTGACAGCCATGGGTATGACAACGACCTTGAAAACGCCCAGTGGCCGTGGCGAAACTGGGTGATTGAGTCCTTTAATGCCAACCAGCCCTACGATCAGTTCGTGATCTGGCAACTGGCGGGCGACCTCCTGCCGGATGCAGGCGATGACCAGATTGTGGCCACCGGTTTCAACCGGAATCACCGTATCCAGACCGAGGGCGGGGCGATTGAGGAGGAGTGGCGGACGGAGTATGTGATGGATCGGGTGGAGACGATGGGAACTGTGTTCCTGGGGCTCACGCTGAACTGCGCGCGCTGTCACGACCACAAATACGATCCCATCAGCCAGAGGGAGTTCTACCAGCTCTTCGCGATGTTCGACGGGCCGGATGAAAAGGGCTTCATCAACAACCTGCGGGGGAGCGCCGAGCCCCGGATCCGCTACCGGCAGAGTGAGTTCGATCTGGCGGTGAAGAAACTTGAGGGAGAGGTGCCGGACAAGAAGGCGCGCGAAGGAAGGATCAGGGAACTGGAGAGCAGGCACCCGCATGTCATGATCATGCGGGAGGAGGTGGATCGGAAGGCCTTCGTGCTCAAGCGGGGGCAGTATGATGCGAGGGGAGAGGAGGTGTCACCCGGACTGCCTCAGGCTTTCTCACCTGTCCCGGAGGGTGAGAACCTGACCCGCCTCGATCTGGCCAGGTGGCTGGTGGATGGGGAGCATCCCCTCACCGCGCGCGTCTTTGTGAACCGGATCTGGGAGCAGTTCTTCGGAACGGGTATTGTCAAGAGCTCGGAAAACCTGGGACGGCAGAGTGACTGGCCGAGCCATCCGGCGCTCCTGGATTGGCTGGCGGTCGACTTTGTGGAGTCCAACTGGGACGTCAAACGGCTCCTCAAGTTGATGGTGATGAGCAGAACCTACCGGCAGAGTGCGGTGGTCGATGAAGAGGGACTGCGCCGTGATCCGGAGAACCGCCTGCTCAGTCGCGGTCCCCGGATACGACTGCAGGCGGAAATGTTGCGGGACCAGGCTCTCTTCCTGTCCGACCTGCTGGTGGAGCGCCTGGGTGGTCCGAGCTGGTGGGTCTATCAACCGGCGGGGCTCTGGCTGGAGGTGGAGAAGCGGGGCACCTTCGCGCAGGATCATGGCGAAAAACTTTACCGACGCAGTCTTTACTCCCGCATTCGTCGCACGGTGGCGCCACCGAGCATGCTCCTTTTTGACATGCCGAGCCGGGAGGTGTGTGCCGTGAAACGCAACTTGACCAACACGCCCCTGCAGGCCCTGGCCCTGATGAACGAGGTGACCTATGTGGAGGCTGCCAAGAAACTGGCCGAACGCATGATGACAAAAGGGGGGACGCCGACGGAACGGATCGCATGGGGATTCCGCTGTGCGACCGCGCGGGTGGCCGACGGAGAAGAGCTGGGCATCCTGGTGGAGGGTTATGAACGGCGGGTGGAGCGCTACCGCAGGGACCGGAAGGCAGCAGAGGATTTGCTCGGGCAGGGGGAGTCCAAGGTGCCGGGCTATCTCCCCAAACCGGAGATGGCGGCCCTCACCACGGTGGCGAATGTGATTTTGAACCTGGACGAAGTGATCAACAAATGAACGAGTGCAGAGAAGAAAGGGAACGCTTTCGCGTTCCGGCCGGGAGTTTGCCTTTCCCTGTTCCGGCAGGGCAGGACATCGCTTCAGCGCTCCTGGGCCGACGTTCCTTCCTGCAGACCTCCGCTCACGGATTTGGGGCCCTGGCCCTGGGGTCGCTCCTCTTTGATGAGCAGGGCGAGGCTGCCACGGTCGTTGCGCGGAACGCCAGGGTCAGGCGGGTGATCTATCTCTTCATGTCGGGTGGGCCTTCCCAGATGGATCTCTTTGATCCCAAGCCCGGCCTGGAAAAGGAGCGTGGGAAGGAATTGCCGGAATCGGTTCGCGGGGATCAACGGATCACCACCATGACCTCCGTGCAAAAAACTCTGCCGGTGTTTCCCAGCCCCTACAGGTTCGAGAGCCACGGGCAATGTGGGATGGAACTCAGCGAGTTGCTGCCCCACTGGGGAGAGGTCGCGGATGACCTGTGCCTCATCCGCTCCATGGAGACCGAGGCCATCAACCATGACCCTGCCATCACCTTTTTCCAGACCGGCTTCCAGCTGGCCGGCCGGCCGAGCATCGGATCGTGGGTGTCCTACGGCCTTGGTGCGTTGAACAGGAACCTGCCGGCCTATATCGTCCTCACTTCGCGTTCTACCGCCGGGGGAGCGCAACCACTCTACAGCCGGCTCTGGGGTTCCGGGTTTCTTCCTGCCGAGCACTCCGGGGTGAAGTTGCGCAACACCGGGGATCCGGTCTACTACCTCCACAATCCTCCCGGTATCGATCGAGAAACCCGGCGTGACATTCTGGACGATGTGGGAGCTCTCAACCGCAGGCGTCACGCCGTGGTGGGCGATCCTGCAATTGAGTCCCGCATTGCGCAGTATGAGATGGCCTTCCGCATGCAGGCCAGCGTGCCTGAGCTGGCGGATGTTTCGAAGGAGCCGGAGCACGTCCTGAAACTCTACGGTCCGAACGTCAGCAAGCAGGGGTCCTTCGCCCGAAATTGCCTGGTGGCCCGGCGCCTGGCCGAGCGGGACGTGCGCTTCATTCAGCTCTTTCACATGGGATGGGACCAGCACGAGAAGCTCACCGAGGCGCTGCCCCGCCAGTGCCGTGATACCGGGCAACCGGTGGCCGGACTGATCAAGGACCTCAGGCAGCGTGGTCTGCTGAAGGACACTCTCGTCGTGTGGGGCGGGGAATTCGGCCGCACAATTTACGCCCAGAAACCGGGGGATAAGGCCGGTCGTGATCACCATCCGCGTTGCTTCACCCAGATGCTGGCGGGAGCCGGGGTGAAGGGCGGACACGTGCACGGGGAAACCGACGACTACTGTTACAACGTGGCCAGGGATCCCGTCCACGTTCACGATCTCAACGCCACGTTACTGCACCTGCTGGGTGTTGATCACGAAAAGCTCACCTTCAAGTTCCAGGGGCGCGATTACCGCCTCACCGATGTGCACGGCAAGGTGGTGAAGGAGATCCTTGGTTGAGAAAATTCCCATGAAAAAAATCATATTCATCATCCTGCTCGGTTTTCTCAGCCAGTTTGCACAAGCGGGGCTGAGTTTGAGAGAAGGTGACAGGATTCTCCTGTATGGGAATTCCTTCATCGAGCGACTGCAGACCCATGGGTTGTTTGAGGCCAGCCTGCAACTGGCGCACCCGGAGAAGAATCTCGAGTGCCGCAGTCTGGCCTGGACGGGAGACGAAGTGGGCTACCGCCTGCGACCGGAGCGTTACGTCAACCACCTCAAAAAACTCCTCAACAAGTGGCCGGCCAACGTGGTCATCCTGGGGTTTGGAAGCAATGAGTCCTTTGCCGGTCCGGAGGGGACCAGCGGATTTCGCAGGGACCTGGACGGCTACATCGATGAAATACAGCGCCGCCATCCCGGTGTTGTAATTGTTGTCCTTTCACCGATTGCCACCGAGAACCTCAAGCATCCACATTATCCTGATACGGAGAAAAGGAATGCCGAAATCAGAGGTTACGTGGAGGTCATGCGCGAGGTCGCCGCGCGACAGGAGGCGCGTTTCGTGGATCTGTTTGCTCCAAGTCTGGCCGCGTATGCCAGGCAGGAAATTCCGTTAACTAGCAATGGTATTCATCTTAATGATGCCGGATATGGAGTGATTGCCAATCATCTGGCCCAGGAGCTTCTTGGGCCTGGAGTATTCGCCCGGGTGGACCAGGCGCGTGCTGCAGTGGTGGCGAGAGCGGTCACCCGCAAGGCCGAATATGTGGCCTCCGTGGTGCGCCCCGTGAATACGGTCCTGTATTTCGGGGTGCGGGGAAGGGCCCACGAATACAACGCGGAAATTCCCCGCTACCATGAGTTGATTGCCCGTTCCGATGCGCGCATTCATGCGATGTTGAAGGATGCCTCAATCCAATTTGATTCCACGCCTCTCACCCTTTCCCCCCTGGTCGAAAGAGCCCCCGCGAAACTGCCTTCACCTGATGAGATGCTCAAGTCATTCCGGGTGGCTGACGGCTACGAGGTGAACCTGTTCGCTTCCGAACAGCAGTTCCCGGAACTGCGCAATCCCGAGCAGATTGCCTTTGATTCCCAGGGGCGTCTCTGGGTGGTCACCATGCCATCATTCCCGGGCACCATTCCCGGAGATGTCCCGCATGATAAAATCATCATCCTGGAGGATACGGACCGCGATGGACGGGCTGACAGGTCCACGGTCTTTGCCGATCACCTGACCGTTCCCGACGGCCTGGCCTTTTATAAGGATGGCGTCATCATCTCTCATCAACCGCGGCTGATCTTCATGAAGGATGCCAACGGTGACGGGCAAGCGGATGTAAAACAGGAAATCCTGCGTGGCATCGATGTGACCGATGCTCATCACGGTGGGATGATAGCCATGGGACCGATGGGGCACGTGATGTTCTGTGACGGAGTGTTTCATCGCTCCCAGCTGGAAACCCCTTACGGGGTCACGCGGGGTGTTGATGCTACCACCTACCGGCTGGACCTGCGCAGGGGAACCGTGGAGCGGGAATACCAGACCCTGACGCCCAATCCATGGAAGATTACCTGGGACCGCTGGGGGAACCTCTTCCAGATGTATGGCGATGGATTTGTGCAGGACAGCCATGCGATTCCCTGGACTCCATTCGGGGTTTACCATCCCTTCCGGCGAGCCATCAGCATCGCCTACGGCAAGGGGTCTGCAGCGTGTGTGATTTCCAGTCCGAATTTCCCCGAGGAGTATCAGCAGGGCATGGCTTCGGCGGTCCTGTTGCGTAAGTGCTTCGTTTCCATTTCAAAGCACCAGTCCGATGGGGCCTATTACAAGGCCAGCGGGCGTCTGGATGTCTTGTCCTCATCCAGCCAGATTTTCCGCCCTGTTGACATAGCCTTCGGTTTTGACGGGGCCATGTACATTTCCGATTTCTGCACGCGAATCATTGGTCATGCCCAGAACTCGATGCGAGACCCCCGTTGGGATCCCCAGACCGGTCGGATCTGGCGTGTCACCTACAAGAAGAAGCCTCTCGTCAGGGATTGGCCACGGATTGAGGGTGCCAATACCGTGGAACTCCTTGCCCTGCTCGGACATCCGCAGGACCTCATCCGGGATCACGCCAGGCGTAAATTGAGGCATGCCCCGGGAGTGGTGAAGGCCCTGGATGCCTGGATGCAGGGCCTCGAGAATGACGAACTGATTCTGGAAGGACTCTGGATCCTTCATGACCAGGGGGAGGTGCGGCAAACCCTGCTGGAGAAGTTGATGCAGTCCTCCGATCACCGGATCCGGGCGGCTGCCACCCACCTGGTTCGATTCCAGGCAGGACAGTTGAAAGGGCCTCTCGTCCTGTTGCGGAAGATGGCCCGGGATAAACATCCGCGGGTGCGGACGGAAGTCATTCATTCTGTGTCCCACCTGCAGCAGTCAGACCAATCCTATGCTGCGCTCCTCGGGCAGATTGATGTTTCGGATTCCAGGGAACTCCAGACCGTCCTCGGGGATGCCAGTTACGGCGTCAATTCCGGGATGGGGCCTGAGATTCCCGTCCTGCGGAAGCCCGAAGAAAGCAAATTGACGCATTGGCTTCTCAGGGAGGACGGGCAGGAGGAACGTTTCTTCACCTTTGGTGGCAAAGCAGGCTCTTTCGGAACCATGCGCACCTTTGTGCGCTCTCCAGAAAAAAGGAGGGCCATCCTTTCGGTCAGGCACAGTTACGTGAAGGTTTTCCTGAACGGAACTCCGGTCATCGCCTCGGCAAACTGGTGGAGTTCCGATTGGAACGTCCAGGTCGAACTGCAGGAGGGAATCAATCAGATTGAGGCAAAGTATGTCAAAGGAAGAGGGGCAGGGGGGTATGCGCCCGTCTATTTGCATGATCCTCTGGGAGCAGTGTTGAAGGATCTCGTTACAGTCAAAACGGAAGAAGCGTTACGAGCGACCGCCGCTCTGCATGATCAGCAGCACGGACTGAATGATTCAGTTGTCAGAATCAATGCTGTTCCGAACCAACTGGCATTTTTCCCCAATGAGTTCCGCCTCAAGGCCGGCAGGAAGGTCAGACTATCTTTCCATAATCCGGATGTCCAAATTCACAACATGGTAATCGTCAGGCCCGGGTCGGAGCAGGAGATCGGTCTGCTCGCTGACCAGATGGCCCAGGATCCCGATGCAATGAAGAAGAGCTTCGTGCCGGACTCCGACAAGGTGATCTGGTCCACTCCGCTGGTAAACGGCAAGGGACAGGTTGAATTGGAGCTGATTGCTCCGGAGCAACCGGGCCGCTATCCCTTCCTCTGCACCTTCCCGGGACATTGGAGAGTGATGAAGGGAGTGATGGTTGTCGAGTAAGCGATGGACTGCGCCGCATCGACCACCAGCTCTCGTCATCTTTTGCAGATAGAGGTAAAAGGTTCGCAGGTCTTCCCAGACGGTCGAATCCGGAGTATCTCAGAGCGGTCATGTCCCAACTGACTCATGCAGATCTCCTGGAATTGAAGCGATGGAACACGCCGACCATTTACAACGGATGGGAGCAGATCACTGCGCATGACGTAGCGGCGGAGGGGTTCAACCTGGAGGAGTGCCACGACTTCATGCCGCAGATGGGGTCGATGGTGGGATACGCGGTCACTCTGAAGATCGAACCGAGCGCAAAGGAGCACAAGAAGGTTGAAACGGCCTGGGCGGACTACCGCGAATATGTGGCGTCCCTGCCGGAACCGAAGATCGTTGTAATCGAGGATCTCGACAAACCCCGGGTGACAGGATCGTTCTGGGGTGAAGTGAACAGCAACACCCACCGTGTGCTGGGGTGTGTGGGAACAATCACCGACGGAGCCATTCGCGATGTGGATGAGATGTGCAACGCGGGTTTCAAGGCCCTGGCGCGGCGACTCTGTGTCGGTCACTCCCATGTTGTGCCGGTGGAGTGGAATGGTCCGGTGGAAGTCTTCGGCACCCTGGTGGAACCGGGACAGTTGATCCATGCCGACAAACACGGGTTTCTGGCGATTCCGCAGGAGGACGAGGAGGATCTGCTGGAGGCTGCCCGTTTCATGGACAGTAACGAATGCCAGACCGTGATTGCGGCTGCGCGCTCGGTCCAGGGACTGGACACCGGGGAGATTCTCAGGCGGGTGAATGCGGCCGGGGTGGAATTTTCGCGGCGGGCGAGAGAGCAATTTGAGAAGAAGGGCGAATGGTGAGAGGGAAGCGCGGTTTGCCTAGAAGGATCGTGTGATCGACGAAGTGGGCTTGAAGCTTGAAAAGCACAGTCACGCAGGGTCCAATGCGGATCAGCTAATGAGATCTTCGATTATTGTAGCCTCCTTTCTCCTCCCGGGATTCAGCTTTGTGCCGGTGGTGGCCGGAGAGTTGTCCTCCGAACAGGTGGAGTTCTTCGAGAAGAAGATTCGTCCCGTGCTGGCGGAGAATTGCTATGAGTGCCACAACAGCATCGACAAGAAGAAGGGGGATCTTGCCCTGGACTGGCGGGAGCCTCTCGCGGAGTCGGAGATTATCGTGCCGGGCAGTCCGGAGGAGAGTCCACTCATCAACGCGATTCGGCACGATGACGACTTTGAGGCCATGCCCTCAAAGCAGCCCAAGCTGGCCAAGCTGATCATCAAGAACTTTGAAGACTGGATCCGGATGGGGGCACCGGATCCGCGTGCCAGCAAGCCGACCAAGGAGGAACTGGCAAGCCAGGTGGACTGGGAGGAGGTGCGTGACAAGCGGGCGGAGTGGTGGTCGTTCCGGCCGGTAGTCAAAAAAGCGCCACCGGAGGCGAGTGCCACGGAGTGGAACAGGACCGCAATCGACCGGTTTATCTTTGCCGGTCTGCAGGACAAGGAGCTTGAGCCGCAGGCCATGGCGGGGCCCAGCACACTGGTGCGGCGGTTGCACCTCATCCTGACCGGGTTGCCTCCCAGGCCGGCCGTGGTGGAGGCCTTTGTCAGGGATCCGAGTGAGGAAGCCTATGAGAAGATGGTTGACGACCTGATGGCTTCGGAGGCCTACGGCGAACGTTGGGGGCGCTACTGGCTTGATTGGTTCCGCTATGCGGAGTCCTACGGAAGCGAAGGCGATCCCAATGTGCCATACGCACAGCAGTATCGCGACTATGTCATCCGGGCTCTCAACCGGGACGTTCCTTATGACCAGTTGTTGCGCGAGGCGGTGGCAGGCGATCTGTTGAGTAATCCCCGGATCAACAAGGAGAAGGGTCTCAATGAGAGCGCAATCGGTCCCGCTCATCTCCGGATGGTGCCACATGGCTTTGGAGTGACCGATGCTTACGACGAGCAGATCACCTTCACGGACAATGCAGTCGATGTGCTTACAAAGGCCACCCTGGGTCTGACGGTTTCGTGCGCACGTTGCCACAACCACAAGTTCGATCCCGTCAGTCAGGAGGACTACTACAAGTTCTACGGGATGCTGGTGAGCAGCCGACCGGCGATTGTGAACGTGGATTCCCCACGTCTCAGGGACCTGCACAAGGAGGAACTCCGTGGGCTCAAGGACAGGATCCGGGCGGCCCTGGCGGACTACTGGATGGGACAGGTGGATGGCGCGATCGGGAAATTGGGGGGCGACAAGTTGGACAAGATTTCCGAGACCGATCCCCTCGCGGGGTGGGCCCGGTTGCGGGACAGACCGCCACAGGACCTGGAACGGGAACTGGCAGCCATGCAGAAACGCCATGAAGAGGGACTGGCTCACAACAACAAGGTGAAGGAAAACGCCACCTTCTATGCGGATCTGCGCGAACAGACGGGCTACGACCAGTGGTTCAGGAGCGGCAACGGATTGGGTGATGCCGTAAGCCCGGCAGGATCCTTCGCAGTGGCTCCGGAGGGTGGGCGAGCTCTCAAGGGCATCTACCCGGCAGGGGTTTATTCGCACCTGCTCTCCGACAAGCATAGCGCCACTTTGAGTTCGGTATTTCACCTCGCCAAGGGGGGACGCAACAGCATCCGGGCGATGGGGGAAGGCTCCATTGCGCGATTCACCATGCGCAGCTATCCGCTCATGCACGGCGGGCTTCATCCCGCACCGGGGTTACGACCCCAGGCCAGTTGGATCAATCTCAACAAGTACAAGTACTGGAATGGCGAGAAGGGCTATTACCAGATCAACACCTCGGCGGACTCCACCTTTCGGAATGGAGGCGATACGCGTTCCTGGTTCGGCGTTTATGAAGTGTATGCGGGGGACGAGGCGATGCGTGAGCTGGGGGCGCCGATGGTGGCACTGCCCGGTGACATGAGTTCAATCAGGGACCGGAACTCGCTGGAGCAGTTCTATCGCGGGTCGCTGGCAAGCGCGTTGACAGGCTGGCGGAACGGGAAGCTGGGCGATGCACAGGCCCTCCTGCTGAATTCCATGATGAACCGAGGCTTCCTGCCGGGGGAAGTGGCGGGCCTGCCGGGTGAATTGAAGGTCCTTGTGGAGCGTTACCGGAAACTGGAGGCCGAGATCCGGAATCCAGTCCGTGCCCCCGGAGTGATGGATGGTGAGCCCTGGGACCAGCCCTTGTTGAACAGGGGAAATTACAAGAAGGAAATGGATCCGGTTGAGCGCGGATTCCTCGAGGTGTTTGGGGGAAGAACCTATACCGGGACCGGGAGTGGTCGTCTTGAACTGGCAGAGGATCTGGTGAGAAACGACAACACCCTGACCACGCGGGTTATCGTGAACCGGCTCTGGCACCACACCTTTGGGCGGGGGTTGGTTGCCTCGGCGGACAACTTGGGACGATTGGGAAGCGAACCCAGTCATCCGGATCTCCTCGATTATCTGGCTACGGACTTCCGTGAGAACGGCTGGTCCATGAAAGGCATCGTCCGTCAGCTGGTGATGAGCCGGGTCTTCCGGTCGGCCAGCACGGTGCCGGCGGCGAATGTCGGCAAGGATGATGTCAACGTGCAACTGGCGTATTACACTCCGCGGCGACTCGATGCGGAAGCCGTGCTGGACACCATCCGCTTCGTGGCGGCCAACGAGGCTGGACAGCGGGCGGTTTACACCGGGCAGAAGCGCAACGGGTTGAACCGCTTTCTCTCTGCCTTTAACTATCCGGTCCCGACCACTACGGTGGGCGTGCGCAACATGACCAACGTGCCTGTCCAGGCACTGATGCTGATGAACGGAGACGCCACCAGGCAGGCCGCCCAGCAGTGGAGCGTTCGAGTGAAGGGAGATCCGGCGCTGAAGTCCGATCGCGAACGCATCAGGAGCTTTTTCATGCAGGCCTACGCGCGACCGGCGAGCGAAGAGGAGATCAGGGCTTGCCTGGATTATCTTTCAGGAAAGGCGAGTGATGAATTGCCCCGGTTGATCAAGGAGCAGGAGGTGATGAACCGGACCCTTTCAGTCCTGAAGAAGGACCGGAAGAAAGTGATAGCTCCCGTGCGTGCCAGGCTGCAGGCCGAGGTTGACCTCCGCAACGAGGAGCAGAAGAAGAAGGGAGAGGTTAAGGTCGATCTCAAGCCGCTGGCGCGCTGGGACTTTGACGAAAATCCCCGGGATGCAGTCGGTGGAATGCACGGTCAGGTCAAGGGGGCTGCCAAGGTGCTTGATGGAGCGCTCTTCCTGCGTGGAGGCGGGGTCTGGACCAAGCCACTTCCCAGGGACCTGCGCGAATTCACACTCGAAGTTCAGGTCCAGTTGGATAATGGATCCCAGGCCGGGGGAGGGGCGATGACGGTCCAGACGACCGATGGAAAGGTGTTTGATGGGATCGTCTACTCGGAAGTCAGTCCTCGCATCTGGTTGACCGGGAGCGAGGGCCACAAGCGAACCGCACCCTTCGGAGGGGAAGCGGACCAGGAGGTCGACAAGCGTCCCGTGCGGATGGTGATGGTTTACAAGGCGGATGGGTCCACGATCGCCTACCGCGACGGCAAACCCTATGGCGAGGCGATCAACAAGGGGAGAATCGATTACAAGAAAGGTCGTTCGCAGGTTGTCTTCGGGGTGCGGCACGGAACGGGACCGGGCGGGGGAGACCGGGTTCTGACCGGACGCATCTTCGAGGCACGACTGTATGACCGGGCCCTCACTCCGGAAGAAGTGGCGGCGGCCTCCTCAGGGATGCTGCTGGAGGTGGTGACCGGGGAGTTGCTCGCCAAGTCCATCGATGCGAACCAGAAGGCGGCACTGGCACAGTTCGATTCCAGGATCGCGGTTCTTGAGAAGCAGTTGGGCAGCCTGGACCGTGATATTGCAAGCCGCCGGGAAGCCCTGAACGCCGGGGGTGATCCCTACTTCAAGATTGCCCACGCTCTGTTGAATTCCAAGGAACTGATTTATGTCTACTGATCTGAACCTCCAATCGCATGACCCGGTCCGCCCGTTTCTATCGGCGGATCGCCGGGAATTTCTCAAGCTGACTTCGAGTGGCGTGAGTGCCCTCGCGCTCTCCAGTCTGATCAACAAGGGGTCGGCCGCCCAGGTGGGAGCGACAGTGCCGCAGTTGCATCATGAGCAGAAGGCCAAGTCGGTGATCCTGCTCTACATGTCGGGCGGATTCTCGCACGTGGACTCCTTCGATCCCAAGGCCAAGTTGAAGCAGATGCACGGCAAGCCGCTGCCCATGACGATCGAGCGGACACAGTTTGATGCCAATGGCAATATCATGGCCTCTCCGTGGGAAGCGAAGAAGTGGGGGCAATCCGGCCTGGAGATGACCAACATGTTCCCGGGCATTGCAGAGCACGCGGACGACCTGGCCATTGTGCGTTCGATGACGGCCAGGTTCAGCGAGCACGCCCAGGGAAATTTCTTCATGCACACGGGATTTCCCTTTCTGGGTTATCCCAGCGCCGGGTCGTGGGTGACGTATGGTTGCGGGCCGGAGAATCCGAACCTGCCCGGCTACGTTGTTCTCCGCTCCAAGAATGCCTCTATTCCGCATGGAGGAGTGAGCATTTTCGGCAGTGCCTTCCTGCCATCCACCACCCAGGGATCGATCTTCAACATTTCGAACCAGCAGGCCGTGCCGAATATCAATCCCGCCATGCTGAAGGCCGAACAGAGACGTGCTCTTGATCTTATCGGGACTCTGGATCGTGGTTTTGCCGAGCGGACGGCTGCGAAGGACGCCGTCATTTCTTCCATCAAGAACGCGGAGACCGCCTTTCTCATGCAACAGGCCGTACCTGAATTGACCGATATCAGCAAGGAAAGCGAGGCCACCCGCGAGATGTACGGGATCAATAGCACGGATGGCAACAAGGCGCAGTATGCGCGGCAGTGTCTCATGGCTCGTCGCCTCGTGGAACGGGGGGTGCGCTTTGTGGAGCTTTCCTGTTGCAGCTACGGGATCGGTGCGGGTGGCGGAGGCAACCCGTGGGACCAGCATGGTGATCTCAAGCGTGGTCACGGGGCCATGGCCGGACAGGTGGATGGCCCGATCGCGGCTCTCCTGAAGGATCTCAAGGAGCGCGGGATGCTGGAGGAAACACTGGTAGTCTTTACCGGTGAGTTCGGGCGTACGCCTTTCTCCCAGGGATCAAATGGGCGCGATCACGACCCCTTCGGTTTCAGCGTGTGGCTGGCCGGTGGCGGGATCAAGGGGGGGGGCGTGCATGGTGCGACGGATGAGTTTGGCTACAAGGCTGCGGTGGATATCTCCACGGTGTATGACCTGTGGGCCACGGTCCTGCACCAGCTCGGGATTGATCACGAGAAGCTGACCTACCGCTGGAGCGGCCGCGATATGCGTCTCACTGACGTGCATGGACACGTCTGGAAGGAAATCCTGGCCTGAGCCCGGCCCCGTTGTCTCATCCGCCGTGACTGAATGGCAGGCCCAGGTTTGCTGAGCTCCGGAGGTATGATGCAGGGATCTCCTGCCCGAAAAGCTGCGATCGTGGGGATCTGCTAGAAGGAGTAGTTCGCGCCCAGTCCCACGCTGAATCCGCTCAAGTCCACGTCAAACGAGCTGTTGCCTACGCGCCCACTGAGTTCCTCCGTATGGTCATAGCGGAGGCTGAGCTCCAGCGAGAGGTTCTCATTGAGACGATAGCCACCGGAAGTCTGCAGGTAGAAGCCCCAGAGGACGGAGCTGCCAAGGTTGCTCGCACTGGTGCTGCTGATGACTGTTGGCGCGCCTCTGTTGATCTGCTGCAGAAGCTGGTCACTGCGCGTGGCATCCCAGGAAGCCACATTGAGAACGACGCCTGTTCCGACCGATGCGTAGAAGCGCTCGTCATACTGGTAGACAGCCTCTGCGCCCACTGAAACGCTCCAGGTATCGACCTCAAGGGACTCGGCAATGGAGTCATTCCAGACCGCGACATCCGTGCTTCGCAGGGTGGGAGTGAGCAGGCGCCTGTCGGCGATCGGTTCGTTGGGTACCAGGGGCGCCACGATGCCGGGGGCTCCGGTGTAGGGGACCTCGCGGGGAAGATCCAGACCGGTGATGTCATAGAAATCAGTAGCTGCTATATCGAAAGTGTCGCGCTCTTCTCGGCCGAGGATGGTGTTTAGTCCACGACGGGAGCCATTGATTTCGGTGAAGGAGAGATGGATTGCAGGCCCGGCACTCCAGCCATTGCCAAGATCATTCTGGTAGCTCAGTTTAAGGTAGGGCGCCACGACCCAGTCGCGGTCCTCGTGCCAGGAGGTGGCGTCTGCACTGGTGTTGCGGTCGACTTCCTCGCGTTCCCCACCGGTGGCGTTGAAGACGAGGGTGTTGCCCTGGATCTGGTCGAGTTCATCATAACCGTAGTGGGTGCTGCGGGTAGCGCGTGCGTCGGGACGCATGAATCCGTTGTCGTAGGCGCGGTCTCCCGGGCCTGTATCCAGCCCAATACCGGGCACGGGAGTGTAGCTCGGTTGGTAGAGACGGGGGATGGTGAGGTTGCTCACGCCGCTACGAAAGTCGATCGCGCCGATGTTGCGCCAGGAGAGGCCTGCTCCGAAGATCCAGCGCCCCTGCGGAGGCGCGGGGATCGGCAGGATGTCCTTTCCGGATTTCGGTGAGGGAAGAGCGTCCTTGGCAGAGGGAAGAGCATCCTTGGCGGAGGGAAGAGCGTCC
>DLRK01000058.1 GCA_002501065.1 Akkermansiaceae bacterium UBA7890
TTCCTCTACCGGGGTTGCTTCCTCGGCCGGAGTGGAAGGAGACTCCTCTACTGGTTTCTCCTCCGGAGCCGGAGTATCCTGATCGGAGGGCGGGTTGTCGTTACTGGTAACCATGATGAAAAGAGTGTTAGAATTTCAATCCGCCTTCCCGCGCAGCATCGGCCAGAGCCTTGATTTTTCCGTGGTAAAGATGCCCTCCGCGGTCAAAGACGACGGCAGACACACTGGCTCCACCAGCCCGGGTTGCAATGAGAGCACCTACTTTCTCGGCCGTAGCGACGTTTGAGCCTGAACCCTCAACCTCTTTGTCGAGGCTGGAAGCGGCACAGACCGTGCGTCCTGCCACATCGTCGATAATCTGGGCGTAAATGTTCTTATTGGAGTAGTGCACCGCCAGACGGGGACAGCCTGCGGTCCCGGACACCTTCTTGCGGATGCGCCGGTGGATCTTCCGGCGGATTTCCTTTCGATTCAGAATGCTCATGGACTTCTTAAGGTTAGAGGATTACGCCTGAACGCTCTTACCAGCCTTCCGGCGAACGTATTCTCCAACATAACGGACTCCCTTACCCTTGTAGGGCTCGGGCGGATAGTAATTGCGCACCTCGGCCGTAAACTGGCCCACCACCTGCTTGTTCGTTCCCTCTACCTTGATCTTGGTGTTGTCGGTCACTGTGACGGTAATTCCATCGGGAATGGGATGGAGGATGGGATGGGATTTCCCAAGGCTCAGATCGAGCTTGTTGCCCTTCACTGCAGCTCGGAATCCGACGCCCTGAAGCTCCAACTCCTTGGTGAAGCCATTGGAAACTCCTTCTATCATGTTGTTGATGAGACTGCGGGCTGTGCCATGCAGGGCGCGAAGCCTACGCTGATCGTTTTCACGCTTCACCGTTACTTCGCTGTCTTCCTGGTCAACGGAGATACCGACCGGCAACTGCCATTCCAGCTTGCCCTTCGGGCCTTCCACCGTGACTTCTCCATTATTCCCGATGTTGATCGAAACCTTGTCGGGAAGGGAAATGTTCTTCTGTCCAACTCGTGACATTGTTCTAATTCTGGGTTGGAGTTACCACACAAAGGCGAGCAATTCGCCGCCCACATTCTGGCGCCTGGCCTGCGACCCGGTCATGATTCCCTGGGAGGTCGAAACGATTGAAATCCCAAGGCCATTGAGAACACGAGGAATCTCCTGTGAGCCGGTATAACGCCGACGCCCCGGCTTGGAGACCTTCTTCAAGTCAGTAAGAGCCGGGGTTCCGTCCACGAATTTGGTTTTCACCTGCAATTGGGGGAACTTTTCCGAGGTATCGACCTCGTAGTTCCAGATGTAACCCTCTTCCTTGAGGATACGGGCGATCTCCGCCTTGGCCTTTGAGAAAGGTGCGGAGAATTGGTCATTCCCGGCCCGCGAAGCGTTCTTCAAGCGGGTCAGGAAATCGGAGATGGGATCTGAAAGGACAGCCATGATTCAATCTGGTTCGTCGTTACTTGGGGCTAGGCCGCGGCTTCGGCGGTCTCCTGATCTTCCTGGGGCTGCGGCTTCCGGAAGGGAAAGCCCAGTGCATCGAGAAGCGCCTTCCCGTGTTCGTTGTTGTCTGCGGTGGTCACGAAGATGATGTCAAAGCCGAGATTACGCTTGATCTTATCAAGTTCCACTTCCGGGAAGATGGTCTGATCGGAGACGCCTGCGGCATAATTTCCCCTTCCATCAAAACTCTTCGGCGAGAATCCTCGAAAGTCCCGAATGTTGGGAGTGGTAATGTTTACGAAGCGGTCCAGGAATTCCCACATATGATTTCCCCGCAGGGTCACCCGGGCTCCCACCATCTCGCCCGCTCGCACTTTGAAGTTGGCCACACTCTTACGGGCATAGACCACGCTCGGCTTCTGGCCCGTGATGCGGGAAATTTCTTCAACCGCATCTTCCGTTGCAGTTTTCCGTTCGGACTGGGTGTATCCGACGTGGCTGGTCACCACGATCTTGTCCAGCTTGGGCACCTGATTGACGTTCTTCAGGCCCAGCTGTTCCTGGAGCGCCGGAATGGCGGTCTCCTTGTAGTATGTCAGTAGGGTTGGGGTCATGGTAGCGGGTCAGCTTTGATTTCGGCTTAAGCGCATTCTTTGGTTGGTTGCACAGAAGGTGGATTTGCCGCGGCGAAGCGGAGCAAATCCGGTTCAGTCGATCTTCTTGACGTTGGAAATGTGGATTGGCCCATCCTTTTCGAGGATTCCGCCATCGGGATCCTGTTCAGAGCGCCGCACCGCTTTCTTCATCACGCGGACACCTTCCACGATGACTTGTTCGCGCTCGGCGTGCACTTCGAGCACCTTGCCTTGCTTGCCCTTGTAGTTGCCGGCAATGACCTTGACTTCATCACCGGGTTTTACGTGTGTCTTGATGCGGGACATGAGATGGAAATGGCTTGTTTCAGCAATTAATTCTCGCGGCTCAGAGAACTTCAGGAGCGAGAGAAACGATTTTCATGAAATTCTTTTCACGGAGCTCACGAGCTACCGGACCAAAAATGCGGGTACCACGCGGGTTGCCATCCTTGTCAATGATGACAACCGCATTACCGTCAAAGCGGAGGATGGAGCCGTCGCGGCGACGAATAGGGGCCGCCGTCCGGACGACCACGGCCTTCACCACCGAACCCTTCTTGATGGCAGCGGTAGGAATAGCTTCCCGCACGTGAGCAGTGATGATGTCGCCCACGTCGGCGCTCTTCGTGCCGCCCTTACCGATGACCCCGATCATCTTGGCGATGCGGGCCCCCGTGTTGTCGGCGACCTCGACTTTGGATTCCATCTGGATCATGGCTATGAGTGATGTAGGAGGTTGAAACGGGTGATTTAGTGGTGGGTGAGAACCTCAGCGAGACGCCAACGCTTGATCTTGGATATCGGGCGGGTCTCTTCGATTCGCACCCTGTCTCCGACAGCCGCCTCCCCATTCTCATCATGCACGTAAAATTTCTTGGTGCGCTTGATGATCTTCTTGAACTTCGGGTGCGGCACGCGGACGATAAACTCCACCACGATGGTTTTATCCATCTTGATGGAAATCACATTTCCCACCCGCTGCTTACGCAGGCCCTGCTTCTTTTCGGTATCAGACATGGATTGAAATCAGTTTGTTTCTGTTCACTGGCCCTGCTCGGATGCCCCTGTCTGGTGACGACGTTCGCTCAGGGTAGTCATCACCCGAGCGGCTTCCCGACGCACCAGACACAGACGGGCGCTGTTCTCCAGTTGTCCAGTCGATTGCTGAAGGCGGAGGTTCAGTCCCTCCTGCTTGAGATCCCGCAGGCGCACCTGGAGTTCCTCAGTGCTCAGCTCGCGAATTTCGCTAATCTTGATTTGGGGCATCGTTCTGGCGTTTGGTTAAAAGAAATGACGCTGGTGGTCTAGGCGGAGTGATGGGAGCGGGAGATGAAGCGGGTGCGGATGCCGAGCTTGTAGGACGCCAGGCGCATTGCTTCCCGGGCCGCACTTTCAGGCACTCCGGCGATTTCAAAGAGCATTGTTCCGGGCCGGATTACAGCCACCCAACCTTCCACCGGACCCTTGCCCTTACCCATCCGTGTCTCGGGAGGGCGGGAAGTGATCGGCTTATGAGGAAAGACACGAATCCACACTTTTCCTTTCCGATTAAGTTCACGGTTGATCGCAACCCGGCAGGCTTCAATCTGGCGGCTGCTCATCCAGCCCCGGTCGAGAGCCTGCAGACCGAAATCGCCAAAGCTGACGTTTACTCCGCGGCTGGCCTTGCCTCCCCGGTTGCCGCGTTGCGACTTGCGGTATTTAACACGTTTTGGAATCTGTGCCATGTTTCTGGTTCCTTAATACTAGCTGGATTTGTTGCCGCCGGTGGGAGCTCCACCGCCTGGTCCACCCGGTCCGCGCCCGCCA
>DLRK01000061.1 GCA_002501065.1 Akkermansiaceae bacterium UBA7890
CGAGTGCAGGTGGCGCATGAGCTTATAGTCGCCGATGATGATCGAGCTGATCGGAGGATGGTAATGGCAGGGATAGTGATGGATGATGCCGGGGGCGGCACGCTTCACCCGGCCCTCGTTCCCCTTCTCGAACACCTCGCGCAGGCTGCCGCCGTCGACCTTCTCGGGAAGCGGCACCTTGCTCCCACTCAAGTCGTGGAAAGTAGGAAGAATATCCCACTGCACGATGGGCACGTCGCACTGGGAACCGGCCTCGATACCGGGCCCGGCAATGACGGTTGGCACGCGGATGCCGCCCTCGAAGATTGAGCGCTTGCCTTCCTGCAGGGGGCCGTTGAATCGGCGGTTTTCTCCGTTCACCTCACGCTTTTGGGAAGCCCCGCCACCGTTATCCGAAGTGAAGATGACATAGGTGTCCTCAAGTTCACCTTTTTCCTTGAGGGCGTCGAGGACGGCCCCGACGGTCTGGTCCATCTCCTCGATCATTGCGGCATGAGTGATGGCCCGTTTAGCACTGGATTTTGATGAATCGATCTTGTCGGTATCTCTTCCCTCGGCGATCCATCGCTTCTTGGTTCGCTCGAAGGCTTCCTTGGTAGCCATGTGCGGTATGTGCGGGGCGTAGTGGGAGACCATCAGGTAGAAAGGTTGCTTGCCTGCATATTCCTTGAGGAAGGCCACCGCATCCTTCCTCAGTGAGTGGAGGCGCTTGGGATTGTCTGGAGGAAAGGGCGTCTTTTTCTTCGGATCCCAATAGGAGCCATGTCCATTTCCGTTGCCCCCGGGTTCTCCAGGCAATTCATCGGTGATGTCGTAGCCGGCGTCCTCGAAACGTCCCAGGGCGCTGGCACCCTTTCCGAACATGGCGGTGACGTAGTTCCTTCCGGATTCCTTGAGCATCTCGCCCATCGTTGTTTCGTCATCGTAGCCCTCCGGGCGCTGTTTCGAAGAAAGCACGTCGAACACGTTACGATACTGTATACGGGCCGTGGTCTTGCCGAACTGCAGGCTCAAACGGGATGCCGTACAGGTCGGTGACGGGGCATAGGCGGCGCTGAACCTTGCCCCCATCTCGGCCAGTCGATCCAGTCCCGGCGTACGGATGAAATCATGTTTCGTGCTGGGATCGGCATCCATCATCTGAACCGAGGTGTCGGCGTAGCCGAGGTCGTCGGTATAAATGAGGATGAAGTTAGGCGCTTTCCCGGCCGCCAGTTGCGTGGCCAGGACAAGGAACAGGAGCATTACGAGATTTTTCATAATCAGCCCAGAGGCAGGAATTCCAGAGTCGTGAACTTGCGATCGACTCCAATCCTGAAGGTGATCTTGCCATCGGTCACGATCAATTCCTTGCTCCCCTGGATCGATACTTTCCCGTCCGCCCCAGTGCTACCGTTGATATCCCTGGTGACGGCTCGGACCTCGTATTTCGATCCGTCCTTGAAATTTTTTCCATGAAAACCGGTTATCTAGAATATGCACCCCCACCCTCCCCGGTCCCGGATCTCCAGGAGATTCAATCTGAAGAAGCGACGTCTTTGAAGTTGGAGGAGAGGGGTTGATCCGCTTGTCTCCTGATGTCCCACGCCTGACGCATGCAGGGGGGTGAGCTGATCTTCCTGGCAGGGAGTTCGCCCACTTGATCCACATTTCATCGTTTGAAATTGCATTTTCCCCAGCGCATAGGAGAGTTTCAAATCACGTGCGCTGCATGAGAATCCCCTCCTCGCTCCTCATCGCCACTTCTGCGTTCTCGTTCGTCGGGGCGGTCGCAGAAAATGTCATTGAGAACGGTGATTTCGAGGCCGTTGGTGGATGGTCAGATGGGTTTAATACCTTCAGCCTTGCGGACGACCTGTGGTACACCGGACCTGCTCCCATGGGCACCGGTCCGACCTACGGTTGGGGTCCATCGCCCGGTTCGCCCCTGACCCAGGATATTGATCTCACCACCCGCTTCACAACCGCCGCCTTGGACTCCGGGCAGCTGGGGTTTGAATTCAGCGCCTGGCTGGCTGGCTATTACGTCGCCAGTGGCACGGATTACTCCCTCCTGACCCTGCAGTGGAAAGATGGGGAAAACGGTTCGCTCGGGACGGTGAGCTTCGACCCCGCCGACGACTCGGCGGGAGGTAATCCGGCGTGGTGGACCGGGTCTGCCAGCGAAGCGGGAACAGCTGATCCCGCGGTGAGTCACAGCCTCGCCAACTGGTCCCGCTTTTCCCACTCGGCCCATGTCCCGGCGGGCAGCCGCAGCGTGCTCCTGACCTGGCGTGGTGCCTCCTCCGGAAGTTCCAACGGCAACGATTCCTACCTCGACGGTGCCGCCCTCGACATCGGCACCAGCGGCGGTCCCTCCGCTCTCAGCGGAGTTCTCGATCCCCTCGCTCGATCAGTCGCCCTTTCCTGGACCGCAGCGGATCCGGACCTGGGCGCGACTGGCCTGACCGTCCTGCGGGACGGGACCCCGATCGCCACTCTTCCACTCACCGCCAGTTCCTACCTCGACCATCCTCCCCTGCCTCTGGAAACACCGGCCACGATCAACTACACGGTAAGGGCTTACGGCGGAACAGAAGGCGAAAGCGCCACCACTACGGCCACTTCAGTCTTCTGGAATCCGAGCGGTCTCCACGTCGATCTGGTAGCCTACTACCGCTTCGAGGGGAACAGCAGGGATCTCTCCAGCTCCCCGAACACGCACGACGGGAGGGAGATCGGCGAACCCAGGTTTCTCGGCGGCGGGATCTATGGACACGCCGTCACCTTCCGGGACCAGGCTTCGCCCACCCAGCTCATCCAGTTCGGCCGCCATCCCGATTTCGATTTCGGCTCCGACACGAATTTCACGGTGTCGTTCTGGTTCAGGCGCCTGGGCGAGATGGAGGACAACGAAGCGCTCGGCGGCGGCGGAACCGATGCCGCTCTGCTCACCAACAAGAACTGGAGCCGCACAAACAATACGGGATGGGGGATTTTCAGCACCAGCGACGGCGGGGTGAAATGGAACATTTCCGACGGAATCGCCCACAAGGACTCCACCATCCGCAACGGCTTCGGCACCGGCGGGGTGGCGGATGGCCGCTGGCACCACCTTGTCATCACTCACAACCGCAGCGGATCCGCCAAATTCTACATCGATGGATCCTACACGGGCGCCTCCTCAATCTCGGGACTGGGATCGATCAATTCCGGACTGCCGCTCACCCTGGGGGCAGACGGACGCAATCGGCACCCGTGGGGCGGCGACCTGGACGAGCTGGCCCTCTGGCGCCGCGAACTCGATTCGGAAGAAGTCGCAGTGGTCTTTGAGAATTCCAAGCTCGGACTTTCGCTCACCGGAACCTCGATCGTGGACTCGGACAGGGACGGCCTCGACGACCATTGGGAGATGGCATTCTTCGACAACCTGAGCCAGGGAGCCGACGATGACTTCGAGTCGGACGGCCGCAGCAACCTGCTCGAGTACTCCACGGGAGGAAACCCCACCACGACGGGTGACCTGGCCGAAACCCGCTTCACAACCGAGAACATCGGCGGCGAGGACTACGCCGTCCTTCACTACACCCGCCCGCTCCTGAATGGCGCCATCGAATACGTCCCCCAGGCCGCCACCGACCTGACATCGTGGACCGGTGGCGAGGGAAAATTCCTCCCCCATGGCGAGCCAACCGCCTTGCCCAACGGCATGCGCGAACATCACCTCCGCTACCACCTTCCCATTTCGCGGGTGGGAGACCACAAGTTCTTCCGCATCCGGATGAGCGCCCGTTACCAGGCTGCCCATTCCCTGGAGATCGAGCCCACCGTGGAGTTCCGCAGCGGGCAGGCCATCATCCGCTGGATTACCGACGCCCCAGCCGTGACCGTGCTCGACTACGGAACGGACGGCCAGACCCACTCGCGTTACGAGCACTACGAACTCACCACCACGCACGAGGTGGTCATCGACGGGGTGGAACCCGGAGACATCCTCGCCTACGCGGCAATCCACATCGCTGACGGAGCGGAGTCGCGTTCCAACACGTTCACCACGACGAGGGCGTGGGACTACAGCCCCCCCGCCATTCCAGCCCACAGCCTCGGAGCAACCCCGGCCCCATGGCCCGGTCACGCCAGCTCCATCCTTGCCCTCCCCGCCACACCGAGCCGCGGCTATTGTCTCGACTATGACTGCGGGAGCGGGGAACTGGCCTACGAATTGGCGGCCCAGAGCGAACTGGTGATCGCGGCAGTCGCAAAAACACAGGCCGACGCCGATGCCGCCCGGGCCTTCCTGCAGGCGCGCGGGGTCTATGGATCCCGGGTCACGGTCTTTCTCGAAGAAGACTCCATCCCGTTTAATCCCAACACCTTCAACCTGATTATCTCCGCCGACAATATCGGCGGCGGAGCATCCCTGACAACCCTCCGGCCTGTCCTCGAAAGGTACCTGGTTCCCGCCCGCGGCATTCTGGCTGGCAGGGTCGGGAGCCCCGGCCAGGATGCCGAATACACCACTCACAGCAAACCGGAGCCACCCGGTTACGGATCGTGGACGCACCAGTATGGAGACCCCGAAGGGTCCGCCGCGTCTGGCGACACCCTTTCGGGAGCAACCAGAATCAGCGATTTTGGCCTGCAATGGATCGGTCGGCCGGGGCCGGAAATCGTGATCGACCGCGCCGTGCGCACCCAGGCTCCCCTCGCCACCAAGGGCCGCTTCTACTGCCAGGGAATGGGACGCATTCTCTGTCTCGACTCCCACAATGGATCGGTTCTCTGGACCCGCGACGTGAGCGATCTCAATCGCCTCAACCTGATCCGCGACTCGGGCAACATGTGCGCCGACGACGACGGGCTCTGGCTGGCGGTGCGCACCGAGTGCTGGAAACTGGCCGGCGACCACGGTGAGCGCACCGTTTACAAGGTCGAACCGGGACCCAGTCCCGACTTTGATTACCACTGGGGATACGTCGGCCGGAGCGGTGACCAACTCCTCGGCTCCGCCACCAAATACGATGCGGCCTACAAGAGTTTCTGGGGACAGGAATACTGGTTCGATGCCCAGAGCGGCACCCAGACCCACATGGTGGTGGCCGACAATCTCTTCTCCCTGGACAAGGACACCGGCATCCTGCAATGGCTCTACCAGGAGGGCCTGATCCTGAATTCCACGATCACGGTCGCAGAAGGGAAGGTCTTCTTCCTGGAGTGCCGGGACGCCACCGTGGCCGCCGGTGACACCCGCCGACTCCCGGTGAACTCCTGGAAATCGGACGTCCACCTCGTCTGCCTTGATCAAGCCACCGGCCAGGTCCTCTGGGATAAAACGCCCTCCTTCACCGGCGGCGAGCCCACCGTCTGGCTGCAGTATGGCAATCGGCGCCTGATCCTGACCGGCAGCAACCAGAGCAACGACACCGTCAACATTTACACCTTCGATCCCGCCAACGGGGACCCCATCTGGGACAAGTCACACGGATGGCGCTCGAGCCACCACGGCGGGAACCACCAGCACCCGGTCATCATGGGTGACCAGTTCTACCTCGAACCGCACCGCTACAGCCTCACGACCGGACGGATCACTGGAAGCAATATCATGCCAACCCGTAACGGTTGCTCAACCTTTGTGGGGGCGAGAAGCTCACTCTTCTACCGCGGCGTCGAAAGCAGCGGCCAATACGCCGGCAGCATCGCGATGTGGGACCCGCGATCCAGAACTACAACTGCTGTCAGCCGGGTGCGCCCCGCCTGCTGGATTTCGTGGACTCCCTCGCAGGGTATGATCCTCGTGCAGGAGAAAGGAGCCGGATGTTCCTGCGGCTCCTGGATGGAAACTTCCTTCGGTCTCGCCCCCCTCGCCCCGTGACCTCCATGACGATTGTTCGACCAGCAATGATCCTCGCCATCGCGGCCTCTCTCGGAACCGCGCAGGCGGAGGATTGGCCGACCTGGCGCCACGACAATCATCGCTCGGGAACAAGCTCCGAGCAACTTGACGCCGCGAGCCTCACTCTCTCGTGGGTCTTCCGCGAATCCACTCCGCCCCAACCAGCCTGGCACGGAACCATGCAGCGTGACACCTGGGGAAACGTTGCCAAACCGAAGGAGGCGCGTGCTTACGACAAGGCCTTCAACCTGGTCGCAGCGCAAGGCAAGGTCTTCGTCGCCTCTTCCTCCGGAAACGCCTGCGTGGCGCTCGATGCCGTGGAGGGCAGGGAAACATGGCGTCATAACGTTCAGGGCGCGGTGCGCATCGCCCCGGCCTACGATCAGGGCCGGGTCTACTTCGGCTCCGACGACGGCCAGGCCTACTGCGTGACTTCCGACACCGGAACCAGGGTTTGGAGCTTCCGGGGTTCCAGTGACAAGACCCTCATCCCCGCCGACCACAAGTTCATCTCGCGCTATCCCTGCCGGACCGGAGTCCTCGTGCAGGGCGACAACGCCTATTGCGGATTCGGTCTGCTCCCCTGGCAGGACAATCACCTCGCCTCCCTCAATGCCCTCACCGGCACGACCAACTACAACAAGACCGTCGCGGCCGCCCAGTGGTATTCCATGGAGGGTCCAATGCTCGCCTCCAGCGACCGCCTCTTTGTTCTGCAGGGCCGGGTTTCGCCGATCTCTTTCCAACTTTCCGACGGCACCTTCCTCGGGCGCCTCCCCGGAGGGGGCGGAACCTTTGCGGTCCTGACCCCTGACAGCAAACTCATCCACGGACCCGGCCACGGCAACAACACCTGGGCCAAAAGCCGAACCTTCCACCTTCAGGAGAGCAACGCAGTTTCGCGGGCCAACATTGCGCGCCACTCACGCGCTCACCGTGTCCTGGTGAACGGCTCGACCCGCTATTACGTGATTCGCGAGGCAATCCAGGCCACGGGTGGCAGTTCCTGGGTGCAGACAATGCGGGAACCGGAAACCCTTATCCTGGGCGGCACTATTCTCTACGTCGGGGGAAGAAACGAAATCCGCTGTTTCCACGCCTCCAACGGGTCTCTCCTGCGAACCCTGCCGGTCGAGGGCGTTGTGCACTGCCTCGCCCTGGCCGACGGCCGTCTCTTCGCCTCCACCCACAGCGGAAAGATCTACGCCTTCGAGTAGGCTTTGACAGAGTACGCGAAACTTCCATGCTCCCTGCGTCGTGGCGAAGCGTCGAAAAAAACCGACCCGTGGGCCGAAGCAGGCCGCTCAGCCGGTTTCGCTGGACTCTCCCGAGCTCCAACGCGCGCGCGAGCGCTGGAGCCGCAACCAGTTTGAGCCAGCCCTCAAACTCTTCCGGCAGGCGGTCCGGCGGCAGCCCGACAACACCCTCGCGCTAACCGATGCTGCGCGCGCCTTCGGGGCTCGCTTCGAAATTCCCACCGCCGAGAAACTCCTCGCCCGCCTCATGAAACTGGCGGGCAGCAATCAGGACCTTCTCTTTCAGACCGGGCAAACCTACCGCATGATCCGGAGACCGGAGGAGGCCATCGCCTGTTTCGAGTCCGCCCTGCAGTCCGGACACCCACTGCCCGAGGCGCACCTCGAACTGTCCATTCTCTTCGAGCGCCGCCATCGTCTCGAGGACTCGCTGGAACACTCCGAGGCTTTTCTCAAGTCACGTCCCAACTCGCCTGAGGGCAGATTGGTCCAGGCCCGGGTCCTGCGACGATCCGGCGACACCGCAGGAGCAACCACGGTCCTGGAATCGATCGTGCACTCCACCACGCCGCACCCCTTTATCCGCTCCGAGGCAGCCTCGCTGGTGGCGGCCATTCTCGACCAGGAGGGTCACTACGACGAGGCCTTCAAGATGATGGTGGAGTCCAAGTCGATTCTCTCTCCGCTCGCGGAACCGCACCTGAAGAAAGCCGGGCAGGAGCTCCAGTTCACCACCGCGCTGCGTGACGAGTTCACCTCCGAGGTTCTCTCAAGGTGGACCGCCCGGGAAGACGAGTCGAGGATCGCCCTTCTGACAGGGCCTCCCCGCAGCGGCACCACTCTCCTCGAGCGAGTCCTCGATGCTCATCCGGAGATTCTCTGCTCTGATGAACGGGAAGCCTTCCCCAGTTACATCCTGCCCACCGTGCTCTCCAAGTCTGCAAATCGTCCGCCCGTCTTCGGCGTGGAGACTCTCGACAAGATCACGGACCGCGCGCTCGAGGCGCAACGCGACCGCTACCGCAACTACCTCTGCTGGGCCCTCGGCGAGGATCAGGACGAACGCTGGCTCATCGACAAGAATCCATCCACCGTCCCCCTCCTCCCCGGCTTCCTGCGCACCGTCCCCTCGGGAAAAATCCTCTACGCGTCCCGTGACCCGCGCGACGTGGTCCTCTCCTGCTTTTTCCGTTATCTCCCCCTCAACTCGGTGAGCGCCCGCTTCCTCGAAATCCGCACCGCCGCCGAGCGAACGCGCTTCGAGATCGAAACCTGGCATCGCTACCGCGAAGTCCTCACCGATCAATGGGCGGAGGTCGCCTATGAAGACCTCGTTTCCGATTTCGCCGGCGCCCTTACTCCCATCCTGAATCTCCTGGGCCTCCCATGGCATGAGGATCTCACCCACTACCGGGACCAGAACGTGCACAAGGCGGTCAATTCTCCGACCTACGCCGAGGTCACCCAGCCCATTTACGGCGCAGCGGTGGGCCGGTGGAAGAACTACGAATCGCACCTGGCCCCCGCCCTCGAGGTCCTGGAGGGCCTGGAGACCTGAAAACAGAGCCTGTTTCCGCCCTCCCATCGCCATTGGCGGGATTTTTCCAGAAAATATTGCATTTTCTGTTTACAGGCGGGTCAGGCCCTCTAAAAGTTCCAACGGATGGGTCTGCTCGGCCTTTCCCGCAATGCCCAAACCCACAGCCGAATCGTGAAAGCTTCCACCCGCCTTTCTGCCACCCTTGGGATCCTCACCGGGTCTCTCATGTTCGCCGGTTCCCTTCCGGCTGCCAACACGATCGTCAATGGCAGCTTCGAGGACTCCAACGGAGCTAACGGCACCAATGCCGGCTTCGGCTGGGTCAGCGCCAACGGCTTTCCCGACGTCTTTGATGTCTACAGCCATACCACGGCGGTCTGGTATGCTCCGGGATCCGCTCCGGCCGGTGCAGGGGAGTGGTATTTTCACACCGTCGGCCTGGGAGCCCTTCCGGGTGGTACCATTGTAGAGCAATCGGTCACCCTCAGTGACTTTTCGAGTAGCGGGAACATCGATGCCGGGAACGTCACTTTTGATTTTTCGGCCCAGATTGCCGGCTACCAAGTTGGCGGCGACACGGCCATCCTGGAACTCGTTTTCCTGGACGCCGCCTCCAGCCAGGTCGGGAGCACCGTGACCCTGGATGGAACAACCGGGGGAGCCGACGGCATCACCAACACCTTCGACCTCTTCTCTTCCGCCGGCACCGTCCCGGCCAATGCCCAAACCGCGAGAGTGCAAATTCTCCAGGCCACCGCAGGGTCCTCCAACGGCAACGATAACTACGTCGATCTCGTGGCCCTCGACATAACGACCATTCCCGAGCCCTCCATCTTCGTGCTCGGGAGCCTCGGTCTCCTCGGCTTCTTCCGCCGCCGTCGCTAGGAGCGGATTCGTTTGTGTGCCTGCCCCGGGAGAGTATGCCTCTCCCCGTGATTCCATTTGCTCCCGAGTCCGGGGTAGTCCGCCTAACCTCCAATCGCGGCGTGGAATCCAGCAGGGGAAAAGCTAGTTTATCTGTCATCTTGACAGCATGGATGGGACTGACGAACCTTGAACGAGCCTCTCATTCGCATCGGAGGCCTGGCTTCAGGCCAAGCGCGCACCCGACCGTATTCTCATGAAACAAACAACTCCACTGCCCTGGGGACGATCCTTCACGGCCCAAACTGCTCTCGCCATCGTGGCCGGCAGCCTCTCCTTCGCGGGATCACTTCCCGCAACCGAGATCCTCGAGAACGGAAGTTTCGAAAACAACAACGGTTTCGATGGGATCAATAGCGGCTTCAGCTGGACAAGCCCGAACTATCCCAACGAAGTCTTTGATGTCTATAATTACACAACGCAGATCTGGTTCACTGGACCCGCCCCCATGGGCGCTGGAGATTGGTACTTCCACACCGTCGGCCTTGGAGCCATTCCGGATGGTGCGATTGTGGAACAGACGCTGGACCTCATTTCCGCCGCCACCGGACTGACTTCCCGAAACATTGACGCGGGCGGTTCGCAATTCACCTTCAGCGCTCAGATCGCCGGATACCCACCACAAACGGATACCGGCCTCCTTGAGCTGGAATTCTTCGATGCCTCCGATCTCTCTCTTGGAGTGGCCGCCACCCTGGACGGAATCTCCGGAGGCGACGACGGCCTGATCGATACCTGGGATCTGTTTACCGAGAGCGCCTTCATCCCTTCCGGGGCCCGAAAGGCCACCGTTCGTATCCTGCAAACATCCGCGGGCTCGAACGGAAACGACAACTACGTCGATCTCGTCAGCCTCGACGTCACTGCCGGGCCAGGCAAGCTCCAGCTGGAGGTGAACCACCTGGCGGACAGCAACGAACTGGAATTCAAGTGGAACAGCGAACCCGGAAAACTCTACAACTTGCGCAGCGAGCTGGATCCCTCCGCCACCAAGCCCATCGACTGGCCGATCTTCGGGGAAAACGCCAATATCGTGGCCACCCCGCCAGAGAATATTCTGACCATTCCCATGCCCGCTGACCTGACGCGGCTGTTTGTGGTGGGAGATTTTCCGGCCCCACCCGTGACCCTCTTCACAGACGACCTTGAATCGGGAGCCCAGGGCTGGACCACCGTAGTAAACGATGCCTCCGGGAACACCCAATGGGAACTCGGATCACCCTCCGGCTCCACCGGACCCCTCACCGGCGCCGGTGACTCCGCCACTGCGTGGTCCACCAATCTCGGCAACTACGGTCCGGACTCCGACATTGCCCTGCGCTCCCCCGCCTTCGACCTGAGCGGGATAGCCAGCGCGGAACTGACCTTCAAAGCCTTCCGCGATACCGACGGATTTGGCGACTCCGCAGTGGTGCGCTTCCTGCGTGCTGTCGACCTCCTGCAACTGGGCGCGGAAACGGCTCTCGACATGGCGGTATTCGATATCGACTACGTCACCCTTGAGGTTCCCGTCCCGACGGAGGCCATCGGAGAGAATGTGATCATCGAGTGGAATTTCGTAAGCGACGGCAGCGTTGATAACTTTAGCGGACTGACCATTGACGATATCGAGGTGATCGAGTAGCCGGGAGGACTGGTCCCTGCGAAGAAGGAGCACCCTTCCGCTCCATGGCACCGAGCCCCGGGCGGGAGCGATGCCGGACTGGACGGATCACACCCCTGGCCGGTGATCAACACAGCCTTCCCCTGGCTCAACAGGGCGCAATGCCGGAGCTCTTCCCGGGAGGCGTAATCTTGATCGCCTGCGGCTGCGTTTCTGCCGATCGGGGTTGAGGCTCCTTGAGGTAGCGAGAGTGGACCGGAGGTCTGCTTTCGGATCCGGAAACTCATTCCACCTCCGGTCCTGATGGAAGATTTCGAGAGCGGACAGGGTGGGTGGGCCACCGGCTCGGATGACGCGAACAACCTCAGTGCTTGGGAACTGGAAGTGCCCTCCAACGCAGGACCGTCTGCCGCAAGGAGCCCGTCATTCCGTCGCCGGGGGGCGGTCTCAAGCCGGTGCCGAACTATCAACAGGTGCATCCTCCGCACTGCCAGCCGACACGGTCCCGGGGATGCGGCCGCGCAACCTGCCGCCGCCGCAGACGATGAGAAGAACCGCGATACCCAGGAGCGGGAAATGACCAACGAGTTCTGCAGGCCCCAAGGCGATCAAGGTGGAGAAGAAGAAGATCGAGAGGACCGCTACGGTCCACCGGGTGGCGATTCCAAAGAGGATGAGAATTCCGATTACGAGCTCTGCGATCCCGGCGGAAAAGGCGTAGTGGAGGTGCGAGAATTCGCTGAACCCGATGTAGGGCATGAAATTGAGATCGTGCTCGTTCAGGAATCCCACCGCCATGGAAGGATTCAGCAACTTGTTGTGAATGGCGAGGGCGACGAGGGTCAGTCCGACCCCCACGCGAAGGATGGGGAGAGCGAGATGAGAGAAGGGGCTGACATTGAACTTGAACCTGTCCATCGTCGCCTTGTCAACAGAACTCAGTCCCGACCCAACGAGTATGAGAGAGAGACCAAGGGCCGTAAACTCGAACATGTAATCGACCATCAGGTCGATGGGATTGAAGAGGAAAGCCAGGGCGGCCGCCACGTAGATGAGCACCCCGGAGATGGAGAAGGAAACCTGGGTGATGAGCAGGATCCCCACCAGGAGCTGGGCGATAAGACCAAACCATAGAACCCCGCCGTCGGGAAGACTCAGGTTGGGTGCGAGGTAGTCCTTCCCGGCGCTGTTCATGATGAGGGCGAGTCCGGTGAGAAAGGCCACGAGACGCCAGAGCCACGGTTCCCAATCAGGTTTGGCTTCCTCCAGTTTCTTCCAGATTCTCCCCCGAACAGCAGCCCGGTGGATCCATAGCGAGACGAGGAAGAAGAGAACGCCACCCGCCAGCACCAGATAGCTGGTGAGGTCCCATGGCCAGTTCTGCTCGGGGTGGGCGCCGTCCACGAACCAACGCATGTGGGCGTGGGCGCTCGCCGGAAGGACGAAGAGAATCAGCAAGGCTAGAAGGGAAATTCGGGAATGGTGTCGTTTCATGGCTTCAAGGAGCTTTATCTGGGGATCTTCCATACAGGTCCGTTCCTAGTCCGTTACCGGCCTAGTTTGATCATATTACGCAACTGGGGGTGCGGCCGTTATTGACCTGTATCAAGGGCCTCCCAGATCGGAGAACGCCGTCTGTCAACCCGGGAAGGGGCGTCCTCTCTCTACGCGATGCAGTCGATAAGAGGATACTTCTCTCCCAGGGCCGATTCGCTCGGAGCCTCTATCCATTTCTCCATGACGGTGGCGTAGACACTCCGGAAGTCGACGGTGTGCTTGAGGCTTCCCCCGCCGCCACCCTGGAGGTCGGTGAGACTGGGGTGCTTGCCGTGAATGCCCGGCTTCACGGCGGGCCCGAACATGAAGAGGGCCGAGGCTGCCCCATGGTCGGTCCCCCGGCTCCCGTTCTCCTTGACCCGTCGCCCGAACTCGCTGGTGGTCATGGTGAGCACCCGCTGATCGTGACCCTGTGCCTTGAGGTCCTTGTAGAAGGCCGTCACGGCTTCATCGAGTTGCAGCATGAGGCGGTCATGGCCAAGCCGCTGGTTGGAGTGAGTATCGAATCCACCCAATTCGGTGAAGTAAATGCGCGTGCTCAATCCCCGCACCACGAGGGCGGCGATGGTCTGCAGGTTTCTGCCCAGGCTTGTACTGGGATACCCGGCCTTGGGCTTGTAGCCGGAGGCCATCCTGCGAATTTCGTCACTGCTGGCGTTGGCATTGCCAGCCGTCTGCGTGATGAAGTCCTTGTTGGAGCCGTGACCGCCCTGGCCCGGTTGATTCAGTTTCCGGAAGAGCTCCTTGCGTTTCGCGTCACCCCGGTCGCCGGTGTAGCGATAGGCGTTGGGGGAACTGAAGCTGAGACCGGGATGCTCTTTCCCCACCAGAACGCGCGGAGTCTTGCCCTGACCAACCGCGATGGAGAGCTTCGGATCGAGGTTACCCTTGAAGGCGGCATCACAGGCGCGACCCACCCATCCGAACAGGGCCTTACCGGGATTCCGATCGGCAGTGTGCCAGATATCGGTGGCCGTAAAGTGGCTGTAGTTGGTGTTGGGATAGCCCGTTCCGGGAATCGCGGCGAAGGCACCCTCATCATAGAGTTCCCTGATCCCCTTGAGAGAGGGATGAAGTCCGACGTAGTCGTCAAGCTTGAGGACTTCCTCCTCCTTGATGCGGATTGCGGAGCGGGCCTTGTGATACTCCGCATCGCCGTAGGGCACCAGAGCACTGAGAGCGTCGTGACCGCCGGCCAGTTGAAGCATGACGGTGACACGCTGATCGGGTTGTGCTTCCGGTCCCGCCAGAGCGGTCCGGATGAGATGGTGCGGCAGGACGGCACCCACCCCGACCAGGCCGAGGCCGCGGGTCAGGAAATCCCGGCGTGTGTTGATATAGAACTTGGACATGGTTTTCTCCTTTCTTCGTGAGGGGAATCTTTGCTTTCTTTTTTCGTATTGGTTTCTGGACCTGATCCCAGCTCGCTAACCGAGCTGTGACTCCGGAGTGCTCATGAGGAGCACCAGGATGACCCGGAGCCGGGCGTTGACCTGGTCCCGCTTGGTTTTCCATTCCGCGACCGGTGGAAGATCGTCGATGTAATCAGTCAAAACCTTCCTCTTTTCCGCATCGGGACCGACGACGAGACAGGCCTTGGCGACCTCATCAATGATCTGCTGCGGGGTTTGAGCGTTTCTCCCCTCCAGCAGGGCCACCAGGTCGACGTTCGGTTGCTCGAGCAATTTCGCCATCTGGTTGTAGCGAATGAGAATGCGCTCGGCGTTGATCCAGGTGCGATTCTCGTTCCAGCCCGCTACGTTGGGTGGTTCGAACAGATACTGTCCCATCTGGTTGATGGCAGAGTCGACGTTCCCGTAGTTGACGTTCCTGATGCCGAGATCCCGGATGGCGCCGACCGTCAATTCGACCGGCCCCTTGATGTGCGTGCCCATTGCCTTCTCGCTGTAAAACGCCTCGGAAAGGAAGAGATTCTTCAGCATCGGCCGCAGGTCGTAGCTGCAGTAGCGCATCACGTGCGCCAGCTTCTCGACGATCTCGGTTTCGGGCTCTCCGTAGGCGAGAAAGGCGAAGATCTTCTCCGTGACGTAGCGAGACGTGGAGGGTTGCCGGAGGATGATATCGACGAGGTCGTCGCCGCTCCAGTTGCCTGTCGATCCAAGGATCTTCTTGGGTTCATCGTCATGACGCGTGGCGAGGTAGCGGAATTGCCCGGTCCAGGAGTCGTAGGTGTAGCCGGTGAGCGCGCGGGAGGCTTCGCGCAGGTCGTCCTCGGAGTAGCCCCGGCCTTCGCCAAGGGAGAAGAGCTCCAGGATTTCCCGGCCCAGGTTTTCGTTGCCGCTCCCCTTGAAGTTCACGTTGTTGTCGAGAAACGAAATCATGGCCGGATCGTGAACGATTCCGCGGAGCAGGCCGGCGAAACTGTCCACCGCGTAGGTGCGGAAGAGCTGGTTCTGCTGGTAGAGCATGTAGGTACGGTAGCGCTTCTTGTATTGCACCGCGAAGTGATCGTGCCAGAAGAGGGTCATCTTCTCCTGGAGCGGTCGCGGTGATTCCGCCATCCGTTTCAGCCACCACCGGCGCATCTCGGCCTGTTGACGGCGCTCGGGATTGCGATGCCTGACGGTCATGGCCTGGCGTTCCACGGAATCCAGCCGGGCAATCCAGGGCTCCGGACGCCTCAATCGGGAAGGATCGAATTCAATATTGGCGACCGGCTGATCGTAGATCTCGACGAAGTGCTCGACAGCCTTGTGCAGGCCCATTTCATAAAGTTTCTGCACCTCCGTCGGAGTTCCGCCGAAGCCAGCGCGCACCATGAGGTGGCGGGCCTTGGCGTAGTCCCACTTGCTGCCCGCCATCGGCTTCAATCCGCCCAGGGCGATGGCGCGAGCTACCGCTTCCTTGTCCCGGGCCGGCGCAATGGCCTTGGCTTTCTCGGGCACCACCTTGCGGGCCGACTCAGTCTCCGCAACGGCTTTCTCGAAGGCCGCCTTGGCGGAAGCCGCCTTGTTTGCGGCAGCTTCAGCAGCCGCGACCTTGGCATCGCAGGCTTCCTTGGCCACGCCTTTCTTGTCCTCGGGAGCGGCCGCGAGGGCCTTCTCTGCGGTGGCCTTCTCCGCGGCAGCCTTGGTGGAGACCACCTTGGCTGTTTCCCACGCGCTCTTGGCCGGCGCGACGAGTGCGGCCTTCTCGGCCACGACCTTCTCGGCGGCGGCCTTCGCCTTCACCGCGTTGTCGGCCGCGGTCAGGGCCACGTAGAGTTCCGATCCGCGATGGGTCTCGACGGCAATCCGGTCCACATCGGTTTTCGCCCGGAGATCCTTGTCAGCAGCGCTCTTCGCCACCGTTGCCTTCTCCGCGGCAGTCTTGGCGGTCTTGACGTTCTGGATGGCCGTCTTCAGGGCCGCCTCCTTTTCGGCGAGTGCCTTTTCGGCGGCAGCCACCTTGTCCTTAGCAGCCTTCACATCCTTGTCAGCAGCAGCCTTCTCAGCCTCCGTCTTGCCGGCGGCGGCCTTCTGGACGGCGGCCAGGCTGGCGACGCACTTGGTGCGGTGCTTTCCGGCCTCGGCCTTCGCAGCCTCGGCTTTCTTGACCACGGTGGCAGCCGTGGACGATTCTTGAGCGGCGGCCTTCGCAGACGCGGCCCGGTCGAGGGCCACCTTTTCCGCAAGGGCTTTGTCTGCGGCGGCTTTCTCCGCAAGGACCGGATAGGAAGCTCGCCTGATTTTCGTAAGCTTCTGAGTGGCGGCTTGCGCGGCGGCGTCCTTCTCCTTCTGAACGTTCCGGGCAGTCGCCACCTTGACTTCGGCATCCTTGACCGCCTTCTCGGCAGCCATCTTCTCGGCGGCGAGCTTATCCGCGGCAGCTTTGTCAGCATCGGTCTTGCTGGCAGCGGCTTTCCCGGCGGCGCCTTTTGCGGCTGCAACCTTGGAAGTCAGAGCCTTCCTGGAGGCGGTGAGTTCGAGCGAGGCACTGTATGCAGCCCTGGCGCCCGCGGCTCGCTGGGAGTTGGCTTCCTTCGCCGCATTATTGGCGGCCGTGACCTGATCCCGGGCTTCCTTGCCGGCGGCAGCCTTGGCGGTGGCAGCCTCTGTCAGGGGATCAGCTGCCAACGCCACACTGGCAAACAGCGCTGTCATGATTCCCGCCACCCGGATAGATTTCAGTTTGTCTTTCATCACGTGTATCTGTCTTGGAGAAGTAGTGGTCGGTTCAAGGGACGGAGATCGCCCTGCGAATTCCGAGCCGTGGACCAAACGCAACACCACATTTGCCTCCCTCGTATGCCATGGGATCTTGAGCCGGGACCTGTCACATCTACTCTTTTGGGACACATAACGTCGTGTCAAAGCGAAGAACCTTGACCAAGGTCAATATTTCAACATTCCCGCACCGCTTCAGGAGATGCGAAGATCCGGAGATGGCCGTAGGAAGTAAATAAGGCCATGGATAAACCGATCATAAGAACCCGTCGCAACTTCCTTACCCACGGTCTCGGCATCGTGGGGGTGGGCGCCAGCCTGCCCAACTTTCTGATCCGCTCTGCAATGGCCGGTCCCGCCGCAGAAACCGACCAACCCATCCTGGTCGTGGTGCAACTCGACGGTGGCAATGACGGACTCGCTTCCATCATCCCCTACGCCGACGAGGCCTACCCGGAAAACCGCCCCACCCTGCGCGTTCCGGATACCGACCTTCTCAAGATCGACGGCTACTCCGCCTTCAGTCCTGCCCTCACCCACTTCAAGCAGATGTTTGATGACAACCAGTTGGCCGTCGTGCAGGCGGTGGGCTACCCGAACGGGAACAAGAGCCACTTCAAGTCGATGGATATCTGGCACACCGCAAATCCCACCTACACGCGGATTCCGCGGGAGGAGAGCTACGGGTGGCTGGGCCGCTACTGCGATACCGCCTTCGAAGATGTCATCGACTCCAAACTCTCCATCGCCATCAAGGTCGGCAAGTCTCCCATGGCGATCCGTGGCCGCATTCACCCCGGCCTTGAACTCAAGGACACCCGTTCCTTCCGCTACATGGCAGCCGGCGACAACATGAGGAAGGAGAAGCTCTACCAGGATCTGAACTCCTCGGACACCCTCCCGGAAGACGCCTCGTCCTCCCTCGACTTCATCACGAAAACCTCCTCCAACGCCAACCGCGCCAGCAACGAGATCATGGAACTGATCAGGAAACGGGGGACCGAATCGAGCTATCCTGATTCGAGGCTCGGAGAATCACTGCAAATGGTGTCCGCCATGATCAAGGGAAACTTGAGCACTCGCGTCTTCTACGTCTCCCAGGGCGGCTATGACACGCACGCCAATCAGGAACAGCGGCACCTCCAGTTGATGACGGAGTTCAGCACCGCGATGGCCGCTTTCCAGGCCGATCTCAAGGCCCAGGGAAATGCCGACCGGGTCCTCACCATGGCATTCAGCGAGTTCGGCCGACGCGTGAAGGAAAACGGCTCCGCGGGAACGGATCACGGAAAGGCCGGCCCCATGTTCCTCTGCGGACCGAACGTCAGAAGCGGCCTCTATGGCGAGAGCCCGAGCCTGACCGCACTCGACCAGGGCGACCTCGCCTTCAAGGTCGATTTCCGCTCGGTCTACGCCACCGTCCTCGACAAATGGATGCAGACCCCCAGCCAGAAGATCCTCGGTGCCAGCTATGAGCACCTCGACTTCATGGCCTGATCAGACCGGTTACCGAACCTCCCCAAGCAACCGAACCGAACGAACTGTTGAGAGCTCTCACTCAATTCCCGCTGGCCCTGGGCATCGCGTTACTGACCGCCACCGCTCCCGCCCCGGGGGCCGGTTCCGACACGCTCAAAAAACTCCCCACCAGCGCCTGGACCTGGGAAAAGGCGCGGCACCTCCTGGCCCGGGCCGGCTTCAGCGGCACCTCCGCGGAGGTCTCCAGGCTCTACAGGATGGGCCTGCCCCAGGCGGTTGATCATCTGCTTGATTGCAGCCTCTCGGAAAAACAGAAAGCCGAGGATGAACTCGAGGCCCTCATCGATGGAGTGGGCTCGGGTCTCGCCGCCGCTTCGAACAAGGGCGCCGGTCCCACCCTCGACGCCCTCGTCGACACCGCCGACTGGGAGAAGTTCTATAACGAAAACACGATTGTAGCCGATGAAAACCATCCCCTGGCTGCTTTCTCACGCCTGCACATGATCAAACTCCTCACCACCGGCAAGGACGGCAAGCCCCTGCCGGGGAGGCGGAGCCTCGTCAATGAAGGCTGGATCATGGAGACCATGCGGACCCGATGGATGGAAGAGCTCCTCACTTCCCAGGCCCCGCTTGAGGAAAAACTCGTTCTCTTCTGGCACGGCCACTTCACCTCGGATTTCAGCACGGTCGAAGACGGCTACATGCTCTATCTCCAGAACCATCTTTTCCGGAGACATGCTCTCGGCAACTACGGAGAACTGCTTCACGCCATCGTTCACGACCCGGCCATGCTTCGATACCTGGACAACAACACAAACGTGAAGGGAAACCCCAATGAAAACCTCGCCCGGGAAATCATGGAGCTCTTTTCCATGGGTGAGGGCAACGGATATTCGGAGCAGGACATCAAGGAGGGTGCGCGCGCCCTGACGGGAAACAAGTACGACAGCAAGAACAAGGGACTGTTCTACTTCGACAGGAAGAACCATGACTTTGATCAGAAGACGATCCTGGGTCACACCGGAAACTACAACGCCGATCATTTCGCGGACCTCATCCTTCTGCAACCAGCCACCTCGCGGTTCATGGCCGCCAAGATCTTCGCCTTTTTCGCCTACCAGGATCCCGATCCCGCGATCATAGAAACCCTGGCTCGAAACTTCCGGGAGAATCGCTTTGAGATAAAACCGCTTCTGCGGGAGGTTTTCCTCTCCGAGACATTCTACAGCAGGAAATCGATCGGAGCCCAGATCAAGAGCCCCACCCAGTTGATCGCCGGAACCTTCCGCAAACTCGGACTCAAGCGGGGAGACTACGCCGCGATGGTCAAGGCCTCGACTCTCATGGGGCAGGCCCTCTACCAACCGCCGAATGTCAAGGGTTGGGACGGCGACAGGGCGTGGATCAACGCCAGTCGTCTTTTCGCCCGGCAGAATTTCTCCGGCTACCTGGTCGAGGGTAAGGACACTCTCTTCAGCAACGGCCGCTCCATCGGCACCACCCGCAACGGATCGAATTCCTCACGCGGAGTGGATCTTGTTGCCTCTCTTGCCGGGCTCGAGTTCGAGAACTCGACCGAAGTCGTCGATCATTTCCTCCGGAGTCTCTTCGCGGTCCCCATCGCCGATCCGAAGCGACAGAAACTCATCAACTTTCTCGACCAGGGCGCCCCTCTGCCTTCCTCCACGCAGTGGGGACGCCGGAAGACCACCATCAATGAGCGACTGCAGGGAGTAATCGTCCTCATGATGAGCATGCCGGAGTACCAGCTCTGCTGAGGCCACCACGGAACTGCTCCCAAGAAACAAGGGCCGGTCCTGTCCGCAGGCTGCCTGGCTGATTGATTGACAGGAGCATGATGCCTGCAGAGGTCGCCGGGCACGACTCAAGTATGCTTCAAGGGTGGGACGGATTCCATGAGGCCGATTGGCGGCGGCCAGTTCCTCTATACATCAGAATGGCAGTGGCTTATCCAATCGATTGACCATTTCCTGGTATCGATTGGCATGCTCTGTCCCAGGCATGTTAATCACGAATTGCCAATAACGCCAGGCCGCGACCGCTAGAACTGCATAGCGGTGCAGGTCGGGAAGGGCGGCACGCTCCGCACTCGTCAATTGTCGAACCGACTCATATCCAGCCAATAATGCATCCCACAATTCAGGAACCGGAAACCCATTCACCCACCCAAACCCAACATAGGTCGTCACAAGATCCATCGCGAACGCTTCAATACAGATCTCCTCAAAATCAAGCAGAGCGAGAACTTCCCCCTCTCGCCCAATCACGTTGTCAGGATACAGATCACCATGGATGATGCCAGAGGGTAAATCATCTGGAATACTTTGTTTGAGAAGACGCGACTCTTCTTCCAATAGCAGAAGGAACGGTGTCATTGAACCATTTTCATATGCCTCCTTGACCAGTTTATCCCAGAGAACATATCCAATTGCGAATGTTGTGGGAATACTTTCGTGAACGGGAACACCATGCAACTGTGCCTGCGCCTTCCCGAGTTCGAAAAGTGAAGAAGCATCCGAAGGCAGCCAACCACCTTCGATATACGGCATCACCATCCATGCCAGGTTATCCTTGATACGCATCCGCACGCCTCCATCCAATAGCAAGGGGGCCGGTGTAAGCACGCCGTGGTCTGCAAGCCAACACGTATGCTCAAGTATCTGCTCCACTTCCTCCGGTGGCCTTTCATCCCAGACCTTCAACACAAGCTTCGAACCATCTTCGAGTGTGACCAGATAATTCGAATTGGCCCATCCCCCGGCAAGCGCCTCCATCTTACACAGTGGCGACACTCCTGCCGCATTCAGCAACCACCCGGCATCTTCCTCACTTACATCGGTATACGCCATCAATCCACCTTCATTATTAGGATCCGTCTGAACATTTTTCTCTTCACCTCTTTGTTTGGTTCGAGGGCCCCGGATGAACCGTTACTGTTTCTTTGGAAGCTGCGCAGTTAAACGTCCGAGGGCCGCGCGGATTCCGATCCGTTTACCGTCCGCGCAAACTTGAAGCCCCTTTCCTTCACCATACTTCTTGCCGTCCCGGGGAAGGTGGGGGTGCAAAACGAATGGGTTTATGTCTGTAGGATGCAAATGTGTTCTGCGCTCATTATCTTTCGGAGTTCGTTCGAATGAAGATTCCTTCACGGCATCATCAGGATTGCTTTTTCAGGTCATCGGTCAGCGCATCCCACTCAGCCTTTGTGGTTTTGGATTTTTGATACTCCATCATGATTTTCCAGCCGTCCTTGCCTTTCAGAAGCAATGCTTGGAAGTGGACGTGCTCCTGTTTCCACCGGCCTTCAGCGTCAGTGAAGGAATAGAGAAAGATCCCGGTCTCATGGGCGGTGGTTTCATCACCAAATCGTTGTGAGAACCTGAACTCCACCTTGGCCTTGATTTTTCCCGCCTTGGTGGAAGTAAAATCTTTTTTCCAGCGAACCAAGGCCTTCGAGAGCGGGTAACTGGTCTTTTTTGTTCCGGAAACAAGAACTCCTTTTTCATGGCAAGTGGCTTTGTAGCCCTCGAAATCTCCTTCACGAACCGCTCTCGACACTTCAGTCCAGTAGGCATCCAGCTCTGCCAACCTGGCTTTCTCTTCCTGAGAGGCGGATGCCCCTTGCGTATGGTTCAGCAAAGATAGCAGCGCGAATACGCAGATTACGTTCTTCATAATGGATGTTTGTTTATGGGTTCGTTCGGATGAAGATCCCTTGCTTGTCGTAGTTGGGGTAATCTCCCTTTTCGTAACTGTGGCGGGCGGATACAAGCCATGCCTTGAGGCTTTTCTCCATGGATGCAGCGAGTTTCTGGTTTTGCCGGGCCAGGTTGTTTTGTTCTCCCGGATCGTTATGCAAGTGATAGAGTTCGTCAGGTTTCTTGCCGTCCATCCAAAGCAGGAGCTTGTGGTCTCCCTGGATGATGGATGCCTTGGGCGATTGCTTTTGCATTTGGGACGCGAAGGGAATGAACTTTGTTCGTTGCCATGGCTTCCCCCTAAGGAGCGGCAGGATGTTTTCACCGTCGATCGGCCGCTTGTCGGGCATGACGTATCCCAGAATGCTGGCGAAGGTGGGGAGGTAATCGAGACTGCAGACGGGCGTGCTCGTTGTCCGACCTGCCTCGATGCCTTTCGGCCAGAAAGCGAATGCGGGCACACAGACCCCACCGTTGTAAAGATAGCGCTTGCGGCCCCTGAATTCGCCTGCTCCTCCATACCATACCCCTTGGTAGGGATTGTATTTCGCTGGCGGATTGCCTGAGCCCTCCGGCCCGTTGTCGGAGCTAAAGAAGATCAAGGTGTTTTTCTCTGCGCCGAGTTTGCGAAGAGCTTCGCGGAGACGTCCGATTTCCTGGTCGATGGAGGTGATCGAGCCGAGGTAGTGCTGACGCCCCAGGGGTTGGTTGGGATAGAGCTCACGCAATTCCCTGCCGGCTCGGGTAGGGGAGTGGGGACCGTAAAACCATACGGTGGCCATGAAGGGCTTTCCGCTCTCGACGGATTTCTCCATGAAGTCGATGGCTCTTCCCATGATGATCTTCTCTGAGGATCCCTTCCAGTCCTCCTTGATTTCCTTCCCATTGGACCAGAAGTGGCAGCGGTGCTTGGGGATTCTGAGGTCTGATTCGTCGAGGGGATCCCAAGTCGCCACGTTGGTTTCGGTAGTGAAGGTCTCGTCGTAGTGTCGCTCCCAGGGCGGACCGTAGCGTGCGTCTGTGGAGGCAGGGGCAGGACCCGACAATTCAGGATCCTTGGTCATGGTGCCGAGGTGCCATTTGCCAAAGTGACCCGTGTCGTAGCCCTTGGACTTGGCGATCCTGGCCAGGTTGATTTCCCTCTTGGGCAGCTTGCCGACGTTTACGGTGATCATACCGAACCGCATGCAGTGCCGGCCGGTCTGGACGCAAGCCCGGGTAGGCGAGCAAACTGGACCGACCGAATAGAAGCGGGTGAAGCGTAAGCCGTCTGCCGCCATCTGGTCCAAATTGGGAGTCTTGACCAGTTTGTTCCCGTTGAACCCGATGTCCCCAAAGCCGAGGTCATCGGCCATCAGGAAGATGACGTTGGGTTTCTCGACAGTTTGTCCCGCAACCGTTGCCAAGGCCAAAGCCCAAGCAGTCAGGATGACATTGCAGATTTTCATCAGCATGTGCATGCAATCATTATAAAGGTTCTCTTTGGCCCGCGAAAATGACCCCGTTCTACTGCTAGTAAATCGCTTTTTCAAGCCGACTGCTAGTAAATCGATTTTCAGGCCGGGTTCGCAGGGAACGAGTCATACCAAGAAAATTTTCCTTTTCTCGTTACCTGGGATCCTCCTCCGTCGTGATTCTCCGGGTCGGCCCTACTCGCCGCCAGACTTCTTCTTCAGGATCAATTGCAGGTTGCGATGGGCGGACTCGTAGTTCGGGTCAATCTTGAGAGCTTGGCGGCAAACGCCCTCGGCTTCGTCGAGACGGCCCAATTGAGCCAGCACGAAGCTCAAGTTGTTGTAGGCTGGCAGGTATTTCGGTCGGGCCTCGATCATTGACTTCAGCACAGGCAGCGCCGCCTGATGATCGCTCGCCCGGACAAGCGCAACGGCCAACTGGACGTTTGCCTCGAAATTGTCCGGTTGCAGGCGTAAAACTTCCCGCAACTTCCCGGCGGCCTCAGCGTGCTTGCCGTTTTCAATCAGTTGTCTCCCCTGCAGCGATAAAAGGTCGAGCCATTGCTGCTTGCCGGCGCCATTGCCGGGATCCAGATGCAACAGTCTTCGCAGAACCCGCTCGCTCTCTGCGTAGTCACCACGCTCAACCAGGATGGCCGCGAGTTGCAGGTGGGCTTTCAGGTAGAAACTCACCTCGGGTTTCAGATCGACTCCAACCAGGTAGCTGAGGCGCTCAAACGCCTCCTCCCTTTCCCCCAGATGCCGAGCGAGATTACCCACCTGATAGTGTGTTTCTGCATCGCCGGGATACAATTCGAGTGCCTTTTTGGCCGCCCGATAGGCATCCTCCATCTTGCCGGCCCACGAGAACACCTTCGAAAGATTCCGCATCGCGACGCCCTGCGCCCTGGGGTCGACTTTCTCCATGATGCCCGACGCAACGCGCTCGACAGCCGCGTCGTTCCAATCGCTGCCGGGCGTCAGCAACTCTCGGCGAGTCAGTTCGTCAACGATGGCCAGCGCCAGCATGCGGTGCCCTTCGATCGTCGGATGCACGTGGTCCAGAAAAAACTCTTCACCCGGGATCCCCTGCGGAGCCTCGTTCTCCACCAATGCGGCGAAATCAACCACCGGCACATCGCGTTCCCGGGCGACCTCAATCACGATGTCGCGCATCCTCGAAAGCGCCCGTAGCGGGCATACGTCTTCATCCACGGCGCGTTGGTAGGCGACTTTTGCGTCCTCGAAGCCCTCCAGGGCATCCAACACCCGTCCACGCAGGTAGTGCGAGTGCGCGTAGCGATCGTCAATCTTCCCGGCTTGATCCAGATCGCTCAACGCGTCGGAGAATCGTTTTGCATCAAAGTGTGCGCGCGCGCTCTGGAACAACGCGTCCCACCGCTTCTTTTGTTCTGCCTCCAGCCCGTCCCGATGCTGGCTTTTGAACGGCGAACAACTCCGCAGGTTGGATGCCGGTGTGACAAATACGATTTTGGCGCCGCTGGCCCGCGCGATGTCGACAATCCGCGCCATGTTGAAGCGGTAATGGGCGAGCACCTGTTCTTCCAGCTCCTCGTCCCGTTGATAGTCTTCCGGGCCAACCGTCTGGTCGAGGATTGTAGTGACCTCACCGCCAAGTTGATTGACATCTCCTGTCTCGGCATTCGGTCTCTTGCGGGACCCTCGAACCAGCCGGGTCGTGGCACTATAGGTTCGCGTCCGGCTCAGCACTGCCGCGAGTCCGCGGACCGGCGCCGGCATATCGATGATTCCGGCATATGTCCGCCGCTCGAGAAACTCGTTCTGACCGCAGTAGACGACAAAGACGTCGGGCTGGTAGGCGGAGAGCTCTTCCATCAGTGTCGCCACCCGGTAGCTGGCGTAGCTGATTCCACCCGCATTGATCAGCTCCCAGTCGTGGGACGGATCGGCGACTGGCAGCAGTTCGCGCAGCCATCCGCAAAAGGAGGTCGCATCGTCGTAGGGCCGCCCGTAGGTGGTCGAACCACCCAGACAAAAGACCCGTGTTACCTCATCGTTTTTTCGCCTGGAAAACTGCTGCTTGTTGAAGAAGCGCAACTTGTTTCGTGCAGTCTCCATCCGCGCACCACTGCCCCCGCCTCCCTGCTCGACAAACAAGGGAATCTGCGATGTGAATCCCACGTAGGGATCTTCTTCGTAGAGGAGTGGTTTCACGCCGACCAGGCAGAAAATCAACTCCAGCAGGCCGAAGAAGAGGACGGTGGTCAGCGCGGCAAACAGCGCCTTCTTCCAAAGGGGCAGGCGATTGCGCGATTTGCTCTCACGACTTCGTGCGACCTTCGTTTGGCCTCTTTTTTTTCGAGGGGATGGCATGGCAGAACTCGGCAATCGCGGGTAGCCTTGATGAATCGTCCAGGATCGTCAAACCCGACCTGCTCAACGAGGTGAAAGCGCCCTCTCCCGAAGGAGTGGGGAACCTCCCCTGTCGCCATCCACCGCAGCGCAGAAAACGAAACGGCGGCCTCCCGAAGAAAACCGCCGTCTCATTTGGAGTGACTGAGAATTGGGATTCCCCCAACTGCTGAAAGTTCGCAAAACCCATAAAGCGGAGTTCCGGCAGCCCGGGGAAAAGTAGTTTGTCAGTTCGCCTCGACCACCACGTTGTCAATGGAGAGACCGCTGAAGGCGTCCGGGCTACTGTCGCTCACGAAATTGAACTCGATACGGACAGTCTCGCCAATGGCCTCCACCGGGACCGGGACCCTGATGCTGGTGTAGTCGGTATCGAAGACGGTCATGTCGAGGTCATGGTCAGGCCCCAGTTGCACATCGTCAGCGACCCGGCGGAAGCGGACAATCGCAGTGTCTCCGAAGCCGTCGGCATCCCGGTAGGCTTTGAAGGTCAACTCCGCGCCCGATAACCCGCTGAAGTCGAGGGATGGCGAGAAGAGCGAGATGTCGGAGTTCGTTCCGTAGTCCCCCAGGTTGGTGGACCAGGCGTTGGCCGAACCGTCGACTCCCGTGATCGGTCCCGTGCTGCCGGAAGGCGTGCCCAGTTGCCAGAGGGTGTTGCCGTTGGCGTCATTGACAACCGCGACCCAGTCACCCACCCCTGATTCGAAGTCCTCCTCAAGGAGCGGCGGAGGGGGAAACTCTTCCACCCGGTAGAAGCGGGTCGAATCACCCGGTCGCAGAATGGTGTGGGTATTGAGCGGGGCAGTCCCCGCAATCTCGAAGACTCCGTTGTTCTCCACCGATCCCGGCACGTTCACCGGGTCCCAGGTCGAAAGGTCGGCCGCAAGATCGGTGCTGCTGCGCAGGACGTAGAACATCCCCGGCCTGCTCTCCCATTCGAGATCCAGGTTCGCACCGTTGTTGGTAATGTCGAACCGGAATGGCATGGCCGGGGCTCCTACTCCTTCGAGAATCACTCCCATGAAGCGCGCCCGGGATCCATCCGCGTCGGTGTTGGTGTAATTATAGGTGATCGTCTCGTATCTCTCCGCATTGAAGAAAGCGAAGCTCGTGATCCAGCCAAAGTTCCGGCCGATACCATTGCCTTGCCCGACGTTCACCATGATGTCCGGTTGTCCGGCTCCGCTCATGGTCACATCGATATTCCAGGAATTGACGTAGGTCCCGTGGGGCATGTAGATCGTCCCCGATTGCAGACCGGAGATGTCGATCGTCCCAGTGACGTTGGCACAACGCGCGAAGGTGTTTGCCGCCCCAGCGATTCCAGTAGGATTATGGTCTCTTGGATTGACGAAGCCGACCCCCGGATCACTGGTGGTCCACACGTCAGCCCAGTCTTCCCCATTGCCGTGGACATTGGCCGGGGGCGAAGTGGGAGTCGGAATGAGACCGGCTCCGCCGCTTGCATACGTGGTGAGCGCGCTGCCCGTGCCCGCATTGCCTATAAAATTGTAGTCCGTCACCGTGCCATCCCCGAAAGTGCCCGTGGCGGCAGGTTCGATCGTTTGACCGGAATTGTCATACCCAGCCGCGCCGTCGAAGACCGAGATATTGAAATTCTGGTTGTTCTCCGAGACGAGAACGCTGGAGCCCACGGTCAAGCCGGCCGGGCCACTTCTCGGAATCGAAGCGCGATCGGTGGGATCAGAGCCAAGGTCAACCTCCTGCCCGTCGGGGAGGGCGTCCCCATCGGTATCGGGATTGAGCGGATCCGTGATGTAACCATCGGTATCCAGCGGCCCGGAGTCGTTGACCTCGTCGCCATCGCCCACGCCGTCGCCGTCGCTGTCGCCCACCAGCGGATCGGTGCCATGGGTGGTCGTCTCCTCCCCGTTGGTGAGCCCGTCGTCGTCGCTGTCGTTGCTCGGGTCATTCGGAGCGGCGTCCACGTCGTCGGTCACTCCGTCGTCGTCGCCGTCCTGTTTCAGGGGATCCGTCACGAAACCGTCGGTATCGAGCGGTCCGGAGTCATGGGCTTCGTCGCCATCGGTCAGGCTGTCGCCGTCGCTGTCCTCAAGGGTGGGATCAGTCATGGCGGTGACCTCCGGGCCGTCATTGATGCCGTCGCCGTCGGTGTCCGGGATTGTGGGATCGCTTCCGTGGGTATTGATTTCGGGACCGTCATCGAGACCGTCGCCGTCGCTGTCGGTCACATTCGGATCGGATCCGTTGTTCTGCTCCTGCAGATCAGTGGCCCCGTCGCCGTCGGTATCGCCCGTTCCGTCCGAGGGAGTCAGGTCACCGGGCTCAACGGTTCCACTGTTGTCACCGAAGTGCTCGTCTTCCCAGAGGTCGAGGAGGAAGTCGGCATCGGAATCATCGGCTCCGAAGTTTGCATTGCCATCAAGGACCACGCCCATGAAGCGGGCGCGGGATCCGTCCCGGTCCCCGTGAGTGTAGTTGTAGCTGATGGTGGTGTAGGCGGTGGCATCGGAAAAGGTGAAGTCCGTGACCCAGCCGTAGTTGGTGCCCGGACCATTGCCCGCTTGCGTGTCGGTGGCCACAATGTCCGGTTGTCCGGGTCCGCTCATGGTCACGGTGAGGGTCCACCGGTTGACGTAGGTCCCGTGCATGAAATAAAGGCTCCCATCCGTCAGAGTGGTGAGATCAATCGTTCCGTTCAACTCAGCGCACCTGGCGAAGGTGTTTGCCGCTCCAGCGACCCCGGTAGGATTATGGTCTCTCGTTGTCGTGAACCCGACAGGGTCGCTTGACGTCCACACGTCGGCCCAGTCTTCACCATTGCCATGGACATTCGCCGCTGGCGCTGTGGGAGTAGGAATAAGTCCGGCTTCCCCACTTGCATAAGTGGTGAGCGCGCTGCCCGTACCGGCATTACCGATGAAGTTGTAATCGATCACCGTGCCATCACCAAAGGTGTTCGTGACGAGAGGTGGATTGGTCTGGGTAGTACCGGTGTTGTCGTAACTCGCGGCGCCGGGGAAAACCGAGATATTGAAATTCTGGTTGTTCTCCGAGACGAGAACCCGCGATCCCAGGGTCAGGTCGGCCGCGTGCACCGGAAGCGCCAGCAGGGTGGCGAGGAACGCGACGCGCCCCGCGGACAAGGCGGCATGACACAGGGTGATTCTTCTGATAATTCTATGGTTCATCTGAGCTGTCCAGTGAGTGATTCTTCACAATATGGCGGCGCCGATTCGTTTGGCCCCCTGCCGCCCTGTAGTCCCCGCAAAGAACTATGGGCGTTGTTGTGACTGGTTGCCAAAGTTCACACGACACGCTCCCAGTTTGCCACTTTTTTCTTCATCGAAACCTCTCCTTTGTTGGAAAGTTTGATTTCATGCCTGATGGCGCGAGTCTGGATGGGTCTGATCGGTGACCGCCGCCAATA
>DLRK01000102.1 GCA_002501065.1 Akkermansiaceae bacterium UBA7890
CTTGACGGCGACCACCGAGGGTTCACGCAGGACGATTCCGTGGTCCTTGATGTTGACCAGGGTGTTGGCAGTCCCCAGATCTATACCGAGGTCTTGCGAGAGGATTCCGAAGAGTTTCGCGAACATGCGGATTAGCGAGAAGGTTTGGAAAGCTGAAATGTTTTTAGCTGCCCGAATCAGCGGTGCAAGCCTTCCCTCAGGCATTACGCTCAACCCGGAAGAAATTTTCGCAAGGGGCACAAGAGCAGGGGAACCATCCCAGGGCAGAAGGGGCGCCCCTGGGGGGAGGGGGAAGCTTCTTCCCGTGAGCAATCTTCAAGCGCCCCCTGCGTCAGAATGGGACTGGCTTGAAACGGAAAGGCGAAGTTATTCACAGAGTCACGACACGGATCTTCCGTAAGAATACACGGAACCCGCTCTCCTTCAGGCCTCGCGCAAGATCCTGTCAGGACCTCACGCGGCTACGGGCGCCGGCCTGACTTTATGCCGACGCAGGAACTCCTTGGCGGCAGCGTCGTAGGACTCACTGCCCGTCCCGTGAGGATCCCACTCAAAAATGGTCTTGCCATGGCTGGGCGCTTCACCAAGTCGGATGGTTCGTGGGATCACGCTGCGGTAAAGCCACTCAGGAAAATAGTTCTTCACCTCCTGGACGACCTTGCGGGACAGATTGGTGCGACCGTCGTACATGGTCATGAGGATTCCCTCGATCTTCAGGCGTGGATTGACTCCTGAATCGCGAACCTGGTCGATGACGTGGAGAATCTTGGAGAGTCCCTCCAGGCCGAACCACTCGCACTGGAGGGGCACCAGCACTTCGTCGGCTGCGGAGAGAGCAGAAGTCATCAGGACACCGAGGGAAGGGGGCGTATCGAGGATGCAGAAGTCAAATTTGCGGCGTTTTTTGGCTTGGCGAAGGATTCCCTGCAGGATGAGGAGGTGGTCTTCCATGCGAGCCAGCTCAATCTCCACACCGGCCAGATTCATTTCCGACGGGATAATCGAGAGATTTGGGCGGGGTGTTTCCTGAATTTTGGATTCGAGGGTACTGTTACCGAGCAAAACACTGTAAATACTGCCATTTTCGGCCTTTTCAGGGTCGACGCCGAGGCCGCTGGTGGCGTTGGCCTGAGGATCAAGATCCACCAGAAGGATCCGCTGGCCGCGGCGGGCAAGGGCGGAAGAGAGATTGACGGCGGTGGTCGTTTTCCCGACGCCGCCTTTCTGGTTCGCTATCGCAATGACCTTCATGGACCAAATCGTTCACCCGCCGCAGGATGCGCGACTGGGGAGTCACAGGAGATTCTCCCAAGGTGCTGCCAATAGCGAACTGGAAATGGAAAAAGGCGGAAGGCCTCAAGGCCGCGCTTCCCGGAAGGAGTCACGGGCCGGTTTGTCCGGTCCGCCTCCAGGGCCAAGGCAGGCCGGTCCGTCTGGAGTCTGACCAGGAACGATCTCCTTGGTTCTTGGAGGCTTGGGCCAAATCGCTGCAATCCAGGCACATCTTTATAACTTCACACAATATATGTAATGCGGATTCCTCTAATGAGTCGCTGTGCCCTTCCGCAATCCGAAAAATCCCGGGGATTTCCCCCTACGGGGCGTCGAAAAGCCTACTCGTCGGGGACGGCCTCATTCTCTTTGGCCGGAGGTTCGGGGGCTTCCTTCTCCTCGGGCACCGCAATCTCCTGCAGCTGGGCCTTCCAGATCAGCTCCCCGGCCAGATTGATGACGGCCCGTTCATAGATTTGTGCGAGAGAAACATGAGCGTAGCCGCCCTTGAAGGGCTCGGCCCGTGAAAAGTTCGTAGGAATGATCAGTTCACCGTTCCTGGAAAGGTAGCCGAAATTCTGAGTCTTGAGATCACGTACCACCGCAAGTCCGTTGAAAAATCCGCGGTCGACGTAATACTCGTCCGGCACGTCTGCGATGAATTCGCCCGTCGACCGGCGCAGGATACCGAATCGGGGTTTGCCTGGAATGCGCCTCGTGCGCCTGGCCACTACCGCGTCGCTCCCGGAGTTTTCATAGCGTCGTTCGATCTGCCACTCCCCTTTTTCCTCCATAAGCCATTCTCCGTCCCGGTTCATGAGGCGCCCATCCACCACGGCGGCTCCATCGATGAATTTCCCGACCCGGCGGAATGGTCCCTCCGCAATCACTTCGGCGTCTGTATTGATAATGGCCCACTCCGTGGAACGGATATCAAGAGCCACTCCGGTGCGACCCTCGGAAAAATCGTTCACGACCAGGCCCTCGAAGGCATGAAGAAGATTTCCCTGGTAATCGATGAGAGTCCAGGTGCCGTTTCCCTGCCCGTTTCCGCCGGGTCGATCGGCGCTCTCAAGATTGACCCAGGCCCGTTCACTGTTGAACGGGCGCCCTCCGGCGAATCTGGTCTTGATGAAGGGTTTACCGTCCTTGCGAAGATATTGCACGTAGGCAGCGTCACCCGTTCCATAACGCGCCAGAAAGACGGGAGCATCAGAGCCGGCCTCCAGTTCAGGAGGCCCCACCCGGGAAACGCCAAACATCGCCATTCCCTTTGCATCGAGAACCCCCAGATGCGGTCCCTCAACCACCGCATACTGCCAGAGGCCGCTGGCGAAGCCGTCGTCGTGGATCTTCTTGATGGATCGGCGGAAGGCTCGTTGACCGGTGACATTGATGAAATAGGATTCATCACGCTGGAGTTTTTCATTCCATTCCTTCACGGCCACAAGCGCCTGTTCCGGTAGCACGATGGGCGTCAGTTTGGCCGCAGGATGAGCTGCAATGTAGTCCTGGTCTGGCTTGCTCAGACGCTCAAGGGTCACGGTGACCATTTTGCCGCTCTCCATCCGGAGGTTCACCTTGGATTTGCCGCTGAGACTGAGTAACTCTGCGGTGATCTTGCGCCCCTTGACGTCAGTGAACTCCCGAAGGTCCGCCTGAAGACCGGGACTTCCCGTCAGGGTGGCGACCAGGCTGAGAAGCGCGATGAGACGAGCCGAAGTTTTCACGCTCCGATAGGACTCAAAGGAATCGAGAGAGGCAAGTCATTCTCCTGCCGATTGGAGAACTCAATCCTCCAACATGCGTGCGAGGGCTGCCATTCCCGTCATGCCCTCCTTAATCCCAAGGGTCCGGGCTGTTTCACTGACCCGGACGATGGAAGCGCCATACAGGTCCTCCGGTTCAAGGAGCGGTTGCTCAGGGGTGCCCTTGGCGAGCGCAAATGCCATGCCGAATTCATTGGCACAGGCGATGTCATAAATACCGCATCCCACCACACCCCGGGACGTGTGGATCGCGCAGTATTGCCCCCCTTCCCAACGATAGGAGGATCCCACCGCCTTGCCGTGCGGAGTCTCAACCACCCGCTGGGTGGCCTCAGGTAATCCTTCGCTCATTGGGTGATCGTCCGGTCAGAGAGTTTCCGGTTTCTGGAGAAGTTCGTTCAAACGATTGAGTAACATGCCGGCTCCGCCACCATCTACCACCCGGTGATCGAAGGTCAGGATGAGATCTGCTTCGGTAACAGGGATAAAACGTTCCTCCTGCTGAGACCAGATCGGCTTCTTCACCCCGGCCCCGATTCCCAGAATGAGAGTTTCGCTGGGCAGAGGGATGGGCGTGCCCCACATCAGACCGAAGGTTCCGAAGTTGGTGACCGTTGCGATTCCACCGCCGGTGTTCTCCTCCGGAACCCGCCGGTCGCGTGCCTTTCGTACCAGGTCGAGGTATTCCTCCATCAATTCTTCAACCGTGCGGGTGTCGACCTTGCGAAGAACCGGAACCAGGACTCCGTCCTCTACCTGTACAGCCACTCCGATGTCGAAGGTCCGCGGAGGGACGATCTTCTCGCCGATAAGATAACCTGCGGAGGCCGGTTGCTCCGCCAGTGCCTTGCCAAAGGCCCGCAGCAGGAAAATCGTCAGTGGCGGTTTGGGGTCGAGACTGCGGCGATAAGCAAGCAGGTTCTCGAGTGCGACCTGACGACCTACCGAGGCCAGCGGTCGGGTCCAGCTCCGCCGCATGGAGTCGGCAACTGACAGGCGCATGGGCGAAGCCTGGCTGCAGGGCCAGGTCGAGACGTATTCCAGAAACTGCTCAAGATCCTCCACGGTGACCCGGCCACCCGAACCGCTTCCCACGATGGCAGAAATGTCCGCAGCCCGTAGTCCGAGTTCGTCCATGCGGGCCTTCATGCGGGGAGAAAGATAGTGGGCCCCTTTCATGCCGGCTGGAACGGACAGGCCCCTGATACTGGGCTCCACCTTGCGAGGTTCGCGGGCCCCGCCCCCGGGAGTAGCGAAGTGTGCTCCTTCCTCCTGCTCGGGCAGGCAGGAGGCTTTGGAAAATTCCTTCGTTCCCGTCGCCTGAACTCCGGTTCGGATCGCCTCCTCCTCCGTGACTTCGAGCAGGCCGAGAACGGTTCCCACGGGATAGCTTACGCCCTCTTCGACAAGGAGTTCACGCACAGTGCCACCACACAGGGTGGTGACATCCATGGTGGCCTTGTTGGTCTCTACCTCAATGACTTCCTGGTCCGCCACCACTTCATCGCCCACGGCCACGTTGAGGCGGATGATGATGGCCTCCGCGATTGATTCGCCGAGTTGCGGCATCAGAATGGGTACTTCCGGCATGGTCTCAAACAGTTGATACTAGAATTGGAGCAGGTTTCGGATCGCAGCCGAAATGGACTCCAGGGTAGGTCGATGGGCTTCCCAGAGATTGGGATGATAGGGAACCGGGGTGTCGCGGGAATTCAGGCGTTGAGGGGGCGCATCGAGGAGATGAAATCCATCGTTGGTCACCCGGGAAACGATCTCGGCGGTGACTCCACCCCAGGGAAAGGCTTCGCCCACTGCCAGGAGTCGGCCGGTTCGGGCCACGGAGGCCATCACGGTGTCGGTGTCGAGGGGTTTCACACTGCGCAGATCCACCACCTCGATTTCCCAGCCCTCCTCTGCCAGAAGGTCTGCGGCACGGAGGGCTTCGTGCACCATGGCGCTGTAGGCCACTACTGAGGCATGTTTGCCAGTGCGCACAATCCGGGCCTGCCCGATGGGAAGGTGCTCCTCATCGTCCTTCAGTTGGTCGGATTTCAGCCAACGGTAGAGAAACTTGTGTTCGCAATAGAGGACGGGATCGTCGAGAGCCACCGCGTCGATCAGCATCGAGTAGGCATCGGTCACCGTGGCGGGCGTCACGACGACCAGTCCGGGATAATAGGCATAGATGCTCTCCATCATCTGGCTGTGGAAGGGACCCGAGCCCGGGGTGCCGCCGGAGGGCAGGCGAACCGTAATGGGAGCGGGAATGCCGGTGCGGTAGAAGTGGGTTCCGGCCTGGTTGACGATCTGGTTGAAACCCACCGAAGAGAAATCTGCGAACTGCATCTCTATAATGGGGCGCATCCCTTCGATGGACGCACCAACTGCCAGTCCGATCATGGCGTCCTCGCTGATGGGCGAATCGATGACCCGGTCGGGAAAAAGATCCTTCAAGCCCCGGGTGGCCTTGAAGGCGCCCCCGAAGTGGCCAACATCCTGTCCGTAGATGAAGACGCGATCATCGGCGGCGAGAAGGTCGTGCTGCGCCTCGCGGATGGCATCGATGTAGGTGACTTCTCCCATTACGATTCTTCAGCGAGTTCAGACGAGGCATAAACAATCCAGTCATCCTTGAACGGATCCGGAGCCTCTTCCTGCTGGGCAAGGGCCACGGCGGCCTGCACTTCCTCAGCGGCCTCAGTCTTCCAGGCCTCGATTTCAGGTTCGGTGAGAAATCCCGCCGCGAGCAGTTGCTGCTCCGCGACCGCCATGCAATCCCGTCCCAGGGGTGAGTTCTTCAGGCTCTCGGGGACATAGGATGCGTCGTCGTGCTCACCATGTCCACTCAGACGGAGCAGGTTAGCTACCACGAGTTGCGGTCCCCCACCCCCTCGGGCGTCAGCCACCGCCTTGGAAACCACCTCCAGCGAGGCCAGGAGATCGGTGCCATCCACTTCGTGTCCCGCGATTCCGTAACCAAGGGCGCGGTCCACCAGCGATCGGCAGGCGAATTGACGGTCGGTCGGAGTGGAGTAAGCGAACTGGTTGTTGGCCAGGATCACCACCAGGGGCAGGTTCTCCACCGCGGCGAGATTCATGGCCTCGTGAAAGGACCCGGTGGAACTGGCTCCGTCACCGACACTGGCGGCCCCCACTATTCCGTCGAGTCGGCCCTGGAGCCTTCGGGCAAACAGCATCCCGGCCACTACGGAGATCATCGCGCCCAGGTGACTGATCATTGCGGGAAAACCTTCTGTCGGGTGTCCGCGGTGAATGTTTCCATCCCGGCCTCGCGACGGCCCCTGGACCGAACCGAGATAGGAGCGGGTGGCATCCAGCATTGGTTCACCAAAGGCGGTGCGCCCGCCCTGATCCCGGATCAAAGCCCCAAAGATGTCGTGATTCCAGGTAAGGCATGAACCGATGGAGGCGCTCACGGCTTCCTGCCCGGGGCCAATGTAGACCCCGCCGACGATCTTGCCTGCCTTGTAGAGGCTGGCCAATTTCGACTCAAGGGTTCGGGCCGTCACCATGGCGCGAAAGGTTCGCCGAACATGATCCTCCCAAGTCTCCGGCGCAGCAGCGACTCTGGATTCCCTATCAACCTGAGGCACGCCGCACTCTAAGGGGCGTGGGTGCGAGTTCGCAACGTGTTTTCCCTCATGCGCCGGGACGACTGGAAATTCCCATTGCATGCTCCGGTGCCATCCACCTAAAACCCCTCCGGATTTCGTATGCACAAACCTACTCTACTTGTTCTGGCCGCCGGCCTGGGAAGCCGTTATGGCGGCTTGAAGCAGATCGATCCCATGGGACCCCATGGGGAGACTATCCTGGACTACTCGCTTTACGATGCCATTCACTGCGGTTTTGAGAGGGTGGTCTTTGTGATTCGGGAGGAATTCGCGGAGGCCTTCCAGGCGAGCGTGGGGGCCCGACTCAAGGATCGAATCGAGGTTGCCTATGCCTTTCAACGTCTGGACGATCTGCCGGGGGACTTTCGGGTTCCGGAGGAACGAACAAAGCCGTGGGGCACCGCGCATGCTGTTTATTCCGCTCGTCATGAAGTAAGCGACCCCTTCGTCGCCATTAATGCCGACGACTTTTACGGTCGGGACGCCTATGCTCAGGCAGCCACCTTCCTCGCCGATACGGCGCCTGGTTCCAGTTGCTATTGTCTGGTGGGATACCATTTGGACAACACCCTGTCGGAACATGGCGGGGTGAACCGTGGAGTGACTTCCCACGCAGACGGACTCCTGAAGGATGTGGAGGAAATCGTGCGGATCACACGCCGGGAGGATGGACGGGTGCTGGGCTCTGCGGCAGACGGTTCGGAGCGTGAACTCGCAGAAGACGTTCTGGTCTCGATGAACTTCTGGGGCTTCACCCCGGTTTTCTTCACTCAACTCGAAGAGAAGCTTCGAACCTTCCTGGGCAGCTGCGAGAATCCCACCACGGGAGAGTGCCATATCCCGACGGTGGTAGATCTGCTCCTCAAGAACGAAGAGGCTTCCTGTCGGGTTCTCGCATCGGGAGGTTCATGGTTCGGCGTGACCCACCGGGAGGATAAGCCCGTGGTGATGGAGACTATCAGGAAACTGGTGGATGCAGGTGACTACCCCTCCCCTCTCGGCTAGCAATTTCCAACCACGGCAGGGATTTCTCTGTATGTGAGAGCAGCGCGCAATTCGCGGGAATTGCAGGCACGACGGGAGGGTGCTGGAGCCTGCGCAGCAAAAACCCCGGACGGTTCCGTCCGGGGTTCGAAGAATATGGAGAGCGCCGGTTCCTACATCTCAAGAACGGTCGGCACTTTGCCGGGATTCACGCCCGTGCGAGGGTTGACATCGGTCTGGACGCCGTTGAAGACGCCCCGCTCAGCCGGGGAACCGAGCGAAGAGAGGTCATAAACAATCAGTTCGCGGCCCTTGCCCGCATCGACGCTCTTACGAGCCAGGCGCGTTCCCAGGAGTTGCTCCATCATCTGCACCTCCATGCGAATCGCACTGGGATAGGCTTCATAGATTGCCGCCATAGGATGATGGTATTCCTCGATCCGCAGTCCATCCCGCGCTTCGTAGGTGCACTTGCTGAAACATCCTTCCGACTCCCGCAATTCGGCGAGTTTGGTGGCCTTCTCAGCGAGGGAAGCAGCCCCCTTCATCATCTCACTCCAACGCTGGCGCTGATCTTCGAAGTGGTGGAACAGCATCTTCTCCGGTGCGGATTCACCGTAAAGCTGCTTCACTCCCTGCAGCAGGTTGAGAGTGAGTGACGCGCCAGCCTGGGGGAATAGATCGTCGCAGGCGTCGGTCAGACGATACAGCTTTTCGGGACGACCTACCTGTGTGCGAGGAACCCGCCACGTTTTAAGGTAGCCCTTCTTCTCCAGGTTGACGCAGTGTTGCTTGACCCCCATATAGCTCATTTTGAGCTCTTTCGCCAATTCGGAGACGGCCATTCCATCCGATCGTTTCAGCGTTTCAAGGATCTCGGCGTATGTTGGGCGTGCAATATCACGCAGTGCTTGTGAAAACATGTGTTAAGACTCTATCCTCCTATAGTTAAGATGCCTTAAACGTAAAGTTTTCCGTTTTTTTGTCAACCGACTTTTGACAAGACCCGCTTCTCCCGTAAATTCGGCCTCTCTGATGGCCTCCTTTGACTACGACGCGGAAGTCAGATTCAGTTCTGCAGCTCCGGGATACTGGTCTGGCCGGGATGTATCTCCCGGTCAGTGGGCTGACTACCGCTGGCACCTCAAAAACCGGGTGCAGAGGCTGGACCGGATTGAGGAGCACCTGGCGCTCAGCGAGGAAGAACGTTCGGGAATCCTGCTCACCGGGACCAAACTGGCCTCTGCGGTCACCCCCCACTATTTCAACCTGATTGAGGCAGACAACCCCGGTTGCCCCATCCGCCGGCAGATTATCCCCCGGGTCGAGGAAACCTTTGCTGACTCTCATGAGATGACTGATCCCTGTGCGGAGGACAGCCACATGCCCGTTCCGGGACTGGTTCACCGCTATCCGGATCGAGTTCTCTTCCTGGTCACCGATCGCTGTGCTTCCTACTGTCGTTACTGCACCCGTTCGAGGGTGGTTTCGGGAGTGGGCGAGCAACATCTGGAGACGCAGTGGGAGGCAGCCTTCGACTACCTGGAGAACACCCCGGAGGTTCGGGATGTCCTCCTGTCCGGAGGAGACCCCCTGCTCCTCTCCGACGCCAGACTTGAACGCATCCTGTCCCGTTTGCGCAGCATCGAGCACATCCAGTTTGTGCGAATCGGAAGCCGGATGCCGATCTTTCTTCCTCAGCGCATCACTCCGGAACTCTGCGAAATCCTGAGTCGACATCATCCTCTCTTCATTTCGATCCACTGCAACCATCCGCGCGAACTGACTGCTGAGGTCCGGGAGGGCCTTGAACGCCTGGCCGATGCGGGGATCCCGCTCGGAAATCAATCCGTCCTCCTCCGGGGAGTGAACGACTGCGTGGAGATTCAAAGGGCGCTGGTCCACAAGCTCCTTCTGTGTCGGGTGAAACCCTACTACCTGTACCAGTGTGACCTCATCAAAGGGTCTGCCCATCTCCGTACCCCGATTCAGACTGGTCTCGAAATCATGGAGGGATTGCGTGGTCATACCACCGGTTACGCCATCCCCCAGTTCGTGATCGATGCTCCTGGCGGAGGCGGGAAGATTCCCCTCAATCCGGACTACGTGGTCCGGAGTGATGAACGAAATACTCTCCTGCGTAATTACGAGGGAAAGGAGTTCCTTTATCCGGAAGCGCAGGAACTCGGCTCGTTGCTGATGTAGCGATCTGGGGCAGGTCGTTTAGGAAGACTCCAGCGAACCGAACTCGACCGGCAACGTCTTGTTCCCGCCCGGTCCCTGCAATTGCATGATCTGCGGTCATCACGAGGGATTGGAGCAGGATTCCGCTTTCCCCGGGCAATGAACCCCGGGAGTCATCCCGGCAGGGCCTTCCGCAGGGCGGGTCTTTTGCCTTTCCAAACTATCCGGATGAGCTTATCATATCAAATAGCACGAACCGGCCCACCCTTCCTGTGAGTGATTTTGCCAAAGCCAAGATTGTCTTCGCCCTCGCCCTGATAGCAGTCCTGTTTGCGATCCACTCGGTGGTGCGGGACTTTGAAGATGCAGGGTTCTCCTTCTTCGGGACCGTTCTGCAGTTTCGGATGATTTATTTCCTCATGCTCGGGCTGCTGGGTTGCGTGATCTACTTCTACGCGATCGACTTCATCACGGACAATCCCCTCGGTCTCGCGCATCGCGTGGGAAATCTCTTTTACGCGATTTCCCTGCTCTTCCCCCCGGTCTTCGCCATCGTGGCGCTCTCCATCAAGGTGGCCGAAGGCGTGGTCTGGATTTCGAGTTCTCCTCTCGCGGGCGAGATCTCCAAGTTGGCCCTCACCTCGATTGCTGCCGGGGCAGGTCTTCTCATTGCCAAGCTGGCATCTGCACACATGAATCGCAGAGACCGGGCGGACAACGTGGATCGACTTGCTTTTCAGTCCAAGGCGCATCTTCAACGTGCAGAGGAACTCATGGATGCCGGGCATTATGATCTGGTGGCGCTTGAGGGCTACCGATGCATTGAAAGCGTTTTGCAGCGAACCCTCCTGGACGACGAGGTTCATGTCTCCAGCACCCGCTCCAATCAGCTTATTCCCATCGCGGCCCGTGCTGGCATCATTCCGGAAAACTGCGTGGGCATCTTCCACGAACTTCGTATCGCGAGAAATCGCGCTGTCCACAGTCGCGACGAGTTCACCGATAAGGATGCGTCCTGGTTCCTCGACGCTACTCGCCGCATGGTCGGGACTGTCCGGGCGACACGGAAGAAGGAACAGGATGGGCAGTTTGCCGAAGTGGCATCATCATTCGAGGAAAAGGAGAGACACGATTCGCCGCCCCAGCGGGAAGGAGACCCTGTCCCCATGCCCCAGAACTGATCAGCGCAGGAGGAACCGAAGGATGTTCTCGAAAGATATGGGCCGGAAGACCAGGTAGCACACGTAACTCGCATACACGGCGAGCAGGAATGCTCCCTCTCCGCGCGCAAGGGTCCCCCGCCTCCAAAGGAAAGGAAAGAGCAGGACAGTAAGGGCCAGCATGACCCAGAGATCCCAGTCCTGCAGTGCAGGCGTGCGCGTCAGGGGGGAAACGGTAGCGGTCAATCCAACCACACACAGAATGTTGAAGAGGCAGGAACCCACCACATTGCCGATAATGATGGCCCCCTGCCTTCGCAGGGCGGCCACTACCGAGGTGGCAAGTTCCGGGAGAGAGGTCCCGAACGCCACCACGGTCAAGGCAATCGTAGCCTCGGAGACGCCGAATATCCGGGCAATGCTGCTACCACCGAACACCAGGCGATCTGCTCCGTAGACCAGGGCCGCCATCCCCAGCAGGACGAACCCGACGTCATAGAGTATCCTTCCTTCTCTCTTCGCTGGAGCGGCTTCCACCTTGTCGTCCGGGAGGGCATCGCGGGCAAGGGTTTGAGGTGTTCGCCGGGCTTGCCACAGGCTGAACCAGGTGTAGGTGATCACTCCCGCAAAGAGGATCAGGCCCTCCACCTGACCGATTTCATTATCGCGAAGCAACCAGAGGAAGACGGCGGAAATGGTCAACAGGATGGGCATTTCCCGCTTCAAGATCTGCGGGTGCACAAGCATGGGCCGGATGATCGCCCCCACACCGAGAATGAGGGCAATGTTGCAGATATTGGATCCCACCACGTTCCCCAGCGCCATGTCCCCCTTGCCCTTAAAGTTGGCCTGCAGACTCACAAGAAGTTCAGGAGCGCTGGTCCCGAAGGCCACCACCGTCAGACCCACCACGAGGGGCGCTATGCCCATCTTGAGGGAGATCCCTCTCGCTCCCTTTACCAGCCATTCGCCTCCCAGGTAGAGGAGCATCAGACCAAGCAGGACCCAGAGAAAATCGATGAGAACGTGCACTCGGGGGGAGACTGTCGCATCATTCTCGAAACTCGACTACAAAATCCCGGGCGAATTCCATTCCCCTCCCCGCGGAGACACGCTAATTCCCCGCCATGTCACAGCATAGAATTGCAATCCTTCCCGGCGATGGAATCGGCCCAGAAGTCATGGAAGAGGCCTGCAGGGTGCTTGAGGTGGTCGCTGCGCAATGCAGTTTCACCGTGAGTAGCGAGGAGTTTCTGGTGGGCGGCGCAGCCCTGGATGCCACCAGTAATTCAACGCCCTTGCCGGAGGAGACCCTGAAAGGATGCGAAGCCTCCGATGCCATTCTCTTTGGCTCAGTGGGCGGGCCCAAGTGGGAAGGTCTCCCTCCCGACATCCAGCCGGAGCGCGGGGCGCTTCTCCCCCTGCGTAAGCATTTTGGCCTCTTTGCCAACCTGCGTCCGGGCGTGTGCCACCCCTCACTCATTGATGCCTCTCCGGTAAAAAACGAACTCATCCCGAACGGTTTCAACGTGTTATGCGTGCGGGAACTGACGGGAGGCATCTACTTTGGTTCCCCCAAGGAGCGACGGGAAGAAAATGGGGAGGAAATCGCAATAGACACCATGGTCTATCGCCGCAGTGAAATCGAACGCATTACCCACGTCGCCTTCCAGGCTGCCCGGGGGCGCAGAAAAAAGATTTGCTCAGTGGACAAGGCCAATGTCCTGCAGAACTCACGGCTCTGGCGCGAAACCGTCGAGGATGTGGCCAGAGAATATCCCGATGTCGAACTCTCCCATCTTTACGTTGATAACGCGGCCATGCAACTCATCCGCTACGCGCCCGATTACGACGTCATCGTGACGGGAAATCTCTTTGGTGACATCCTCTCTGACGAGATGGCCATGATCTCGGGATCCCTTGGGATGCTGCCCAGTGCCAGTCTCGGTGCATCTGGCGAAAGCGGCTGTAATTTCGGTCTCTACGAACCCAGTGGGGGCTCCGCTCCCGATATTGCCGGCCAGGGCATCGCCAACCCCATCGCCCAGATTCTCTCCCTGGCCATGCTTCTACGTCACTCTCTGGCCGAGACTGCTGCCGCCGACAGGATTGATGCCGCGGTAGAGAAGGCTATTGAAGACGGGTTCCGCACTGGTGATATTTTCAGCGGGCTGCAGGGAGAAAGACGGGTTGACACCGCCGAAATGGGAGCGGCCATCAGGGACAGGCTGTAAAAATTTGTCCCGGTAAGCGCTTTCCGACTGAGGCGGCGTTCTCTGATGGATCTTTGCCCCCGCTTTCGGGATTTTCACCGATTGCCCGGAGCTTAATCCCTGATTGGCTTTGGCTCTGGAGCGGGATCCAGAGGCACTAAGTCACGCGATCCCGACGACAATCTTAGCGTAATCGCTCGAAAAACAGCGCAACACCGGGAACGAGGACCTATTTTATTAACAAATCTAAAATATCTACTAGCCAAAAATATGGCCTCCGGGTATTTTCTAACGCGTCCCCTGCCCTTTTTAAAATCCGCTTGTGAGATTGCCATGACTGCTGGAACCGAACACACCCACCGCCTCAGGCTGAAGGAGACTCAGATGAATCTGGGCCCTGACCCCCGCACCTCGTCCGAGAACGAAGACTTTGAAGGGCAGTTGCGGGAGGCGCAACAACAGCTGGAGATGCTCCAGCAGCAACGGGAACAGTTGGAGCGTCAGAAGTGCGAGATGGATGAACTGAACCAGCAGAAAGAAGAATTCATCAACGGCCAGATCGAACTCACTGAACGTCTCTCCGGCTCAGTCACCACGATCGACCGTGAGCTTTTCGAACTACGCCAGGAACTGGAGGATCTCGAGCAGACCAGACAGTCCTTCGCCGCCCATCTGACCCGTATCGAGAAGGTGGAACCCGAAGGCTGGCAACGCGAAGCATTCAATACTGAGTTAAGCCGGGCCCTCTGCATGCTGGAACAGGCCGAAGAGGAATTCGACAGCGCGGTATCTCACTTTGCCGGGGGACGGACCCGCGGGATTTTCGGAAATCCTTCCTCCGGATCCAAGTTGCGAGGAGGAGCCGGAGGTGGCTTCGGGGCCAATTTGCGATCTGGGTTGGCCTACAACCTTCCTCTGCTCGTGCTGGGCACGCTGGCTCTTCTCATCCTCCTCTACAAGTAATGGGTTTCTTCCGGAATAAACCGAAGATCAGCTGCCCCCTCAGTTCGCGGGAAGAGCAACTGCTCTCCCGCATCAGTGAGCTTGAGGAGTTCATAGAGGGGGCGCCTGAACGGATTCGGCAAGAAATGGAGGAGGAAATCACCACCATGCCCCCGCCGGATGACCTGGAGGACCGCCGCCGTGAACACAAATTCTACTCCCGGCTCAGTCGAGGAGAGATCCGCAATGAGCATCGTTGCCAGACCAAGAGCGCCTTTCTCTTTCTCCTGCTCGTCACGGCCATCCTGACGCTCTCGTTCTGGATTTATTCGGTTCTGCAAGCTGTCTAGAGCGTGTCGCATATGCCTGGATTGCCAGTTCCTGGTTACATAAACGGTGAACTTTAACCTTTAAACCTTGAGCGATCTCTCGAACATCCGCGCGTGAGCGAGAGGCAGAGTGCGGCCCCGGAAATTGATGTCAGCTATGTAGCTGGCTTGGCCCGACTGGATCTGACAGAGGAGGAAACTGCCCAGTTTCAGAAACAACTGGATGATATCCTGGCTTTTGTTGACACCCTCTCCGCGCTTGAAGTGGAAGGGGTGGAACCAACCGCACACCCCGCTCCGATCCTTGATTGCTACCGTGAAGATAAGACGGATAAAAGTCTCACCCGCGAGCAGTTCCTGCGCAATGCACCGGACGCAGCCCTGAATCAGGTGCGTGTTCCCAAGGTGGTGGATTCCTAGTTTTTCATGTCGTGAACCTCGCCAGTAACAGCATTGCCACCCTCCGGCGCATGCTCCTCGCGGGAGAGACGACTCCCCGCGAGATCGTGGAGTCAGTGGGCACTGCCATCTCCGCGCAGAACGAAACGATCGGCGGTTACCTCAGTTCCGACTTCGAGAGAGCCCTCGTTGAGGCCGAGGCCGCTGACATTGCCAGGCCGCTCGGTGGGATTCCCATTGCCTTGAAGGACAATATCAACGTGGAGGATCATCCATGCAGTTGTGCTTCCAGGTTCCTGGAAGGTGGCTATCTCTCGCCTTACGATGCTACCGTATCAGCCCGGCTCAAGGCAGCGGGTGCGGTCCTCTATGGGCGAACCAATCTCGATGAGTTTGCGATGGGATCATCGACCGAGAACTCTGCCCTCCAGTTGACCCGGAACCCTCATGATCACGACCGAATTCCAGGCGGGTCATCTGGTGGCTCCGCAGCAGTAGTGGCCTCGGACATGGCCGTCGCTGCGCTCGGGTCGGATACCGGGGGCTCCATCAGGCAGCCTGCCAGTCACTGTGGCGTGGTGGGACTGAAACCGTCCTATGGGCGCGTCTCCCGCTATGGGTTGGTGGCCTTTGCCTCCTCTCTCGACCAGATCGGCCCCCTGACCAAGACGGTGGAGGATGCCGCCCTCCTTCTTCAGGCCATCGCAGGTGGAGACAAACGGGATTCAACCTGTCTTGATGTGGAGGTGCCGGACTACACTGCCGACCTCCAGCAGGGCGTGTCCGGGATGAAACTGGGGGTGCCCCGGGAGTATTTTGCAGACGAGGGTCTTGATCCGGCAGTGCGCGCACGGATCGAGGAAGCTCTTGGAAAACTTGAAGCAGAGGGCGCGGAGCTGATCGAGATTTCGCTGCCATCCACCTCATTTGCGGTTGCCACTTACTATATCCTGGCCCCGGCGGAGGCCTCGTCAAATCTCAACCGCTATGACGGCGTACGCTACGGTAATCGGGTCGACAACGGCGAAGGCGTAATCGCGATGTACCGCGGCAGTAGGGCCAGGGGTTTTGGTCCGGAGGTGAAGAGGCGCATTATTCTCGGCACCTATGTTCTCAGCTCCGGCTACAGTGGAAAATACTACCTCCGAGCCCAGAAGGCCCGCACTCTCATTCAGCAGGAGTATCAGCAGGCCTTCCAGCGGGTTGACGCCCTGGTCGGCCCCGTAAGCCCCACCCCGGCCCGCAGGATCGGGGAGTTCGCCGATACCCCCCTTCAGGACTATCTTGCCGATATCTACACCATCAGTGCAAACTTGGCCGGGATCTGCGGGCTCAGCGTTCCTTGTGGCACGGTGGAACGGGAAGGCCGCGAACTGCCCGTCGGACTGCAGATTCTTGGCCCTCATCTTGCGGAAGGCGTAATCCTGCGCCTGGGTCGGGCGTGGGAGGTGATCCGGGACGCGAAGTGATTCCGCTGCCGGGTTACTCCACCTTCAATTCCGCAATGGCTGCCATCAACTGGTCTGCAATTCGCTGGTAGGCCTCCCGCGACTTTTCCTTGAGATCCCCGGGGTCGAACTCCACTGGGTCGCCGATGACCACCTGGATGCGATGGGGGCGGAATTTTCCTCCTTTGGGCCATGATTCGTGGGCGCCGAAAATACGCACTGGTTGCACTGGGACCCCGCTCTTGACCACCAGCATGCCGATGCCTGCCTTAGCCTTCTGCAACCTGCCATCCGCACTACGTGTCCCCTCCGGGAACATAAGGATACGTTCGTCGTCCTTCAATTTGCGCAGAATGGTTCTCATGCTCTGGAGATCGGCATGGTCGCGGTCGATGGGAAAGGCATTGAGTCGCGGATAGAGCCATGCCCCGAATCTATGAAAGAGGGATTTTCTCGCCAGAAAGGCGATCGCGGAATTATAGGCGCAGGCCACGATGGGGGGGTCGAGGTAACTCGTATGATTGGCGGCAACGATAGCGCCGCCCTGGTGGATGCGCTTGTCCCGATTGTGGATTTCGATATCCGTTCCGATTGAGGCGAACATCGTGCGGGCGAAGGCCCTGGTCATCCAGTAAAGCGTCCTCATACGAGATTCCTTTCTGATTCACGGTCAAACCAGCCTCGGGTTTCCAGGACTCCAAGGGCCGTTTTCACCACTTCCTCAATTCCCATTTGAGAGCTGTCAATCACCTCCGCCCCATCCGGCACCACGAGAGGCGAAGTCTTACGGGCGCTGTCCTGGCGGTCCCGCTCGCCAACCGAGTCCGTCTGCCCCTCGGCAGCCCGACGCTGCCGACGGATCTCCTCGGAGGCCTCGATGTAGATCTTGTAAGGAGTATTCGGGAAGACGATGGATCCGATATCACGACCTTCCATCACGAGATCACCGTGTTGCAGAAGTCCACGCTGAAGCGCGACCAGGAGATGACGCACTTCGGGAACAGCTGCTACTGCTGAGACCGCTGCGTTCACGTTGTCAGATCGAAGCGCGCTTCCGGGATATTCCCCGTCCAGCAGGATCTGGGAACCGCCATTTTCGACGATGCAGCACAAATTGATCGTCTTTACGAGATCGGCCACGGTGATCGGATCGCACGGATTCACTCCATGCTGCATTACGGCCAGCGTTACAGCCCGGTACATTTCGCCCGAGTTTACCATGATGAGGTTCAGTCGTTCGGCCAGCAGTCTGGCCACCGTGCTCTTGCCGGAGGCCGCCGGACCATCGATGGCGATGGCGTCATATAGAAGGTTTGGGGAGGACATGAGGAACGCTTATTTCTGCTTGTCACAAATCCGTTTCAGATCTCCCTCGAAACCAGGATAGGATGTTGCGATGCACTTTGTGTTCTGGATCACGGTCTCTCCTTCTGCAAAGAGTCCGGCGATGGCAAAGGCCATCGCAATCCGGTGATCACCGGAACAGTCCAGAGTCGCCCCTCGCAACCTGTTCCCGCCGATCACACTCATGCCGTCGTCATGCTCGGTCACGTCCGCGCCCATCGCCCGCAGGTTGTCCACCACCGCCCTGATCCGATCGGTTTCCTTGACACGCAATTCGGCCGCATTGCGAATAGTCATCGTCCCCCCTGCGAGAGCACCAGCTACCGCCAGAACGGGTATCTCGTCGATGAGGTTGGGTATCTCGTCCTCGCGAATTTCCGTGCCGCTGAGTGTGCCGCCCCCTACTTCCAGATTCCCGGAAGGTTCTTCCTTTTCTCCGGAAGTGCGTATCGTGTCCTTGATTCTGGCGCCCATGCGCAGCAGAACATTGAGCAACGCCGTGCGGGTGGGATTCAAACCCACGTTCCTGATGAGAAGTTTTGAGTTTCGCTTGGCGGCGGCGGCCACGATCCAGAAGGCGGCACTGGAGATATCTCCGGGGACGTCGATGTCGATCGCCTCCGGAACCTGTCCGCCGTAGATCGTGATTTCGTTTCCGTTCCGCACCGTGCGAACCCGGAATCTGGCGAGCATACGCTCAGTGTGATCCCTGGTCTCGGCTGGTTGCTCCACCGTGGTCCTGCCTTTGGCAAACAGCCCCGCCAGGAGGATCGCGCTTTTCACCTGTGCACTCGCCATCGGCATGACGTAATGAATTGGTTCAAGGAGTCCTCCATGAAAGACCAGGGGCGCGCAACCCTCGTTCATGCCCATCCCCTCGATGCGAGCCCCCATGCGTTCCAGCGGGCGCATGATTCGTCCCATGGGACGGGAAGAGAGGGATTCATCCCCAGTGAGGGTACACCCGAACTCCTGGCCAGCCAACACCCCTGCCAGAAGGCGCATTCCAGTGCCGGAGTTCCCACAGTCGATGGGTCCACTCGGGGGGACAAGTTGCATCCCTCTGCCGTGGACGATCACTTCGATTGGGCCATGTTCGTTGGTCTCCAGATAATCACAATTGACACCGAGACTCTCCATCGCCCGGAGGGTGTTCAGACAATCTTCGCTGGGGAGGTAATTACGGATGTGGCAAGCGCCATTGGAGAGGCCTGCGATAATGGCGGAGCGATGCGAAATGCTCTTGTCGCCGGGCACAGTGAGTTCGGCCGAAAAATCTCCTATCGGGCTTACCCGCAATGAGTTGGAACCTGTCATCACTCTATCCGGTCGAGGGTTTGGCGTCGTGCCTGCCCTTTCTCTAGAACTCTCAGGATCGCCTCTTCATCCCCTGCCGTCAGAAAATCGGCCAGTCGGTTGAGGATGGACGCACCCTCCCGCAGGGGTTCCGCAATCTGGTGCCTGTTTTCCAAGAGAATCTCGACCCACATCGCGGGATCGCCTGCTGCAACCCGGCTGGTGTCACGTAATCCCTGACCGGCAAACCTGCCATCTTCCGAATTCTCAAGGGCAATCAGGGCGCAAATGGAGGAGAGGATGTGGGGCAGATGACTGATGCGTGCTACCAGACGATCATGCTCACTGGCGCTCATTACAGCCGAGCGGGCACCAAGGCCGATCCAGAACTCCATCAAACGCTGCACTTCATTCTCCGGTCGTTCATTTTCATTGGTAAGGATGCAGGGGGCTCCGACAAAAAGATCTTCATCAGCAGCTCCGAAGCCGGTGCGCTCGGACCCGGCCATGGGGTGACTTCCGATAAAAGAGACGTTCTTATTCTTCATGTCCTTGCCGAGGGACTCATGGGGGTGGGTCTTGACACTGCCAACATCGGTAAGGCAGGCCCCTGTGGGCAAACCAGCCTCAAGCACTCGCCTGCCGAGGCTCTTCAGTGCCCCAACCGGCACAGCGAGGATGACCAACTCCGCATCGCGGACTGCAAGGGAGAGATCATCGGTGACACACTCGAAACCGGTGGCGCGGATTTCTGCCACGCGTTCCGGATTGCGTCCCCAGAGGATAACCGAACTTTCCGGGTGTCGCTTGCGGACAGCCAATGCCACCGAACCACCCAATACACCGGGTCCCAGGACAGCAATGCGGCGAAACTCAGTCACACGAACGGTGAGCAAACCAAGGCCGGACCCTTCTGACAAGGCCTAGTGAGTAGCGGTGTCTCAGGGTGGCTGCAGCCTCAGGGGACTCGGAACTTGTGATCTGGATCCGGATCGTTCGGATCGCGCACCAGAGTTCCCGGTGGAATGGCCCGGACATCGACAGGGTCATTAGTAAAGGGATTGAAAACAAATCCCTCCTTGCCCGGGATGGGCACCGCCACCCGATAGCCCTTCCGTGCCGGAGGGTTGGACGCGGGATCCCGGGGTTCCGGCGAAGGATTGTCGCTGGATTCGCCTTCCCGAGCCTTGTCGCGTGCTTCCCGGATGCCTTCCTGCTCCTCAGAAGTGAGATTTCTGTCCTCAGCCGGATCCGGATATCCCGGGCCGTTTGGATTTGGCGGATAGGGGTAGTAACAGGAACTCAACAAGGCAGAGATGAGAGCCAGGGAGAGGAAAATAAGCTTGGTTTTCATGGCTGAACGGAGATAGATGGAACGGCGGGAAAAACCGCATTTCGTGATGCCCTCATCATGCTTCAGCTTTTCCCGGAGTCAAGTCGGGGGGCGGGACAATCTAACAGAGTCAAAATGGCCCGCGTAGAGCTACATTCACAGGATTTCCGGGCATGAAGTGCCGAAAAGCGGTGTTGAAAGCCTGAAGCAATCTGATCGATGCGCAGATTATTTGGCGATTTCGAGCATCCTTTCAACAGGGATTTAACGGAATCGTGTGACGGGTAATGCGTTCTCACAACTGCCGGATACCTTCCCGTTCTTCCAAATCAAGGGACATTGGGTCCTTGCGAAGCGCTATCTGCCGGGCTCTGCAATCCTTTCCCCCCTCAGGAATTTGTGACCGTCCCCTGTGAGTTGTCCTCTTAACGGCGGCATCCTAAAGCGGTTGCAGTCTACTCGTCAGCGTCTCATGCTGTGAATTCCGCGTTCCCTATGTCCGAACCTCCCATCGTGACCACCGGTGTGATCCGCGAAGTCCTGCCGGACTCCGTCTTTCGTGTAGAACTGCCAAACGGAAAACTTGTGATTGGTCACCTGCCCGGTCGCCTTGCAGGATTGGCGGAGGAACTTGTTTTGAGTGGTCGTGTTCATCTCGAAATGACCCCCTTTGATTTCGAGAAAGCCCGGATCGTGGGACCTGTGAAACATTCCGATGAGTAGCGAACGTCACTATATCCTTGGGACAGCTGGTCATATCGATCATGGAAAGTCGTCCCTTGTGCGGGCCCTGACCGGGACTGATCCAGACCGACTTCCCGAGGAGCAGCGCCGAGGAGTGACCATCGAACTGGGCTTTGCTCACCTTACCCTGGAGGATGAGTCCCGGAAAGACACCGTGTTTGAACTGGGGATCGTGGACGTTCCCGGTCACGCCGACTTTGTAAATAACATGGTGGCGGGGGTGGGAGGCATGGATGTTGCCCTTTTTGTAGTGGCAGCGGATGACGGTTGGATGCCGCAGTCGGAGGAACACCTGCACATCCTGACATTTCTTGGGGTTCGGCGTTGTGTGGTGGCCCTCACAAAATCCGATCTTGCTGAGGATCTTGACTTCTCCATTGAATTTGTGAGGGACAGCCTGCGGAACACCATTCTTGAGAGCGCTCCCATCGTTCCGGTTTCCTCCATTACTGGCCAGGGCATCGAGCAGTTGCGAACGGCACTGTGTTCCCAGTTGATCTCTGCTCCCCCGGTAGCTGATTTTGGCAAACCTCTCCTGCCGGTGGATCGCGCATTCTCGGTGAAAGGGATCGGCACCGTGGTCACTGGAACTCTTTCTGGTGGTTCTCTTGGAGTGGGTGACAGCCTCATCCTGCAACCGGTTGGTTTGCCTGCGCACGTCCGGGCGATTCAGAATCACAGCCACTCCGTGGAGAGTGCGCATCCGGGCATGCGCACCGCGCTGAATCTCCCCGAGTTACAGGTCTCCACGAGGGATCGTTCCGGCGCAGGTCGGGGCACCCTCGTGACTGGGGTTCAGGCGGGAAAATCTACGGATACAATCAACATCAATATGCAGCGGTTGAACCGGGAAATTCCGGGTCAATTGGCCACCAGGCGGGCCCTTCCATCGGGACGCCGTGTGCGCGTGCACCACGGATCGGGATCCACGGGGGCGCGCATCTTCTTTGTCGAAGGCACGAGCATCTCCCCCGGACAGACGGCCCTGGCGCAACTGCGGCTTGATGAGCCGCGTTTCATGATGGTGGGAGATCACGTCGTCCTCCGGGACTGGTCCGGAGAGGCCACCGTGGGGGGAGGGCTGGTTCTCGACGCCGATGCCAGTCGGCGGCGGCTGCGCAACGAGGAACAGGTGCAGTTTCTGCGGCAGCGAGCGGAGGCTCCGGGCAATCTGTCTGTTCTCCTGACTTCGGCCCTGGAGCGCGACTCCCTGGTTGATCTTGCCGGACTGAAACTGCGCCTGAGGTTTCCTGACGGAGAAATCGATGAGGTCGTAAAGGAGCTTCTCACCGAAGGGGTCGCCTGTGAACTCGGCAGTCATCTGGCCGCGGCGTCATGGTGGAAGGAGTTGCTCACCCGGGCTTCCGGCCTCGTGGGGGCCTTCCACAGGAAGAACGCCGATCTGCCTGGTCTCCATCTGGAAGATCTCCGGAAAAGTGTTCAGGATGGATTGCCCGATCCAGGCCTCTTTGATCTCATGGTGCAGCACCTTGGAGAGCGGGGCGTTGTTCAGCGGGGAACCATTCTGGCGCAAGAGGCCTTTAGTCCGGCCCTTTCCGATGACATCAGGACCGCCGCCGAGAGAATCGAGCAAGCTCTGCGTCGGGAACCACTGAGCCCCCCGGGTCGGGCTGAACTGGCCGCCGGGACATCCTCCCAACGTGCCCTCTCCTTCCTCATTCGGAGCGGAGCAGTCACTGAGTTGACCGAAAAGGTCATCATTCTGACCGAGATCTATGATCAGGCCTGTGAACAAATCCTCGACTTCCTCCAGTCGCAGGGTCAGGCCACCGCCAGTGATCTGCGTCAGCATCTTGATACCAGTCGACGGATCATCATGCCTCTTCTCGAACGCATGGATACGGAGGGAAAAACCCGGCGTAACGGTGACTACCGAACCGCGATCTCCTGAAAATGCGCGCTAGGGGCTGATCTCCTTCACCCGGTAGAACACGGATTGACCATCAAGGATTGGATCGTTGTCGGTGAAATCAGTGGTGATTTCATGGCCGATAATATCACGCAGGCGGTTCCAGTGAATGAGGTCGCTCGAGCGCTCCGCAGCATATCCTCTTCCGGGGAGCGATGAGAAGGTGATCGTAAAGGAGTTGAACCCTTCCGAAGTGATGTTGGCCGTAAGGTTGACGATCTCAAGGGGAGGCGGAGCGCTGCCATTCACCGTGATGGTGAGGGTGCTGGAGGCAGTGGCCCCTTTGTTGTCGGTGACCGTCCAGTTGGCGATCACCGCCAGGATTTCTCCCTCCCCCAGCGACAGATAGACGGGGTCCGAGGGGGCGAAGGTGTAACTGCCGTCAGGGTTGATGGCCAAACCGGTAACCGGTTCGTCCAGACTGTAGGTCAGGGAGGCATCGGGGTCGGGGTCGGTGGCGACCAGTTGCCCTGAAATGCCCGGCGTCATGCTGACGAGGTCATAAGTGTCCTCGGATCTGCCCAGGACCCGCGGGTTGAGTCCGGTGAACTCATTGTCACCGGTGAAGACGTTGAAGTCGAAGAATCCGGGCTGGGTCACGATCTCGTGGGAGAAATCAAGTTGCTGGACAGCATTGAAAACAAACCCGGGGTCCTGGTAGGTGAAGGTCTGTCCCCCGTGCCTGAGGACCAGGGTGCTCCCAGGCACTGTGGCGGAGGGTCCTGAGAAGAGAGGCGGGTTGGCAACGGTGTCGGCCGGGAAGGAGATGTTGCCGGTGATGATGCCGCCTGCAGTTCCCGTTTCTTCCCATCTCAGGTTGAAGGAAAGCGCCTCACCGGCTCCATTCGGAGTGGCGGTGGCCGTGGCGGTGCTGGTGGCCGCTACCACTTCAGGGGCGTTGTTTCCTGGTGATGCCCCGGCAGAAGCAAGAATCGCAGCCAGTAGCAGGCCCCGGATGCGGAGCGCACCAGATCTCCTCCGGGAGTATATTTCTGCGCCAAACCGGGGCGAATTCCCTGTCATTATGGCATGTTAGATGCGGAGTGCTGAATCGTCAACAAGTCATCAATATCCCGATTTACGGAATACATTCCTCGAATCATAGATCACAGGAAATCGGATCAAGCGAGGGGCAGTTTATTCGGTCATCTCTACCAGGATTCGCAGGAAGCGCCTTGGCGGCCTTCCCAAGTCCATCCCGGTGCCCTTTTGTCTGGGACAGGCCTTACTCCACGATGCTGAGACTGCGCTTGATGCTCGTTATCCTTCCCGTCGCATCAGTTTTCATCACCACTCCGGAGAACTTCTTGAAAAACTTCCCGGTGACGAATGACCAGGTGCTGCCTTTGCGCGAGATCCGCATTTCGAAATCCCGATCGACGAACTGTTCTCCGTAGATAGCCTGCAAGGCTGCCAGCATGGTTTCCCCGTCGGCGCCCTTCTTGAGTCGGAAGGAAGGAAGAAGGAGTGCCGGGAGCTCTTTGATTTCCGAGGAGCTACCTGGAAATTGCACATGCTTCACGCCGCCAGGTGTCATGGCGCAGGTGGTTTCCCGGGTCGTTGAGGTGTCCCCTTCACGGGTCCTGATCCTGGCTTCATAAAAGGTGCAGGCAAAACACTTTGCCACCGAGGGGTTGTCGATGGGCTTAACCGTGATGGTCGTGTTCCGCAGGATATCCTGAAGAATTTCCTTCTCGATCCTGCGAGTGTCTTCATCCGCGGAGGCGGAGGCGACGATCAGCGGCAGGAAGGCAAGCAGGGTGGGAATAATCTTCATGGAGCAGGAACAGTGGCTGGGGAGCTTTTTTTCACCAAGTTGAAAATCGCGGGGCGCCAGTGCGGTTGTATCAGCAACAGGCAGTCAATCGAGGGAGTGAGATCCAAGGTTCTGCAAAATAATATATACTAGACTGAAAACTTCTGCGATCTCACTCCCTTGAGGAAGCTGCCTCGTTTCTTGGACAGGTTGAACTTGCCGCACGGCACGGGGTAGCTCTAAAAGGCTTCCACGCACATGTCTGGGTTAAAATCTGTCCCCTGCCCCCTCCCCGGGGCCTTTCGTCCCTGGCGGATCCTCTGCCTGCCTGCGATTCTCCTCATTGTCTCCGCGTTTGCTCCGCTTCAGGCCGGGGAGAAGATCACCGGAAAGGTCGATTACCACTTCGACAGAAAAATCTCCCGTCCGGTGCTGGAGAACTACCTCGCCCGGAGCGCCACCGTGGCCTCCCTCCTGCACCTGGCCTCCGAGGATGACCTCCGCATGATGAAGAACACGGGAGTCAAGTTTGCAGGCCGGGTGATCTGGATGTGGGGCAATGAGTCCCGTATCGACGACCTGGTGGCGAAAGGCGCTCCTTTTGTTAAACGCCTCCACGAGATGGACCCGGACCTGATTCTTCAGGGAGCCATTTTCGAGGTAGTCACCACCGACGTGAACAAGATTCCCATCCCGGCCGCGGTCTTCGAAGAGTTCGGGTTGCCCCGGGAGTCGCGAAACTTCAGTTACAAGGCCATGCTCTACGGGTTCCGGCACCGACACAATCACTGGTACAAGGATGCCTCGGTGCCCGACATGAGCCGTCTGGAAACCAGGATGTGGTTTTTTTATGTGGCCAGGCGATGGATCGATATGGGACTCGAAGCCCTCCACCTGGGACAGGTTGAAATCATGGACGATCGGGACCGGGACCATCGACACTGGCGGGATCTCATGTCCCGGATCCGTGCCTACGCGAAAAAGAATGCCCGTCGTCACCTCATTCTCATTGACGCCCATGTGCCCGGCGGAGGAATCGTGCACGAGGGGAACCTCATGTTTGACCTCCACTCCTTTCCTTCCCGCCCCAGGTCCCTGCAGGGGCAACCCCACAAGGCCATTCTGGAGAAGGGATTCAGTGATGCCATCTACGGCCGGAGCCGGGGGGGGCTGACACCCAGCGGTTGGCGCTGTGAATCGCTGCCCTACATCGTTGAGATCGACAATTTCGGGTCTTCCGATCATCCCGGCGAATTCCGCGCCAGTGACAAGTTCCATGTCTGGGGATGGGACGAGATCAACTGGTTCATAAAGCAACCCGAGGACTACCGGAACGAATGGCTCCGTTACGCCTATCGGTGGGTGCGGGAGACCGATCCAAATGGCTTCTTCCAGCTCCCCCTGCGCCGCTTCGAGCACTACAGTGCCAGCATGTCACCTCCCCGGGGGATGCGACAGGAGGAAACGATCAAGGCCATCTGGGCCGGTCTTGACCGGCGCCGCTGAGGGGCCGGAAGACTCCTGCCTGATTCCAATGCCGCCTCTAGATTGTAATCGCCCCTTCCCGGGATCCGCCTTATTCAAGGCCTATTAAGAACAACGAGGCCGATGGAATACCTTTACGCGACTCCCTGGACCGACCTGCTTGTGCTTCTCGTTCTGATGTTCCTCTTTGCCCGGCATGAGGCGGATTGGGAGCCCACTACTGCACGCTCCGGCGTCTACTTCTACTACCTCAATCCGAAGGCAGTCATCATCTTCTGGCCGCAGTTTGTCCTCTGTCGTATCCTGGTCAGCTCTGACCTTCTTCATGGAGCCCTGGTCCTGCTTCTCTTCTTTCTTCCCCTCGCTCCCCTTCTCCACCGGTTTTTCTATGTTCCGTGGCGAAAGGCGTTTCTGATCGCAAGCTGCTTCCTGGTTTACATGACCGTCATCACGGTACTGATTCACAAGGAGCGTGTAGCGGAAGAAGCGACCTCTCCGATCGACCTTGAAGAGGTGCTGGGTCGTTCCCGGGACAACCCTGCCCCCTCTCCCTGAAATACGGGATGGAACCTTGTTCGGCGCCGGGTTGGCGTTACGATTGGGTTGATGAAAATTCTTGTCGTTCTCTGTGCCTGCAATTTGGCTCTCCCCTCCCTCACTGGTTCACCCTATCCGGGTTGGAGATGGGTGCGGGAGGACCCCAAGGGGCACCGGATGCGTGACGGAGTGCTCGAGCTACGGGCCCAGAAGGCTCGGATCTGGAGCGGTACGGGGGCCCGGAACATCCTGGTCGAGAAAAGTGCGACGGAGGGCAGGACCGCCAGCGTGCTGGTGAGCCATGTCGAACCAGAGACCAAGTACGAGCAGGGCGGACTGCTGGTCTACCGCGATGACGATCACTTCGTGAAATACATCAATGAGTTCATCGAGGGAGACTACTATGTCGTCCTGGCGCGGGAGGTCGGCGGGAAAGGACAGGTGTTTGCCAAGATCAAGGTGGAGGGAAAATCGACTGGTCTGCGGTTGAAGGTCGAGGGGAACAAGGTCGTGGCCAGCTACGCCATGGGAGGAGGCGCCCGGTTCAAGGTTGCCGGCCAATGCGGTTTGCCCGGTGCCGGTCAGAGCCACTTTGCCCTCTTTACCCAGGACGGCTCCGATGAGAAAGTGCGCTGGATCCGTTTCAGTAATCTCAAGATCACCGGTCAGAGTGGGACGGGCGGCAGGTCGAACTAGCTTTCCTGCCTGTGACCCTGACCCGGTTCTTCCCCCAAGTCGTCGATCCTACTCTTCAGGAGAACCTTCTCCCTTCCCTTCGAGTTCCGGGGGTTCTTCGTGGCCACGGACTTCTTCGTGCACCTTGAGGAGATCAAATCCCTTCAACGCTCCCGGCGCATTGAAGGGCTTCATCTCGGGTTCTTCGAAGGCCTCGATCCGGCGGTCATGGAACGGTTCGATGGCATCGCCACCGAATTCCTCCGGGAGCTTCCAGCGAAAGGTTCTCTTCTCCCCGTCCACCGAAACGAGATACAGGGTTCCAATTTCGTTGGGAGCCCGCAGCACCTGGGAGTCATCCGCAATCGGGTTAACCGTTTGATCTATCACCAGAGAAACAAAATAGACCACCTCATCTGCCACGCACCAGATATGATGCCTCATGGTCCTGACCTGTTCCCCGGGCACAACTTCTCCCTCGTCATCATATTTCGGATCGATGATGAAAGAAGAGGAGGTGTGGTCTTCACGGTTAATGTGCCACGACCTGTGCTGCGCTTCCTCGTTCACGTGTTCCCAGCGCCCGACCAACTGCTTCTCACGATCATTGAGGGGCTTATCCAGCAGACCCTTGAAATCTGCCAGGGTCCGCGGCACCTCTCCGTAGGAGGAAAAAATTCTCGTGATCGTTCCCTTGAGGACCTCCTCAGCGCCCACGTCGAGTTGAGCCTCCCCACCCTCCTCCGGCAGGCCCCCGGAGAATTCAAGGACTCCAAGAACCTCGTGCTTCACAAACTTGAGGATCACCAGCGCCCCCCCCACCCGGTAGGTCCCGTTCTTCAGGGGATTGTCGTCATAGATCGTCAATGCACCGTCCTCCCCGACAGAAACCCTCTCCTCCTGATCCACGCTCAATTTCCCGTCTTCCCGGAACACGAGTCGCACCTTGCCTTTAAATACCCCTTCTTCCTCAAATAACAGGTCCACCATCTTTCCCGGCAGGAAGGCCTGAAGGCCTGTGCCCTCCCCGGGTTCCTCCGCCTTGGGATTGGTTCCCTCTGCCTTGCTGCCCGGTTCCTGGTCTTCCTTCCCTCCCCCGCATCCCGGCAGGAGGCAGACGAGAATCCCCGCCAGCAGGAACTGGAGAATGCCTGGAGGTCCGAATTTCATCACCGCATCTTGGACAAGATCCCCGGCCCTGAACAGGGAACAAGCCGAATTGTTGCCGCCCGACTCAGCGAGGCCCCGGCCATCAGTCCATCAATTGCGAGAGCAATTCGTCATGCGATGCCGCCATGTTCGCGCCCGGCCCGATGGAGTTCAACAGGGCACCCTCAAAATCCGGCACCCGCTGGTTGATGCCGGCTGGAAATCCTCCTATAACAATTTCCCGACCATGAGACGAGCCTGCCCGATTCTATTTTTAGCCATTCTTGCCAGTGCGTTCGCAGGCCCGACTACGGTCGACGCGGAAAAGCCGAATATCCTCTGGATTGTCGGGGAGAACCTCTGCCTCGACCTGGGGATTTACGGGATGGAGAATGTCGAGACCCCCCATCTCGATGGCCTGGCGAGAAAGGGACAGCGCTATACCAATGTCTATTCCACCTCGCCGGTTTGCGCCCCGAGTCGCTCAGCCTTCATGGTGGGTATGTATGCCACGACCACTGACACCCACCACATGCGCTCGCACCGGGATGATGACTTCCGGCTGCCGGAAGGAGTCAGGCCGATTACACACCGCCTTTCGGATGCCGGCTATATCACCGCAAATATCAAGATGATCGGGGAACGCCGGGTGGGGACTGGCAAACTGGACCTCAACTTTGTCAACGAGGGGCCTCTCTACCACACCACCGAGTGGGCCAGGCTGAAAGGGAATGAGCCGTTCTTTGCCATGATCAACATGGTGGAGAACGAATACGATATTTATGACCGTCAGACCTACAAGCATGACCGGGTTGCCTGGGACGGTGAGGAGCAGCATCCCAAGGTCGCCACCCCCGGGAACGTCACGCCTCCTCCCTACTATCCCGACCACCCGATCGTACGGGAAGAGTGGTCCCGCTACCTGAATTCGGTTTCCGGGATGGACATCCGGGTGGGATGGATTCTGGAGCAACTGGAGAAGGACGGATTGGCCGACAACACCATCGTGGTCTTCTTTGGCGACAACGGCAGGATGGAACCGAGGGGGATTCACTGGTTGTGGGATTCCGGCATCCATGTCCCCATGATTGTCTACTACCCGAAAGGTGTGAGTGCTCCCGCCCGGCACAAGGTGGGCGGAGTGAATGAGGAGGTCATCAGTCTTATTGATCTGACAGCCACAACCCTTGAGATGGCGGGGATCGCAAAGCCTCTCGGAATGCAGGGGAGACGCTTCCTGGGTCGCGAAACCGATCCGCCCCGGCGCTATGCCTTCAGTGCCCGGGACCGAATCGATGAGACCGCTCTCAGGATGCGATCAGTAAGAGGTGAACGTTATCACTACATCCGCAATTACAGCGAGGGAGAGGGCTTTTTCACGCTGAATCGGTACAAGGAAAAATGCTTTCGGATCAAGCCGGTCATGAGAACCCTCATGGCCGAGGGTAAGCTCAAGGGAGCAGCCCTGCAGTTGATGCAAGCGATGCCCTACGAACTCCTTTACGACACGCAGAAGGATCCCCACGAAATTGTGAATCTTGCGCGATCGAAGGATCCCGCCCACCGTGCCGCCTTCGTTTCCATGAGTGCTGCCCTTGACACCTGGATGGCCGAAACGGGCGATCGCGGGGTCTTTCCCGAACCCAGGGAAATCGTGGCTCCGTTTACCAAGGAGATGCACGATTGGTTTGGAACCCCGGATTGGGCTCTTGAGAAACCCGTGAAGTAAGGGAATTGCCGGGCTCCACAACGGCGGGTTCCCGAAAAAAACAGACCCTCCATCAACCACCCGACTTCGGGGAGGAAAGAGGAGATTGCCCGAGCCGGGTTCCAGATGGCAACATCGCTCTGGAACGGAGACCTTGATGAAATCAGCTGGCTTTCTCACATGCATCTCGTTGATCGGAACCGGCGCGATATCCGCGCAACAGGACGAAGCGCTGAAGAGTTTTACGGTGACTGAGGGGTTGCAGGCCGCTCTGTGGGCCGGGACCGACATGATTCACAGCCCGGTGGCCATGGACGTGGACAGTCGTGGGCGCGTGTGGGTGACTGAAGACCTGCAGCACTCCGGCAAGGCGAATGTGCCGCACGCACGCATCAAGATTCTCGCGGACACTGACAACGACGGTCGGGCCGATTCAGTGAAGCTCTTTGGTCCGACCTACAGATCGAAACCGATGGGGATCAGCGTTTTCGATAATGTCATCGTCGTGTCGATGGCCCCGAACATTCATGTCTACACCGATGTCAATCGTGACGATATATTTGATCCGGAGGTTGATCGGGAAGTGATCATCGCCAAGGGGTTTCACGGCAGAAACCATGACCACGCCCTGCACGCCGTGGTCCCTGGGCCGAGCGGAAAATGGTACGTGAACCATGGCAATACCGGGGCGGATGTAACAATGGCGGACGGACGCCGGATCCACGCCAGTTCCTACTACAGTCAGAATCCGGCCAGCATTGGCAGGACCAGCCATGACGGACGCCTCTACGTGGGGGGCTTCGGGATTCGGATGGATCCAAACGGACATAATGCCGAGGTGATCTTCCAGAATGCGCGCAACCCACACGCCATGCTGGTGACCTCCTTCGGCGATCTTCTGCAATCAGACAATGACGATCCGGCTCATGCCCGCGCGGCCTGGGTGATGGAGTATTCCAATTTCGGATATGCCTGCCTGGAGGATGGGAATCGCTCATGGGAAGACTCCGCCAAGAGTTGGGAAAGAAAACTGGTGACCCAGGAGATCGTGAAGAATGCCTATGAACGGCACAACAAGTCCTCGCTGCGCCGGGACGAGGGGCACTGGCGCGAACATTTCCCCGGGGTGACGCCACCCGGTCATCTCTGGGGACCGGGAGCGCCTACCGGCGACTATTTCATCGAAGGCGATGAACTGGGAGCGTTCTTTCGAGGCAGCTATCTCGTCTGCGAAACGGTCCACCGGGCCCTCTTCCGCTTCCGCCCCAGGTTGAAGGATGCGCAAGTGGAGCTCACTGATCTCGACCGGATCTTTTTTGCGGCCGATCGCCAGTCCGCCAACCGATCAGCCTCGGGTTTCCTTCCGACGGACGTCGTGGCGAGCACGGACGGATCGCTCTTTGTCAGCGACTGGAATTCGCACGTCAATGGCCGTGGCTCCGGCAATCCCGAAGGGGCGATTTTCCGTCTGCACCGAACCGATGAGAAGCGCGTGCACCCCCCGGAGATCGACTTTGCCTCTCAAGAAGGTCTGCTCACCGCCCTGAAGAGCCCGGCCCCCGGCGTCCGCTGGGTCGCGCAGGACAAACTGAAAGCCACGCCGGGGGCCACCGACGCCCTGCTGGGTTTCATCAAGGCCAATACCGCCAATCCCTACTACTGCGCCCGTGCCGTATTCATCCTTGCCCAAATCAAGGATGCCAGGGGTCCGAACTACGTGAGGGCACAGCTGGAATCAAAAGATGCGCAGCAACGCATCATCGCCTTTCGGGCCCTGCGCCTGGCCGGCAGGGAGTCGATGCTTCCCATCATCCGACGTCTGGCGGACGATCCCTCCCCGGCGGTACGGCGTGAGGTCCTTCATGCCCTGCGCAACACCGGACTCGACAAGGCTCTTGAACCCCTGGAAAAGCTCATCATCGGTTATGATGGCAGGAATCGCTGGTATCTCGAAGCCATCGGCACGGTCTGCGATGGACGCAGCGCGGTGATCTACGAAAAACTGGTCCGGCCCACCCAACCGGATCCGGAGACCTGGACGAGGCGGGAGAAGAACCTGGCCTGGCGACTGCGCTCGAAACAGGCCTTGTCCGATCTTGAGGAATGCATGACGAGGCAGGACACGGGCGTGGAGGAGTTCCGCCGCCTCGCCTATACCTTTGCGCTCTGCTACAGCGAGGAGGAACGAAAGCGTAACGCGGCGGTCATGAAGCGTTTCAGCGAACTCCCGGCCTTCCGGGACGAGGAGTTTCAGATGATCATCCGCGAGTTCATGGAGAAGGATATCAACGATCCGCCACCGACCGCGCTGACTCAGAGTTACACCTTCCCCGGGGATTACGGCAAAAAGTCGAAACTGGCATCGATCGACGAGATCGCGGCGCTGAAACCGGACGTGAGCAATGGCCAGGTCAAGGCCGCTTCCTGTCTGATCTGCCACCGGATTAACGACGCCGGTATCGCCTTTGGTCCGGAGCTCAGCAGTTGGGGCACGGTGCGGGATGCCAAGACGGTCATCCGCGCCCTGGTGACACCCGCGGCCGAACTCGCTCACGGCTACGACAAGCCTCTGGTGGTGACCCAGGGCCAGCATCGACTGGAAGGTGTGTCCAGAGGCTACAGCTGGCATGCCGGTGCGATCCGCGTCAGGACGATTGGCGGCTTGACTCTCAAGGTCCCCCACCGGCGACCACATGCGAAGATCCAGTATCTCGAGAACCACTCCTGGATGCCCTCCGCGTCGACCATGGGCCTGTCAAATCAGGATGTGCGCGACATCGCCGAGTATCTCATGGGTGGAGCCACCGGCAAACCAGCCCCACCCCCGGGGGAGATCAAACCTGCCTTCAGTCGTGGTATCGGGCGGGGCTGGAACGAGCTGACGGAAAAGGACTTTCTCAATGTCAACTGCTGGGCGGATACCTGGCGCTGGGAAGGCGGGCATGCCTGGTGCACCGGACGTCCGACCGGTGTGATTCGCTATCGCGAACCCCTGACCAACTTCGAGTTCTCCTGCATGTGGATGCACCGGAAGAAGGGTGGCAACTCCGGCGTCTTCGTCTGGGCCACCCCGCAATCCATTGTAAATCTGGCGAAAGGCCGGGGTCGGCTACCGCATGGCATTGAGGTCCAGGTGCTCGACCTCGGTTACCGCGAGGTCTATGAGGCTCAGTATAAGAAGAAGGGCGACTGGTTCACCAGCCATGGCGACGTCTTCCCGGTTGGTCCCGTGAAGATGACTCCCTTCCCGCCGGTAGCCCCCAACGGACGGAGGAGCTTTCCTTCCAAAGAAACCACCCTGGGGATCGACCGGTGGAATCACTATTATGTGCGCGCCATTGAGGGGGAAGTCCGGCTCTGGGTGAATGGAGAAGAAGTCTCCGGAGGCGACAGGATCAATCCCGCCTCCGGTTTTCTCTGTCTCGAATCCGAAGGAGCCCCGATTGAGTTCAAGAATATCCGCCTGCGCAGACTCCCCCCGCTGGTGACCGCCCTGCCGGAGGGGTTGGAGATCCCCGTGCCAGTGATTGAGAATCCGTCTCGCCGCCCTGGGGTGAGCCTGAAGGGACACGCCCTGCTTGGCACCTGGAAATATCTCGGGAGCTACACGCGGGAATTCCTTGCGGACGGTCGATGCATCCTGCGCAACGGGGACGAGGTCCTCTGGACGAAAAAGGCGATCGAGAAAACACCTGCTTCCGTCACCCTCAAAGGTGGCTATCAGCACAGATTGACTGGCGAAGTCCTGGACATTGAGGGCCGTTACAAGGCGACGCGCCGCAAGTGATAGATCCGAGCACAGGATGTCGATTCCTTGGGCCCGGTTCTCCCGGGAACTGCTTCCCTGGCTGAGTGGTTGTGATCGTCCCTCCCTGTTCAGCGGCGAGGGTTTCAGGAGGGCGGGAGTTGCTTTCCCCTCCTCCGGCGATGTGCTAATTCAAGGCTGACATGCAAATCCTCCCCCCCATTCCGAAACTGCCCTCCCTCCTTGCTCAGTCCATGAGAGCGACCCGCGCAGCCTCTCTCCTGTTTTTCCTTTTCGCCTCTCCGCTCTACGCGGATTCCGACAAGAGGGAGATCACTCACTCCTTCCTTGGCCTCGGGAAGGGTGCTCGCACTTCCATCATTGGCGAAGACGGAAAAGTGGCATGGAAAATCGAGCTGCCTGCCAGCGACGGGTGGGTTCTGCCCAATGGCAATGTCCTGCTGGCCGTCTATCCCTGCAGGGAATATCCCAAGGGCGGGGTTGCCGAAATCGAACGTGCGTCCAACAAGACGGTGTTTTCCTACCAGGGGCAACAGAACGAAATCAGCACCGTCCAACTCCTCCCCGATGGCTCCTTCCTCATAGCGGAACTCGGACCCAAGCCACGGGCCCGGACCATCAATCGCAAGGGGGAAGTCCTTCACGACATGCTGTTGTCCTGCCAGAAGAAAAACAGCCACATGCAGACCCGCATGTTGCGGCGACTCCCGAATGGGAATTATATCGCCCCTCACCTTCTCGATTTCGCAGTCAAGGAATACGATCCCGGGACCGGGAAGGTCCTGAAGACCTTTCCGACCGACGATCGGGGACGGGAGAAACGGGACTGGCCCTTTACCGCCATTCGACTGACTGACGGCAACACCCTCATTGGTTGCACCAACGGGAACCGCGTGATCGAGGTGGATGGTGCGGGCAAGATTGTCTGGAAGGTGGATAACGGGGATATCGGCGAAAAACTCTTCGACGATGCCTGTGGGGTGCAGAGACTCCCCAACGGCAATACGGTGATCACCAGCTACCACGCCACCGGCAACCGGGTGAAGCTCACCGAGGTGACCCGGGATAAGAAGGTTGTCTGGAGATACAGCGGAGGCAAACACGGCTTCCACCACTTCCAGATCCTCACCACCAATGGGAAGTCGCTCACGGACAACACCATGAAGTAAGGCGGCGCGCCTCTGTCTCAGATCCAGCCGCCTGCACCTTGAGTCCGGTGCCAGGGATCACGCAATGTGATCTCTCCAGAAAAAACGCCCGCCCGCATCGCGTGATGCAGGCGGGCAAGATCGCCATCCACCTCAACCATCAATGGCTTCGGGTGGAAATCTATTTTTCGGCTATCGCCTTACTTGGCTGACTTTTTCTTGCGATTCAGAACGTCGTCCTTGGTGCTCGCGGCAACCGCCATCACCTGCTTGATGAGCTCTTCCTTCACCTTGAGCTCCTGGAGTGTTTTCTGCAGGTGCCCGGCTATCGCGTTAAAATCGGATTCCTTCAATTCGAGGCTGAGGTGTGCTTTCCGCATATCCTTGCCGGTCCACGCCTTCGGTCCACCAAGGGCTGCCGATACGAATGCTTTCTGCCTCTTGTGCTGCTTCTTCATGTCCACACCGTCGAAGTAGTGATTGACCGTCTTGTCGGCCAGCACCTTGGTGTAGAACAGATCAATCGTCGCATTAACGGCGGCCGCTCCACCGATCTTATGATAAATGCTGTTGTGTCGATCTTCAGTGAACTCCTTGCAGCATTTACCGCTGCAGAAGGCATAGGTCTCTCCTTCGTACTTGGTTGTGCATTTCGGATTAGCTGCTCTCCCCGTAATTGGGCATTTCTCGTTAACTGCATTTTGAGAGAATCCGCTGAGGGAGAAACTCAGGAGAATGCTGGAGGTCAGTGAGAATCTTGGGATATGGCGCAAAGGTTTCATTTTTCTTATAGTTTGGGTTGTTGCTACGCAGGGTTGGTAGCAGAGGGTGGGAAGGCGGGCCATAACAGGATAAGATTACCATGATAAATCGACTTCCACTCCAGTAATCTCGAAACCGATAGAACCCATTTGTGCACATTTGCCCTGATTCATCATCCTGTGCCACTGAGAGTCCAGATCGCCCCCGGGTTCGATGGGATGCGGCAGGGATGGACCCCCCAATTAGGCGATTGCCTGCCCCTGCAAATGAAACAGGATCAGAGGATGCAACTACCCATCCGGCCCGGGTTTAAACCTCTCGTGAAAGCTTCCTGGACAACAAATATCATCATCTTATCCATTTGTGTGGTTTCTCTCGATCTCCTTCCAATGGCGATGGCGGAAGAGAATCCCGGGGATCGGGCCTACGCCACGCTCCTTAAAGCCGATGAGTTGGTCAAGAAGGGCGAGATCGAAACCGCTTCCGCAACATACCTGGAGGGCGCCGCCCTCTACGAACAGGCGCTCAAGGCCAAGCCCGACGAGAGGGCGTTAAAGACGAACCGCCTCTACTGCCTCGACAAATCGGCCTTCGTCCTTATCAAGCACGCCGACATCCTGCGCAAGGAAGAGGATTTCGCGAAAGCCGCCCCTCTCTACGCCAAGGCGGTTGCACTTTACGAAAATGTGCACCGAAAACTGGGCAGCACCCGGTTCGCCAACAACGTCAGGTATGCCCGGGTTCACGGAGGGGATTCCAGATTCCAGGCCGGATTGCTGGCGCACGGACCGGCGCCGGATTTCAAGTTGCCCGCGGCCGATGCCGCAGGCAAATCCGTGAAGCTGAGCGATTTGCGCGGCAAAACGATTGCGCTGGAGTTTTTCGCAACCTGGTGCCCCAGTTGTGTCGAAGCGGCCCCCGCGTTGGCCAGGATCCAGAAGGAGCTGGGCGATGAAAAGTTTGTCGCGGTGGGCGTCAGCTTGGATAAGGTCGAGGGTTTCAACCGCCGGAGTGGCGGATTGGAGGCATTCCTCAAAGCCGCCGGCACCAATCACCCGGTAGCCCTGGGGAACGACGAGGTGGCCCAGGCCTATTCGGTCCATAGTGTGCCATCGATCGTGTTGATTGATGCCGACGGAAACCTGGTCAAGAGGGTCGAGGACCCTGCCAACCTGCTGAAGGAAATCAAGGCAGTGCTGATGCCTTGAACCCCCCAGCGATTTGAAGACAAGGGGGACGGTTTGCGCGGTTAATCCTGCAGCCTCACTTCGGCATCAACGGATTACACCGATAAAAACGCCCCGTCTTACGGGAGTTCAGCCCGGGCGTCAGCCAATCCTAAGAAGGCCTGACCAGCGCTATTTCCCCTCTCCGGCACCTTTATCCTCCAGGTTTCCTCCCGATTCCCCGTGCCCCGCGGCCGCTTCGACTCCGTCCGTCGAGGCGGGTTCAGGACCGGCTCCCACCGGGCGGCCCTGGGGCGGTTGGTACTTTTCATTACTCGACAGGGCTCCGGTGGGACAGGCCTCCACCACCTGGTCAGCGACCTTTTCGAGTCCCTCCGGAAGGGTCTTGTCGAGTGCGACACCGGCCGTGACATCGAAGCCCCGGCCCACAAAGGTAAAGCCGTAGGACTCCCCCTCCTTCTGCGTCACCTGGACGCAGAGGCCGCACTTGATACACTTCCCCGATTCGTAGACCGCGCCGGCGTTCTGATTCAAGTGAGAGTGCTTTGCCCGTTCTTCGCCCTTGAACTGGTTCTGCTTGGCGCCGTAGTCGTCACTGTAGATCCGGAGCAGGCAGTTGTGTGAGGCCCGACAGTCGCAATGCATGCAGCGCCCACCCTCCAACTTCGCTTGGGCCAGATCGTAGCCCTCCGCTTCAAGCTTCTCGGGCTTGACCCGCGGAATGGGATCGGCTCCGCTCACGAAGATGTCGATCTCCCCTTCCTGCAGGCGGCCCATCATGTGATTGTAGATCTCGACGATGCCCTCGATCGGTTGGCCGTTTACAAACTGACTCACGCACTCCGCGGTCTGCTTGGCGGTTTGCACCGACTTGAGAATGGGCATTCCCTTCTTGACCACGTTGCCTGCGGCGAAGACGCCTTCCGTCCCGGTCATGGCGGTCTTTGGATTGATCTTGAGGCCTTTCTCAGTCACGGGCACTCCCATGGCCTCGAGCAGTTCCTTTCCGGTTTCTCCGCAGGCCAGGACCACTCCGTCGTGTCCAGCCCGGAGTTTCTCGAGGGAGACCTGGTCGCCGAGCGCGCAGTTGTTCCTGAACTCAACTCCCATTAATTCCAGCACCCGCAACTCCCCATCGATCACCCAGTCCGGGAGCAGGCTCTGATCAAAGTCAGCCGAGCGCAGGCGTCCACCTGGTTGACCCTCCCTCTCGTAAACAGTGCAGGCATGGCCGGCCCGGGTCAGGTAAAAGGACAGCGACAGGCCGGTGGCACCCGAACCCACGATGGCAATCTTCTTTCCGGAGTCCTCCTTGACCGATGGCAGGAAGGGCCTCTCCCGCTTCAGGTCCCAATCCGCGATAAAGCGGGTCAGGTGCCGGATGGAAACGCCTTCGTCGAACGCGCTGCGGCGACAGCCTTTCTCGCAGGGGGCGTTGCAGAAGCGCTCCAGGATGGAAGGAATTGCCATGTCTTCCCTTACTGTGGCGATGGCCTCTTCGAACTTCTCATCCTTGATTTCCCGGATCATCTTGGGAATCTCGGAGTGAATTGCACAGAGACGCTGGCAGGGTGCCTCACAGTCGCCAACATGATCGCTGAGGAGGAGTTCCAGCGTCGCCTTGCGGGCCGCGCGGATCTCGTCGCACTGCGTTTCGATTTCCATCCCCTCGGCCACCTGGGCTGAACAGGCTGGCATGGTGCGCCCGGAGACCCTGTCCCTGACGACGCACATCATGCAGGAGGTGAAGTAGTCATATCCCTCCTTGTAGCACATGGCGGGAATCTCAATTCCCAGTTGCGCAGCGGCGCGGATGATCGTCGTCGGTTCTTCCAACTCGATTTCCTGACTGTCGATCTTGAGCTTGATTGGCATTCGTTACTCTTTTTCAAGGTCCACGATGTGGATTGCATCCACCGGGCAGACCTGCAGGCAGATATCGCAGCGGGTGCAGAGAGGATCCTGGATTACGTGGTGATGATAGGGATTCATGGGAATGGCATCGGTGGGACAATACTGGGCGCAACGGGTGCAACCGATACATTCATCGTCAATGTCGTAGCGAATCAACGAGACACACTTCCTGGCGGGGCATTGTCCGTTGATGTGGGCCTCGAATTCTTCCCGGAAATATTTCAGGCAGGACAGGACGGGATTCGGAGCCGTCACCCCCAGGCCGCAGAGACTTCCCTCCTTGGTGATTGCAGCGAGGGTCTCAAGGCGGTCCAGATCACCCTTCTTGCTCCTCCCGGAGCACAGGCGCTCGAGAATTTCGCCCATTCGCCTGGTGCCGATCCGGCAGGGGGTGCACTTGCCACAGGATTCATCCTGGAGAAACCGCATGAAATAGCGCGCGATGTCGACCATGCAGTCCGTCTCATCAAGGACAACCATGCCGCCTGATCCCATGATGGCTCCCACCTTGCTGATCTCCTCGTAATCAACGGGTGTATCGGCGAGGTGCTCGGGAACGCAACCGCCCGAGGGTCCCCCCATCAGCACCGCCTTGAGCTTCCGGCCCTCGGGAATGCCGCCCCCGATTTCCTCAACGATCTCCCGGATGGTCATTCCCATCGGAACCTCGATCATCCCACCGCGCACCACCTTCCCCGCCAGGGCAAAGGTTTTCGTTCCCTTGCTTTTCTCCGTGCCGACCGCCGCAAAGTTCTCGGGGCCATTGCGGATGATCCACGAAACGGAAGCGAAGGTCTCGACGTTGTTGATGAGGGTTGGGTGACCCCAGAGACCGGACTGGGCCGGGAAAGGCGGACGGAACCGCGGCATGCCGCGACCGCCCTCGATTGCCGACATCAGGGCGGTTTCCTCCCCACAGACGAAAGCCCCTGCCCCCTCCACCACCTCCAGCTTCAAACTCACTCCGGTCCCGAGGATGTTTTCCCCGAGATACCCACGTTCCTCGCACTGCGCAATCGCGTTCAGAATGCGCTCGGTGGCGAGGGGATATTCGGCCCGAATATAGAGAAATCCTCTCTCTGCACCGATTACATAGGCGGCGACGATCATCCCTTCGATCACGCGGAACGGAAAGGATTCCAGGATCATGCGGTCCATGAACGCTCCGGGATCACCCTCGTCACCGTTGCAGATGACATACTTGACCTCGTTCTTCTCGGCCCGCGTGAATCGCCACTTCATTCCGGTCGGGAAACCGGCCCCTCCCCGGCCCCGCAGACCGCTGTCGAGCATGTCCTGAATGATATGCTCCGGATCTCCTCCTTCGAGGCACTGCTTCATCGCCACGAAACCATCGTGTGCGAGATAGTCGTCAATGCTTCGCGGATCGAGAATGCCCGAGTGCTCGGTCACGTAGCGGGTCTGGGGATTCTCGAAGTGCTCGTCGATCTTCTGTCTGACATCCTTCGAGAAGCGGGTGGGCGGATCCCAGTCTTCATCAGTGAGGAGCTTTTCCAGAAGGTGAAAGACGGTGGCACCGGTTCGGCGCAGCCAACTGGCCGGACGGAAATGCTTCAGCAGGAGTGCGCGGACATCGGTCGGCTTGACCAGGCCATAGCGATGCCGGCCCCGTTGATAGATCGAGATCTCGACCAGGGGCGTTTCGAAGGACGCCCCCTTGCAGCCCACCTTCTTGACCCGCACTGGCAGATCCATTTCCCGGACGATCTTCCTGAGTTCCTCGAAGACCTGGAAAGCGCCTCCGGCCACACAACTGGAACACACACAGATACGAGCCTCGCCGACCGCGTCCTTGCGCGGTTCCTCCCTCTCGCCCGATTCCCCGGCCCTGGCAGCTTCACTGGCGAGAAAATCAGTGAGAAGATTGGGAATATTGAAGGCTTCCACATCGCCATAGATAACGTCATCCACCTGCACCACCGGCGCCAGCATGCAGCAACCGAGACAGGCGACTTCCTCCACTGTGAACTGGTTGTCGTCACTGGTGATCTCCTCCTCTCCGATCCCGAGGTGGCTGCGAAAGGTTTCGTCCAGGATGGAGGCGCCGCTGACGTGGCACGCGGTGCCCACGCAGGTCTTGATGATATGTTTGCCGACCGGTTGGTGACGGAACTGGGAATAAAATGTCGAGACGCCGGTGATGGCATCAGGTGTGATTTCGGTGGTTTCAGCCAGGCGCTCCAGGGCGGTGGCAGGCAGGTGATTCCACTGCTTCTGCATCTCCTGCAGCAGAGGGATGAGATGGACCGGTTCCCTGCCGATGCGGGCCACCATGGCATCCACCGCTGAGAGATCGACCTGCGGTGTCTTCGTGCCGCAGGTCCCGGGACAGGTCTTGGGATCTTCCAGGGGTTCCTCGCTCACGGCCCGATGCAGTAGATGTTATCCGTCCCGCGCAGGTAAAGGCTGTCGCCGAGAAAGGCCCCGGTGCAGTTGCCCTCCTCCCCCAGGGACGGAGTGCCAATGACCTCCAGTTTGGGGCCCGGCGTGATGATGTGCATGATCCCGGCCCGGTCCAGCATGTAGATCCGGTTCTCCGCCAGGATGGGCGAGGCGTAGAAGCCATCGTCGGTGTCCTCGAACCAGAGTTCCTTCCCGGTTTTGGCGTTGTAGCAGACGATGCCACCCCCGCCCAGTCCGGCAATCAGGTAGTCCCCCACCACCATGGGAGTGGAAACATCAGGCATCAGGTCTTCATTGGTCCACACGATCTGGTGCGTCTTGACATCGATGGCACACAGTTTGGCCCGATCACCGGAGACGTAGAGCAGACCATCCGCGAAAGTCGGAGAGGGAGCCACCTCGGCCCGTTCCAGGCACTCGCAACGCCACAACTCCTTCCCGTTCTTCGGATCGTAGGAGACCACCGCCCCACTGGCAGACAGGATCACCTCGACCCGTTCCCCGGTGTTGATAAGAGCTGGCGATGACCAGGAAGGACCCAGCTTGCGGGGTGTCTTCCACCGCATCTGGCCGGTGGCGGAATCGAGACCGAAGAGGAAACTGTCTTCCCGGTGGTCGAATTGGATCAGGAGCAGGTTCTCATGAACCACCAGGGACGAAGAATAGCCATAGGAGATGTCGGGGACGCCCAGGTTCTTGGCCCACACCTGAGTGCCATCGAGATCGAAGGCGACCAGGTCGCCGGTTGCGAAAATCGCGAACACCCGTACCCCGTCCGTTGCCATGGTGGCAGCCGCATATCCCGTGTCCCTTGTCACCTTCGGGGGGGTGGCGGGTGAACCGGGCACATCCCTGACGGCCTTCTTCCAGAGCATTTCACCGTTCTTGAGGTCGAGGCAATAGACCTCCTGGGCGCTCTTGTCCGCCCCCGAAAAATACATTCGCTCCTTCCAGAGAATCGGCGAATTGAAGCCCGGTAACGGCACTGCGGTCTTCCAGCGAATCCCCGCGTCACTCTCGCCGTCCCATTCCGTGGGCAATCCGGAGGTGCGCGCTCTTCCCGACTCCGGACCGAGAAACCCAGCCCAGTTCTCCAGGCGTTCTTCCGGGGTGGCGGTGGCGACCGGGGCACCCGAGGGAGGTGTCTTCACGGCAGGGGCATTCCCGCCCCCCCCGGGCGGGTCGCGGTCCTCCTTGTCGAGCGGACTCTCCCACGGCAACGCAATCATCAGCGCGAACCCGGCCAGGACCAGCCCGGCAGCGGCAACCGATTTGCGAGCCCACTTCGCGTCCTCCACGATATCATCCTTGGGATCGGAGGAGTCGGGATAAGGAGGCTCCAGCTTGTAGTTTTCCAGGGCCTTGAAGGCAACCACCATGATGATCAGTCCGCCGATCAGGAGACCGATGCCAAGGCGGTTGAAATGCTGACTGGTGAAGAACGCACGTCGGGCGATATGATCCAGTTCCCGTATTTCCTCACGCAGTTCTTCATTCTTCGGGTCGGTCTTGAGTTGTTCCACCAGTTTCAGCAGAGCCGGCGAATGGATGGGATCGGTCTTCTTGAGACTGAGGTTATTGGCGATGAGAAGACCGCAGACGATCAGTGAAAACACGCCCGCCACCAGTCCCGCGCCCTTGATCACCCGGTAGGAGAGGGTGGCTGTGCTCTTCTTGTATTCAACGACACGCATCTATTCTGGCCTTTCGTGGAGGTTCTCCCTTTCTTCCAATCAACCTTGGCTTCTACGGCTTTGCCAGCGGTTCTTTCTCTCCTTTATTTTCGCTGGTGCTCTCTTCAGCCTGTTCGTCAGCTCCGCTGGCGTCCGAGAATCGCAATGCCATCGCGTCGGTGTAGGGTTTGTTCCCCGGAAGGAAGTTTACCCGGTGCATCTGGTCGCTCGGGCAATAACTGCAGCAGCGTCCACAACTGAAACAGGTCGGTTTATTGACCTCGTAGTCCTTCCGGGTCCGCGACACGGAGATGCCGATCAACTTCATACTGAAGACCAGGCCAAGAAATCCTCCCAGGAGCCAGCCGCCCAGATTCATCTGGCCGCGAATGGTCTCCGCCTTCGCCATCAACTCGCTCTCCGGTGTGCCCATCACCCGGTAGGTCTCGGTTTCAAGGGTTTCTTCCAGGGCCGGATCCAGTTCTTCGGCCTTCACCTGCTCGGCCAGGTAGACCGTGTTGTTGTAACGTGACATGGGAACCGACAGGCGATGACCGATCCACCCACAGAGAGCGATCAGCACCGGGGTCATCAGCAGGAGTTGGCTGAGGCGTCGAACACCGACCTTCCGGTTCTCGCGTTGCAGGCCGGTGTTCGGTTTGTCTATGTAGTCGAAGGGGCAGGATACTTCGCACAACCGGCAATCGATGCACTCAGAAGGCGTGATCCGAAGGTGCTTCCAGGAAAACCGGGACATCAGGCCCAGGAGAACACCGTAGGGACAGAAAAAGCGGCAGTAGGGTCGCGCGATGAAGATCCCGGCGATGAGAAATCCCGCTCCGAGGTAGAGATAGGGAGCGTTCCCATTAAGGCGAAAGAATCCGATGAAGGGATCGAACCGGCAGATCACGAATCCGGTACCGGTGGCCGCAAAGACAATCGCAGTGCCGAGGTAGGCATAGGGAATCATGCTCAGCGCCATGGTCAGTTTCCTGGGCAACCGGATCGGCTTGATTACCACCAGATCCTGGATGGCGCCAAGTGCGCAAACCGACGCACAGAAAACCCGGCCGAAGAGCAAGGCAAACAACAGGGGGAGCACGAAGAAAATCGTGACCGTGATGGGCACCGCGTAGTTCGAGTCGAACAGGCTCAGGGCGACATTCTGGATGGAACCAATCGGACAGACACAGCCCTGCTTGAGAAACCCGAAATAGAGAAGCGAAAAGATCATCAACCAGAACAGTCCCCGGCGGGATCGGCGTTTCACCGCCAGCCACGCGGCCAGGCTCAGGACGATCAGGAGCACTCCCACGTCCACCCATTGGATTGTATTGCTGACCGGTTCCGGGACGGTGGTCTTGGGAAAGTCGTAGTCGGTGGTGAATTCCGGCTGCGGAAAATTCAGCTCATCCCCCAGGGCGATCAGCGGGAGCAGACACGGCAGGAGTCCCACCAGCAGGAGCAGAAGCAGGATCCGGCTCCGCGGTCGCAGACTGCAGAAGAGCCTCATCTCTTTACGAACTTGCTCCCCGGCTTCAGCGCCAATTCGATTTTCGGAGCGAGCTCCATCTCCATCTGGGCGTTACTCACAACCGATCTGTTGCGAGTCACCCCGCCCTCTCCCTTCCTGAGCGGGTAATCCTGTTCATGCTTGAGGATGTAAGGCTGGTCGGCAGGGCGGCGTTCCCAGGCATCGGACGGACACTGCATGGCAATCGAGCAGTTATTGCAGTTCACACAGATGTCGTGCCGCACCTGCAGATAGAAGGACGCGTTGCCGAACATCTCACAGGGTTTCACACACTTGGCGCAGCCGATGCAGCGTTCCTCGTCGATATTGTATTCCCAGTAGGGATCCTCCACGAAAACGCGCTCGATTGCATCGGTGGGACAGAGCTGATTCTCCGCCGCAGAAGTCAGGTCCGGTGCGTTCGGTTGGAAGTAACCGAAGCAGAGCTGGCAATACCCGCAGATGGAATAGGATTGCACACACTTTACGGCCGAAGGCGAGACCACGCAGGCCGTGCTGCAGTGCTCGCATCCGACACATTTCATCGGATCAATCTGCCAGACCGTGTTCTTTCGCCGACCGCCGAAGGCAGCCAGAGCGCCGATGAAGCCCAGGAGCACTCCAGTCGTCGCGCGCATCCCTTTCCGAAGAAAGGTGAAGCGTGTGACCTGTTCCGGTGGTTTCGTCAGCTCAGTCATTCTCTCCAATTTAATCTACAGAACATGACCGATGGCCTGAAACTACGTATGGGAAAACAATCCACAAGAAATAATTAGAACTATTCTAATTAGTCGCTTAGTGCCAGCCTTACTGGTCCGGATTCCATAAAAAAAAAACCGGTTGAGAAACAGAAAACAGCAATATCCATTGAATTCATGGGGCCGAAACATCGAGACAGATCATCTTCTTCGAATCCCTCACGATCAACTTGCCATCGACAAGGGTCATGGGGCCCCAGGCATCGTGCCCGTTCAGGACCTGGGACTGGGCCAGCAATTCGTATCCGCCCAGCGAGGCTCTGATCAGGGTCAGCTCTCCGTCGTCATCGAGCAGGTAGAACATGTCGTTGGCCACGAGGAACGGCCCGAGTCCGAAGCGGTTTGTCTTTCCGCTGCTCCATACCAGCTCCCCGTCAGTGTTCATGCAGACAAACTGACTTTGCAGGGCGAGGGCGTCCTTGGGCAGAATTGAAAAGAGATGATCACGATAGTAGATCGGCGTCTGCTGCTCGCACCCAAAGGTGGTTCTCTTCAGTTTGTAGATCGGTTCCGCCACGATCTGGTCCCCTTCCCCCTTCAACCCCAGCATCATGCTGCCGCCCCCATAGCCAACCGTAAGGAAAATCCTCCTGCCGTCTATCGCCACCGGCGAAGGCGAGGTCACCGAGTGCGTCCAGGCATTCGTCTCCCACAGCAGCGTCCCTCGATCTTCCTCCTCTGCCGAAACTCCGATCACTCCCCCGATCGCGCAGTAGACGTAGGTCTTTTTGCCCATCAAGGTCATCGGAATGATCGACGAATGTGACATCTTCCACTCCTTGGGGTTCGGAGTCTGCCAGATAACATCGCCGGTGTCGCAATCCACACCGATCATGAGAGCTTTGCCGCCGGGGGCCAGGACCGCGGTGGACCCATCGATAAGAGGGCACTGACCGGTGTACCAGAGCGGGACCTCGCTACCGTAATCCGCCACCAGGTCGATGCCCCAGCGGAATCCCCCCGTTTTCCGATCCGCACAAAGCACATGGCAACGGGGTCCTACCGTGACGATGTAGTCATCGGTAACCGCCGGAATCGTCCGTGAAACGCCATGGTTCGCCTTGGTGGGAGCCTTGTAGAACCGACGCCAGATCTCCTTCCCGTCATCGAAGGAAAAACACCGAAGGGCATCACCTTTCTTCTCCTCATCGTAGTCCATTACGTAGACGCATCCCTCCCAGACCGCAGCTGCGGCATAGCCCTCCCCGAGATCGATTTCCCAGAGTTTTGGTGGACCGCCTGCTGGCCACGCGGTTGCCAGGGGCACCTTGCTGTCCACGATGTTGCTGTGGTCCGTTCCCCGGAAATGCGGCCAGTTCGTTTCGGTCCGGCCCGGTTTTCCGTCGAAGGTCTCCAGGGTGCCTTCGATATCGACCGGTTCCACCACCTTGGGAGCCGAACCCGGGGCGGATGGCAGAGTTCCTGCGGTTCGCTCAGCGTCGTAGTCCATGAGGCGCATTCCCGCCCCCACGGCCGGAGGCGATCGGAAGAGAAGAAAGAGAAAGCCGCCCGCCACCAGGGCCATCATTCCCACGATGACGAATACGAGTTGCTGTTGTCCAAAACGACCCATGAGGCGGAAGATCCGGTTGCGGGCTGACTCTATACAGTCTCCCACCTCCCGCCCATGCCAATTTTGGCTCCAGAAATTCTTGTTGGCGTTGCGGGAACCCTGGTGGATAATACAGCCATAGTCGGAGCCTCGGCCACCAAAGGAAATGACATGAGTAAGAAGTCCGATGTAGGAAGACGGGGATTTGTCGCAGCCGGGCTGGTTGGCCTGGGCGGTATCGGAGGTTGGCTGGCCCGCAGGTTCCAGGGCCCGGATCAGGTCCGCAAACCGATCCCGACCGCGCGCGACAGTCGCTATGTCTACGATATCAGCGAGTTTGAGACCACGGCCCCCGAGCACCTGCTCTACGATCCTGGTGAGCAGATTCCAACCGGGTTCAAGCGCGCCAAGCGCCTTGAGACTGCACCCGGAAACCGTTTTCTGGTGGCCGGCGACCGCTCCGTGAAGATCTTCAATGCCGACGGAACGGTCGAAAGCGAGGTTCTCCATGATAGCACGCCGCGCAGTCTGCTGGTGACCGGAGACGACGAGATCTTCGTTGGTTCCCCCGGTGAATTCGTCGTCTACGATTTTGACGGCGTGGAGAAGTGGCGCTCCCCCAGCTTCCCGGAAGGGACCTATCTGACCTCCATGGCTGCCGCCGAGGGCGCCCTGTATCTCGCTGACATGAAAACCCGCGAGATTCTCATGTGCGACCGAAAGAGCGGGAGGATAGTCAATCGGTTTGGCAGGAAGGAGTCGTCCGGGCACAACCCCGGATTCTCGGTCCCAAGCCCCTACTTCGATCTCAAGGCCGCCGCAGATGGTCAACTGCGCATCGCCAATCCCGGCCGTTTGCGGGTTGAGACCTATTCGCTCGACGGTCACTTCCAGTCCTCCTGGGGCGGACCTGGCATGAAGATCGACCGCTTCTGCGGTTGCTGTAACCCGGTTTACTTCACCATGATGCCGGATGGCAGTTGTATCACCAGTGAGAAAGGGCTCGCCCGGGTCAACATTTACAGCCCTGAAGGTGTGTTCAAGGGTGCCGTCGCAGGACCCGAAACCCTGGTCGATGACAAGGCCCTTGCCAAGCGCGCCTGCGCCGATTGTCGGATCGGGGCAGGTTTCGATGTGGCCCTGGAGGAGTCCGGCCGGGTCCTGGTCCTCGATCCCTTCCGAATGGCGGTGCGCACCTTCACTCCCAAGGAAACAACGCAGGTTTCCACCTGAGAACCACCAGTCCTACCGAAAGAACAGGAAACACCCGTGGATCCGCACTCAGACACAGAATCCCAGAATCCCAGCCGCCGTCGGTTCTTTTCCACCGGTGCGCGGTGCGTGGTGGCGGGTGGCCTGGCGGTCTTCACGGCCGCGCAGGTCATCAAGGGCAGGCGACTCGCTGGAGATCCCAACTGCATCCGCCTCCACACCTGTTCGGACTGCGTTGAGTTCTCGGGTGGTTGCACCAAGGACAAGGCGGAACAGTTTCGCGCGCGCTCGTAACGCGGACTCTACTTCTTCCTGATGTCGTAGGAGGTCATCGTGTCCTGATCCCGCAGGTAGAGGTGTCCGTTCGAAATCACCGGGGTGGGCCAACTCTTGTGATCGCTCCGATCGCCCTCTTCGAATTGGCTTTTCTCGACCAGATCTTCGGGAGTGGCCTTGAGCAAGGCCACCAGACCGCGGTCATTGCGAAGGTAAAAATGACCGTCAGCATAGAGTAATCCGCCTCCTCCAATCGTCCGCTTCTTCCACACATCCTCACCGGTATTGAAGTCCATGCAGACCAGCACCACTCCGCTCGAGCCGTAAACCTGATCCCCAATCTTGATGACCCCGCCAAAGTCGTTCTTCAGCTTTTTGCTGGCATAGACTCTCTTGGTGGTGAACTTTCCGCCGCTCCCGGAAACCTCGAAGAGGTGAGATCCTACCGCATAGCCCGAACTCACGAGGACGTGATTACCATTCACGATCGGAGTGGGCACCACTGCGGTTCTCCCGATCCGCTTTTCCTGCCAGAGCACTCCGCCGTCCTTCGGATTGATCCCTGCCACGCTGGTCCCGGTGAGCACCACATACTGCTTCATCCCTCCGATCTCGGCGGCGACCAGCGAGGTGTAGCCTGCCGGATCCTGGAGATCCTTGCTCTGCCAGATCACCTCTCCCGTCTTCCGATCAAGGGCCGCGACCGCCCCTTTCGAGCCGCCCGGCGTACAAATCACCTTGTCACCATCGACCAGCGGAGCCTCGGAGTAGCCCCAGTCGGACATGAGCTTGCCCCCGAGATCCGTCACCAGGTTCCGGGTCCAGATCAGGGTTCCCTTTTCCGTCTCCAGGCAACTCAGGTGACCGGCCGCCCCGATCACAAACACGGATTCGCCATCCACGGTCGGGGTGCCCCGGGGTCCCTCGGCATAATCAACTTCCTCATAGAGTTCGGCCACTTTGCCGGTGGGAGTGCTCCATAGTTTCTTGCCGTCGGCAGCGGACAGGGCCCAGACGATCTCCTGTTCGTCGCGGTAGCCCGTTCCGAACACTTTTCCATCCACGATCGACGGCGAAGAGTAACCGCCCCCCAGTCCTTCGGCCTTCCACGCCTTGGGGGGGCCGGCTTCCGGCCACGATTCGAGGAGGCCGGTCTCGGCACAGATCCCGTCCCGGTTCGGGCCGCGCCACTGTGGCCAATCATCCGCGACGGCCCCCTCCGGCAGGATAAACAACGATGTGAGGGCGATTCCGGACAACTGCAATGAAAGACGCTTCATCAGGGGTGGTAACGAGTTGCAGCACTACTAGCCCAGCCCGGAACCCCAGGCAAGGGCGGATGCGGCCAGTCCTTCCCGATTCCGGTCATTACCCGGCAGGGGGACATCAGATCCTTCGCATGCTGAGTTCAGCCCGGTCCCCCATCCCCCGAGGGGCTCTTTCCCTTGCTCAAAACCTGCCCGGATCTGCGCTCCTCCGCGGTCCGGCTATTTGTGCCGGATCAGGATTCGCTTGCTCAGCTCCAGATACGCCTTGCTGCTCAGGTGGCCGTTGTTGTCCGTCCACGCCCAGGCCTTGAAGTTCTTTTCGTTGGAGCCGAGATCGAGATCGAGCAGGTGGGCGTTGGGATCCTCTCTGGTGACCGTGTCCTGTGCCTTGAGAATCGGCGCGAAGCTCTCGTCGCCATGCTGAAACAGGTGCTTCCTGACAAAGATCTGGAGTTCAGGGTTTCCGATATCCCTGCGGAACGCCGTGAAGAGCGACCGGAGGTTCCTTCCGTATTCCTCCGCCTTCGGTCGATCGGATTCGCCCTGGTCCCAGTACAGACCGAGAACCCTGATCTTGTCATAGCGTTTTCTCAGCTCGGACATGGAGTCCCGGACCTGGGCCATAAACGTCATGTAGTCCGGGCCGCTCCCGGCCTTCCACTGGGTGTGCAGATTGTGTCCCCCCGGGCCGTGTTTGATGAAGAACTTGTCCGCATCCGGATACCTTTTCTCGAGCAGCATCGCCATGGGCAGCTCGATCCCGTGGCGGTTGGGGTCACTGTATCCACCCTTTAAATTCCTGCCTGGCGTCAACCGCTCGAAGCCCCGCCCCCGGATGTTGCTCCGCGGATAGGCCGCTATGGTCGTCGGAATTCCCACCTCCGCCGCGGTCGATCCGGGAATGGTCGGGTGCTTCTCCGCGATGCCCGACTTCTCGTTGCTCTCCGGCGAGAAGGCGGCCACGCCGCCGGCGTTGGACTGGCCGGCGATCAGAAAGATGAGGGCCTCTTCAGATGGCGTGACGCTGCTCCCCTCCCCATCGGCGAGAGCGCGATCGCAAAGCGGGGCGCCAAGAGCAAGGAACGAGATGAAGACTACACGTCTGGTCACGCGGGCTCATGTAACAGGGTTCGGATCGACCGTCCAGAGAAGTGCAATCAACTGCCGTCTCTCCTGATCCAGGCAGTTTGACAGGGTCGGAGGGCCTGAAAAGCTCTTCATGTTATTGCGTCCACTCGACGAACTTTTCTGTGCTCCTGCCCCGCGGCACCGCCCCGCCCCGGGTCCTGACCGCTGCTCTCCGGCCCAGGACCAAACAGCGAATCTCATCGACTGTCGCTTCCAGTCGAATCTGATGGCCAGCCACTGGAGAGCACCACCTCCAGTTCCCCGGATTCTTCCTTGGCGGCAAATAACCCTTCTGCCTCGGGCACGGATTCCACCAGGCGCAGCCCCGCATCTCTGCCCAATACCAGGATCGCGGTGGCAAGCCCATCGGCAACCGCACAATCCGGCGCGACGATGCTCACGCTGACCAGGGCATTATTCACGGTTCGGCCAGTGCGAGGATCAATGATGTGCGAATAATCCGTCCCATTGGCTTGGAAGAACTTTCGATGGGTTCCACTGGTCGCCATGGCTTGATCCTGGAGTTTCACGGTCGCAAGAAGATCTTCCGGTCCGCCACCAGGTGAGGGAATCCCGACTTCCCAGACCTTGCCCGACCGGGTGCCTTTGGCACGGATTTCCCCGCCGATGTTGATGAGGTAATGTTCGATTTGCGCCTGGTCCAGGATCCCGGCAATCACATCTACGGCATAACCCTTGGCCAGGGCGGAAAGATTCACGGCGCAGTCATTCTGCTTGCTGAGGGTTGCGGAGCGCGAATCCAGAACCAGGTTGCGCAAACCTGACTGGGTCATCGCCTGCTGAATTCTGCTGTCAACCGGAACCCGTTGGGAACGATTTACTCCAAAGCCCCACGCGTCGATCAAGGCTCCCATGGTGGGGTCCAGGGCCCCTTCGGTTGTCCTTGAAAGCTGGCTCGCAAGATGGAGCAGTTCCACGAAGTGCTGTGAAATGGTCATCGAGAAGGGTCCCGGGGAGGCATTGAAGCGCGCCACCTCACTGCTGGGATTCCAGTTGGAAATCTGTCCCGTGATCTCCTCAAGCGCATCCTCGATTTTCTGTTTGATCACGAAAGGGTCGACCGGGCGACTGGCCTGATAGGTCACGGTGTAGCCAGTTCCCAGGGCGCTTCCTCTGATATGCTCCTCCGGCGTTCTGGAACAGCCTGCGTGAAACAGCAATCCTCCCAGCGGCAATATGGAAAGGTATCGGCGGATCTTCATTTCCCGGTCCCCTGCCTGCCTACGGTTGCACCACCACTTTCACCAATGCCCGTTCGATCAATTGCCTGGCGGTCGTCAGATGCCTGCTGTCATAGTAGACATTTCCATCCATCTCAGAGGAACTGCCGCCGTGACCAACGAAGTCCAGCAGGTAGTAGGTCTGGCCTTCGGAAGGGGTGATCCGTGCGCTGTAGAGCACAGAGGGTTGGCCCAGACCAGGGTGCATGTGCCCCTTGCTGTCTTCCGCCTGGTCTGAATGATAAAAGTCATTCATGTCGTCAGGCACATTGACCTCCACATTAATGGTGAATGCCTGAGCCTCCATCCGGAGGTAATCGGAGACGGAAAAGTTGTGCTCGGGGGTGGCCGCGGAATAAGAATCCACCCTGCCCCTGGGGTCGACCCCGTTAACCAGGGTGTAGCTGTGCCTCCAGAGGGGGAGAATATCCACCCGGCCCAATTCGTTTCCGCTCCATTTGATCCCTTCGGAAAAGGCGCTCTCCTGCGACACGAAAAAGGTTTCGATCATTGATCCCGAACTGCTTTCGGCCCAGATCGCAATTTGAGGACGTGCGCTATTGAAGAGACTGGTGAACCGCGAGGGAGACTGGAATGCGGACCCCCAGAGGATCTCCACCTGTAACAGCGCCTCCCCCTCGTCGAGACGACGCATTTCAAATCCATTCTCGATCTCGCGGGCTGCCGCAGGTTCCTCTGGCCGGAATATGATGGCCCTGTTCCTGGACTCATGACTCTGACTCATCAACTGCCCAACCGGGGGCAGGTTCCAGAGTGCGGCCACCAGAATTCCGGCCCAGGCAGTGATGACTCCGCCAATCAGTTTCCATGGTCTCATCCGGCGGCCTTCCTGCGCATGAGCGGATTTTCCCAGCATCTGCATGAAATAATGACGCCGCGCGAACAGGTGCAACCCAACCAGAATCAACACACAGAAACCGAAGACAATGTGCACCCGGGCGGTGATCAGATCGAACGGCTTGAAGAATCGCAACAACCCACTCGCCACCAGGGTGACAAAAAAGAACAACAGTGAGAAATTTACAAAATGGGACATGGCCAAGGCCGGACAACCCGGAGATGCCTGCCCCGGGGGTCGTCCGGATCGCTTCGGAACTCTCTTCATTTTCTATCCGCCCACGACCTGGATATCCTTTCCCTTGAGAAAGGCGGCATGAGGGACCCCGTAATAGGGTCCGCTTTTGCCCTGGTGTCCTGGAATGACCACCTCCCCGGCCCCAAATGCTCTCTTATAGACCGTATCGTGATATTTGTCTGCCCACGTCAGCCGCAGACTCGTTTTCTCCCACTCCTGCGGAGGGGTGTATCCTCCGCGGTCATGCACGGTCAGGTAAACAACCGCGGGAGCACTGATCGCAAAGGTATAGGATATCCCCGGTTTGCCTGATGGCCCCCGCGAAACGGACACGCAAACATGATCGCTCAGTTCATCGGGTAGACTGGTGATCACCGCTTTGGGGCCTTCCTGGCCAAATCTATGGGCCTGCCCCGGTTTCCAGATCCTGACGATGCTCTCTTTCGGATCCTCCAAGGTATACCCGCACAGTTCGCGTAACTCCGTGATGTGTTCTTTTCCAATGATTCGCGGCCTGACACCATGTTTCTTGCACAGGGCCGCAGCGTAACCGGTGGCCGCCCCCATCTGCCCGCAGGTATTCATTACCCGGGGTCCGCCCAATCCGACATGGGTGCAACTGAAGCAGCGTCCGGCCATCATCAGGTTCCCGACGTTCACCGAATAGAGCGAGCGGAAGGGAAGAAAATAGAAGTGGTTGGCTGGTTTCTGAAAAAGTGCCTTTGAGATAAAGTCCTTCGAATCACCCTTCAGTTTTGTCTGATAGTGCACGTCAATATCGCGTTTCTCGGTCACGACCGTATCCGGAAACTCTACCGAATCACGGGCATCGACCCCGGTAAAGAGGTGATCTCCAATCAGACGCCGTGACTCTCTCTTGCCTCCGTTAAACGAAACCCATTTCAGTTTCAGGTTTCCGTATTTGGGCTGCCTTATGGTGTTGGCGTAGGTTCCGTAAATTGCGCGGAACATGTGGTCCCGGATGCTCTCCGCATCGTCAATCTGGTTCAAGTCATTATCGGAGTACTCCCAGTACCACTCCCCGCCATGAGGCGAGGTGTGCGCCTTGGACACCGGCGCGGCCCAGGGCACATCAGGAAAGGGCACCCGGCGATCAGTCTTCTCCACATTCCAGAGCACGCTGGTGCCCATCACCCTGTTGTCGGGTTCTTCAGGACTCCAGAGATCTCCGTGCATCTCCCATCCTTCATTGTATCTCTGCCTGGACTCGCGACCATAGGTCGATTTCGCACCAGCCATTTCCCCCATCCAGCCATCACCCGTACAGTCGATATAGACGGGTGCTCTGAACTGGTGGATAGCGCCCGTTTCAATCGCACATGAAAGAACCGATTTAATCGTGCCCGGCCCGACCTCGACATCAATCAGGGTGTGCAGGAGAAACTGTCGGACCCCCTTGGCCCCGGCCATGTTCACTCTGCGCTTCTCCTGGTCCTTCAGCGCTCTGGCAGACCCGTTCGGGTAGTGCTCAGTGTCAATCTTGCTCAGAATATGACCTGCCCGTCCGTGAATCCCGAGGGTATGCACCCGGATTTCAGAGCTGGCGTTTCCCCCCAGTAAGGGACGGTTGTGAATGAGAGCCACTTCAAGGCCCTGGGATTCCGCTGCCAGGGCTGCAGCGCATCCCGTGATGCCACCGCCGGCAATCACCACATCAAAGTCATGCACCTCCACCGGGTCGCCGGAGACTCCAAGCTGATTCATCCGCCATTCCAATAGTGCCGGCCCATCAGCAGGCGGCTCATCAGCCTCATCCTGCGAAAAGTAGATGGCCGAACAACGTCCCTCAAAGCCGGTCAAATCCCTGAGTTTCAGCTGGATCTTCTCATCAACCACATCAATCACGCCTCCGGATTGCCATCCCCAGCCTTGCCTTGTGCCAAACACCTCCGGCAATTCCCTGCCATTGATCACCACCTTGAAACGGCCCGGGGCCTCCCAGTCACCCGGACACCAGTCCTTGGCATGCACCCAGACATGATACCTTCCCCTCGCGGGAAGCGTAACCGCAGTCGCCGCATCAGCAACCGGATGGCCCATCCCATGGGCAAGGAGATAACTGAACCCGAGCACATTGTGAAACTGGGTATCGAGTTTCCATCCTCCCCGGTTGGCAAGGTGTGCCATCTCCACCAGGTGAGAGGTGGCCGAATTGTTCCCTCTGGCCAGGACTGCATGGCTCCCAGGCAGGGAAAGCGATGCTCCGCCCATTAGTCCAACAAAACGGCGGCGACTGATCTCGGCCTGTGTGAATTCCTTGCTCATGGCGTCTTTCCTAATGGTTCATGGGGCAGCAGGTCATTTCAGATGTCAAAGCCTCCAGACTCATTTAGATCGTTCCTGTCTGTTACAAGAAAAGAAAACTGTCTCTGAAAAGTCCATTTTTCTGATTTTCTGCCGCAAAACTGCATCTATCGCAAGGATCGAGCTTATCAAAAACAGTAAGGCCCTCGCTGACACCCGAAAACCTGGACCCGTTGATCTTGCTGTTCTCATTTCTCCCCTTCCTGGACTGTGCCCTGCTGTCCTGGCGCATTGGCGCTCCTGATTCGGCACAGAAAGGGTGCTAAACCGGAGAGCCTCGCTTCAGGCTGTCAATTGCGGGATGGTGCCCGTGCTGTCGGCAAAGCGTTCCGTTCTTAATCCCATCGCCTGCGCCTGGGTCAACCAGAGGTTGGCCAGCGGCATGCCGCCCTCACCTTTCGGATGCGGTCCCCCCTCCTTGGGCACCGGTCCGGAGTTGGCGGAAAGGTTGATGTGTTTGCCGGTCACGAGTCTGCCTCCACCGGACCCTGCCACGATAATCGGCAAGGCACTGTACTGGTGGGTGGCCCCATCCCCCAGGCCGGAACCGTAGGTGAAGATCGTGTTGTCCAGCAGTGAAGTGCCGTTGGCCTCCCTGATGTTGTCCATCTTGTTCAGCAGATAGGCAAACTGCTCCATGTAGAAGTGGTCGACCTTCAGCAGGTCATCAAGGTATTTGCCCTGGTTATGGGACATCCCGTGGTGACTGCGTGGTTTTTCAAAGAGGCTCTCGAACAGGTAGGGCGTGTCCCAGCGCTCGGGACCGACCATGAAAGTGGCGACATTCGTCAGACCGGTCTGCAGGGCCACCACCATCAGGTCACCCATCAGGCGGATGTATTCACCCCTCGGCAAAAGGGCCTCCGCCGGTTCTTCGATCCTGACCTCTGCTAACTGCTCTCTCATCTCCTCGTGTTTCTCCATCTGCTCCTCAATGGTGCGGATGGAGTCAAAATACTCGTTGAACTTCTGCTGATCACTGTAGCCAAGCCGACGCCTGAGTGAACGGGCGTCCTCCAGCACAAGGTTGGTGATATTGCGGTAAGCGTTGATCTCCTTTGTGCCAAACAGGCGACGGTATGCCTTGCGCGGGTCACGCAGGGAGGGCGCCACGTGTCCGGTGCCATACCATGAGATATTATCAAAATACATGGACTCCTTGTTATCCTTGTGGCTGTTGCAGCTGAATTCCAGCGTGCGAAACGGTGTGCCCCTCCCGATGGCATCGGCGACAATGTGATCCAGGCTGCGGGAAAGCGGATACGGCGACTGGGTCACTGAGAAGGCACTGGCACTGGTCAGGAAACACGAGGCGCACTGCGCATGCACATCCGTGCCCGGCTGGAAGGTCCGGTCCATCCCGGTGATCAGGGAAACCTTCTCCCTCATCTCCTCCAGAGGCTTCAGGGTGGGCGTCAACTCGAGCGGGTGACTTCCCACCGGGACCTGCCTGACTCCCTCCGTCATCTGCTTGCGGCTGCCCGTAAATTTCGGGATCCCTGCTTTCGCCTCACCGGGAAAGAAACCGCGGCGCACCACCCCGATTGGCACATAAAACCACGCCGCGCGCCTGGCGGGCTCTGCGGCGGCAACCTCTTTGCCGAAGCTTTCCAGCGATGGCAGTGCCAGAGTGGTTCCACCCATGCCGCGCAGGAAGGATCGTCTGGAGGTATGCATCATTGCTCCCCCTTTATAGCAGGCTTTGATCCGCTGAATGAGGACGTTTTTCGCGAAATGCCGCGTGGTCGGCTTACAAATGGCCCACTTTGCGCCACTCCGTTAATCAAGGTCCTGATGCTGTAATTTGCGTCGGCAACCTGCGAAACCAGCGCATCGAGGGCGGAAGAATCCGCAGGAGTGATCTCACGTCCCAGGGCAAAGGAAAGCAGGTGCTCGGCAAAAGCACGGGTGAATCTGTCTTTCTCCGCCATGATTGCCTGCTTGAACTCCACTACGTTGCCGAACCTGTGTTTCCGGAAAAGGATTCCCGAGGAATCCACCTCACGGCCGTTCTCATAGCGATCGCGCCAGCGTCCAACGGGATCAAAATTCTCAAACGCAAAACCAAGAGGATCAAGTTGCTCATGACAGCCGGCGCAATCCGCGCGCTCGCGGTGGGCAGCAAAACGCTCGCGCAGAGTCAGGTCCTTCACTGCTGCTTCATCCTTCCTGCCAAGGGGCGGCGCATCAGCGGGCGGAGGATCGGGGGGATCATTAAAAATCACCCCGGCTATCCACGCCCCCCGCGTGATCGGCTTCGTTTCGTTCGGAGCGGAGGTCATCGTCATCACTGCCGCCGTGGTGATCATTCCGCCCTGACGCTGGTCGGACACCGGTTGACGCTTGAAGTGCAGGGTCACGGGCCCACCAAGGCCTCCCTTTGTCTCTTCCCCGTACCACTTGCGCAGGCGTGGTGTCCTGTAGGTGTAATCAGAGTCAATGAAATCAAGAATGGAGCGGTTTTCGATGAGCACCGTCTCAAAGAGCAGCAAGGGCTCCATCATCATGTCCATGCTGGTGCGGTAATTGGGAGGGGCGTAATAAAAATCCCGGTAGATCTTCTCATCCGGAACCGATGAGATAATGCGCTCCAGTTGCAGCCACTGGGCAGGGAAGCTGTCACAGAAGCGCTTGACCCTGCGGTCCAGCAACATGCGGTTGACCTGTTCCTCCAGCACCTTCGGATCCACCAGTTCACCACTGCCGGCCAACTGCAGGAGTTTGTCATCCGGAATGCTACCCCACAGGAAGAACGACAGGCGGGAAGCCAGACCATAACCGTCAAGTAACTCGATTTCCCCGCCAGCGGCAGGCGTATCGTAAAGATAAAGGAACTGCGGTGAAGCCAGCACTGCCGAAACCGCTTCCTTCATCGCCTCGGTGAATGGTTTGCCGGACTTGATCTGCCCGGTCACGTGGTCGGTATAGCGGTCGAGCAACTCCTTCTCTGCCGGTCGGCGGAAGGCCCTGCCCAGGAAAATCCCCAAGCGCTTGCGCACCTCGTCATTCAGCTGCATCTCCTTTCCGGGAGGAGCAAAAAACTCCTGCCAGATACCCACGGTGCGCTTGTCGAAGTTCGGACTCTGCACGATGCGGCGGCTAAGCTTCAAAAAGGCCTCCATCAGTATGGGCGAGAGCGACAGGTGATCACCACGGTTATCAAAACCATTCTCCGCGCGAAGATCCTGGGGAAAGGGTCCCACGCCCGCAAGGCGGGGTTCGATAAGCGCAGATTTTCCCAGTTGACGGCTGCTCACCTCAAGAGCACTCGGCATTTTGCCGGTTTCCGGGCGGAAATATCCCGAGCGATCCCGCATCATTTTTTCCGGCAGAGGAAAAACGACAACCTTCAGCTTCAGCAGGTCCGCAACCGCATTATTGTACTGGAATCGATTCATCCTGCGGATGGGGATGGAGGCATACCCCTTTTCCGCAGTGGCCCCGGCATGAAGCAACCTGCGCAGTTCCGTTACCAGTTGATTGCGCACTCCGGGTTCAAGCTCCGGCTCCTTCTCCGGAGGCATCTCGCGCGCATCCAGCGCATCAATAATCGTCTCAAGTCGTTCAAGGTCGGAGGCCAGGTCGCCGGACTTTTCGATCTTCAGCAGGTTCATCTTGCCCTTCACCTTGCCGTCCTGGCCATGGCACTTGACACAGTTTTTCCTGAAAACTGGTTGCAGCAGATCGGCAAACACCCCGGAATCCGTCGCTGCCAGGCAGGCCGGATGCCAGATCGCGAGCGACAGGATCCACCGAAAGTACTGCTGCCGATTCATCATGCGATGACGCATGCTCTCACCTGGGATGGGTCTCTTCAACCGGTTAGGGGTAAAATTCGACTCCCACCGGGTGAGGTGGAATCAAGGCGCCGAGGTTCGACCGGGTGGCGTCCCATGACCCATCACGCCCCCTGCAAATTCATTGCAGCTGTTCTGCTGTCTGGTTTCGCTGCACGAAAAAGCGGATTGCCTGGTCCTCCGAAAGAACCAGCAATCCGCTTGCTGAAACAGGTTGTTGTGGGCGGCGACTCCGGCGAAAAGCCGTTGCAGTCGGCTTGCGATCAACCCTTCTACTTGGAGCACTCTACGCTTTTGCAGCACGCGCCACCGGATCCGCAACACTCCGAGGTCGCGCAAGAACTGAATGAAAAGGCGACCATGGCGGCGGCTCCAGCAAGGACTAGGACTTTTGCAATACGATTCATAACGAAAGAGATCATAGCCAGATCTGGACTCCTGTGCAATTGGAATTCCTCCGGATACGGAACAAGTGATCCGGTTGAATGATCCTCCAATCCGTTGTCAGAGACCAAGTTGGGCCCGGGCATACTGAATGCTCTTTTCCACATTACTGGATTCAAGGACAACTTGCTCATTCAGGGTTCGGGTAGAAACCTTCTGCAATGCCTTCGCCGCGCCGCTGCGGACGGCCCGAAGCGTTGTCGCCAGGTCGATGGCCGGCACGTCGGGAAAGGTGGGCCAGTAGGATTCAGCCAGGCAGGGGACCTTCAGGGGATCACGCGTGATAAGTTCGAGGCTGAAACGGATCCTGGGTTTCGCCTTGCGAAGAATGGCAACCATCTTCTTCAGGTTAAGATAACCCTGTCCCAGCGCGACATCGCCGAGCAGAAAACCGTTCGGATAAAGTTGCACCGCCTGATCCTTGAGATGGACGGCATGGGCCCACGGGGCGAAGGCCCTGACTGCCTCGACTGGTTCATCCAGCAGCGCAACGGTGTTGCCGGTGTCCACGCAGCATCCGACGTATGCACTGCTGATGTGCTCAAGCAGGGCCACCCGTTCGTCCACGCGCTGGTCCTTGTGGTTTTCGACGGCCAGGGGTAGCCGGAGCTTCTCAGCGATCGGAGTGGCCCGCTCGAGAGCCGCTTTCCCGGCTGCCTCGAAGGCCCGAAACTTCTCCAGAGAATCGAAGTATTCATAGCGCCGCCCGGGAATGATGACCGTGCGCACCGCCCGGGCGCCAACCGAGGCCGCGGTTTTCATCTCGGCCTCGAAGCGATCAAGTTCACTGTCCTTCCGGGGAGGACTGATGATCGCCTCGATATACAGGTCATGGGCCTCCGCCTCTTCACGGAGGAGCTTGGTCGTCGGGGCGTCCAGAACCTTCAGTCCCACCTGGACGCCACCCGTGCCGAGCGAACGAACATGGCGCAGAAACTCAAGGGGTTCGTAGATATCGATTCCGTTCTGCCTCTTCAACTGGTTGCGCCTGTGATTGCAGCAGTACATTACAAGGCCCATGGCGGTTCGTCGTTTGACCGGGGCGGCCGTGACGGGAAAAGCTGCAGCCATGGCAAGCAGGTGCAGGGTCTTGCGTCGGGTCATCATGGGATCTGATCTCCACGCCTTTGGGGAGCAGGAGGAAGGACAGTTTGCACCGGGCTTTGTTGGTCGCGGCTCATGGTGGGGTTCTGTCCTATCACGGGAATAGGCTTTACACGAACAACCCCTCCGGCAATGACCTGGGCAACTACTCCTTCTCTACCGATGCTGAAGATCGTCCATGTCCCATTCATCGCCTCTTTGCTGGCCGCCTCCTCTCCCGTGGTTACCGCGTTTCAAGGTTCCTCCGAGGATCTCCCCCAAAAAGATGCGAGCTCCAGATCCACGGATGCCAAACTGGCAGACCAAGAGCGCCCGAAGCCGCTTACCATCTCCCTTTGGCCGAATCAGAAGGCTCCTAACGGTGACGGCACCTTCGACAGCAACAATGCGGCCCTTACTATTCACCAGCCCCCTCATCCCAATGGAGCAGCAGTTCTCATCTGCCCCGGAGGCGGTTATGGAGGAGTTGTAATCGGCCCGGAAGGGCATGGGATTGCCAAGTGGCTCAACAAGCACGGCATCACCGGGATTGTGCTGCGCTACCGGCTGCCCAGGGGCCGCTCAGCCGTTCCTCTCCTCGACGCCCAACGGGCACTCCGCATCGTGCGCGTCCGCGGACCACAGGAGTGGCACTGTGACCCCAAACGCCTCGGAGTCATGGGATTTTCTGCCGGGGGTCATCTCGCATCCACCGTCGCCACTCACTTTGATGAGGGCAATCCCGCAGCCAAATCCTCCATTGACCGCCAAAGCAGTCGTCCCGATTTCGCCATCCTTGTCTACCCGGTGATTACCATGGGTGCAAAGACTCACGGGGGGTCCCGGCGCAATCTTCTGGGCGCTGCTCCGAGTGCGGAGCTGGTTGCTCTCTACTCCAACGAGAAACAGGTCACCCCAGAAACATGCCCCTGCTACCTCGCGCATGCCAGAGACGACCGCCCCGTGCCTCCGGAAAACAGCCGTCTTTTTCATGCGGCGCTGCAGTCTTCCAAGGTTCCCTCCGAATACCTTGAACTCCCCTCTGGCGGCCATGGTCTGAACGGCTACCAGGGCCCGATGTGGGACGCCTGGCAACAAGGATCACTCGCCTGGTTGCGGAAGATGAAAATCATCTCCGCGGCAGAGTGACGCCCCATGCGGGCTTGGGGGGAGTGCGTCGAATTTAAGTCGCATTAAGGAATTTGCGGTTTAAAGATTCGCACCGTGCTGGGTTTCAATTGTTTCTTAATTGCTGCTTCCATCGCCCTTGGCCTTTGCCTGCAGCGCCACCACTGCCGATCGCGCCTGTGGGTCACGGGCGCAGTCCTGGGAGGGGCGTTCCTCCTCGGGGGTATCCTGCTCTGGCCGGGTCTTCTTTCCATACAACGCGCGGTCACCAGTCTTGCCAATCCCTTTGGTCTTATTTGGATAAGCTTGCTCGCGCTCACGGGCTACGCCTGGCACAAGCAGGACCGCTTCTGGATCAGAAGCTTGTCGGCCTGCCTGCTCCTTTTCATGGTCGGTGGCAATGGAGAGCTGACTGGCGCCCTCCTGCGCTGGTGGCAAAAACCGTATCAGTCGATCAGGTCTCTCGAAGAAGGCCCATTCGACATTGTCATTGTTCTGGGTGGCGGGACATCGTTGGACCACAACAAAACCCCGGTCTTAAACGACGGCGGAGATCGGGTCATGCTGGCCGCCCGCCTGTACCACACCGGGCGGACTCCACTGCTCGGATGCTCCGGTATCCGGACTGACGAATGGAAAGAGGAGATCCACGATCCAAGACGCCAAACCATCGCGATACTCACTGAAGTCGGTGTCCCTGCCCAGGATATCGTTCCGCTTGAGGGGCGCAACACCAAGGAAGAAATGGCCTCAATCGCCGAGGCTGCTGAAGCACGAGGATGGAAGAACATCGGACTGATCACTTCCGCATGGCACATGCGTCGAGCCATGCGACTAGCTTCAAGTGCAGATCTGCGCCTCGAGCCCCTGCCGGCTGATTCCAGCGTGGGGCCATGGGATTGGCGGGACTTGTCCATCATTCCCAACTCGGGCTCACTCGATCATCTCGGTTTGTTGTGCAAGGAATGGTTAGCCGCTCTGGTGAAGAGGTAGAGAGTTCTGATCGCCGGCCCAGGGCATCTCTTCCTCGGCGATCAGGGCAACAGAATCTGATTTCCCCTCCCCGGATCCCGCCTAGAGTTGTCCCATGGCTGTCCGCATTGCGTTTCTCTCCTTAGTCCTCTTTTCATCTCTAACCGCGGCCGAACGTCCCAATATCGTCTTCGCGATCGCCGACGACTGGGGTTGGCCCCACGCCAGCATCTACCAGAATGACGATGTCTGTCAGACACCCACTTTCGACGCCATTGCCAGAAACGGCATCCTCTTTCATCACGCCTATATTTCCTCTCCTTCCTGCACGCCCTCCCGTAATGCCATTCTGACCGGCCAATACCATTGGCGACTGGGCGGTGGCGGCAATCTCTGGAGTGTTCTCGACACCAAACATCAGACTTATCCCCACCTTCTCGAGGACAGGGGCTACTTCACGGGTAGTTGGCGCAAGTCCTGGGGACCGGGCAATGCCTCCAACTGGCAACGCTACCCCTCCGGCAAGCGCTTCAAGAACCCTGATGCCTTTCTGGCGGCATGGAAGGAACAGAATGAGGAAAAACCCTTCTGCTTCTGGTTCGGCGCCAATGATCCCCACCGAGGTTATAAATTACACTCGGGCAGGGAGAGCGGAATGGACCTCAGCAAGATCAAGCTCTTCAAACACTACCCCGACAGTCCGGAGATTCGCGGAGACGTAGCCGACTATTACTTCGAGGTGCAGCGCTTCGATCGGGAACTGGGACAGTTTCTCGCCAAGCTCAAGGCGCTCAGGGCTCTTGAAAATACCATTGTTGTAGTCACCGGAGATCACGGCATGCCCTTCCCTCGCTGCAAATCGAACCTCTACGATTCCGGTGCGCGTGTGCCACTGGCAATCCAATGGCCCAAGGTGATCAAAAAGGGACGGGTGGTCGACGACTTCGTAAGCACTACCGATCTCGCCCCGACCTTCCTCGAGGCTGCCGGACTGGAACCCCTCGAAGCCATGACCGGACGCAGCTTAATGCCGATTTTCGGAGCCCCTGGCAGTGGGAGGATCCAACCGGGGACTCGCGATCATGTAATCATGGGCAAGGAGCGCCACGTTCTCGCTCAGGAGGCTCCCGACACCGGAGGCACTCCCATGCGTGCCATCCGCACTTATGATCACCTCCTGATCCGGAATTTTCGGCCCGATCGCTGGCCCGCCGGGACTCCGAATTACGAAATTGCCACTATCCCGGGCGCATGGCTTGCGGACTGCGATAATGGGCCGACCAAGACTCATATGGTCGACAATAAGGACAAGAACGAAGAATACCGGATGAAATACGATCTCTCCTTTTCCAAGCGGCCGGCCTTTGAGCTCTACGACCTCAAGAAGGATCCGGATCAACTGCACAACATTGCGGCCAGTCCGGATAACTCAGAAGTCCTGAACCAACTCAGGGCCACGCTCGAGACCACCCTCAAAGCCACCCACGACCCGAGGATTCTTGGTAAAGGCGCGGAAGCCTTCGACAGGCCCAAGTACCTCGGTGGTGCGCCCAAGTTCCCTGCGGCGAGAAAAACCCGCAAGAAACGTTCCAAATAAGCTACCTGAACGGGAAGCGCTGAATGGAAGCTTCCATTCGCAGAAACTCGTGGGGCGCTTCCGCAATGGGTCGGGCGCTGCGCCAGGTCATGGTCGAAGTGCTATCAGCATTAGGGACCTCGCTCACCAGGACCACGCGCTCCGGAGCGCTCGACCAATCGACGAGGTTCTCGCTGATCTGCGCGACGAGGTTCACGTCATCGGCCCCCAACACCCGCCGGGCGCTGATGGTGAGGTAGGCGTCAAAGGTGCCCTCCACCTCAAGGTTCATGACGGAAGCGGCAGGGATTAATTCGGGCTCAGCGGTGTCGGGATCGCCACCCAGGGCATGTTCGAGGAGAGCGGTCAGGCCATCTAGATCGTCGTCCCGGTGGGGATCGCCGGTGAAGGCGGGAATGGCGTCGGAGTTGCCTGGATTACCGTCCGGCAGGGCGCTGCTGCGCCAGTTGACGGCGAGGCTGTGATCGGGGAGCGATTCGGGTGCCCTCAGGACCAGCGAGTAGCCCGTTCCGTCGGCACCCCTTGGCCACCGAAGGCTGTCGCCATAGCGGAAATCCCGGATGATGCCGTCAGCACCCAGGGAGAGCGTCACACGTTCGCCGGAATTACTCAGGTTGTTGGAGGTCGAGAGGCGATATTCGCCCGCCACCGGGAGATTTATGCCGTAGTGCGCTTCGAAGACGGCCAGGTTCCGCACTACCAGGGCGCTGGTGCCGGGCGCCAGGCTTGTGATGCTTGAACCCGCAAAGGAGAACTCGATACCGTTGCTGAAGCGCACATTAGTGAGGTCGAGGGTTAGCGGCCCCACGTTTCGCACCTCGATGAACTCGAGTTCCTGATTGTCATTGGCGGGATTGTACATCACCTCGCTGATCACGAGTCCCGCGAGGTAGAGCTCGAGATCGGGATTGCCGGTGGTGAATTCCAGGGGGGCGGACCAATGACTCCAGCGACCGTCGTCATCCTTGTGTCTCACCCGGGCACGATAGCGGCGGCCCACTTCCACCGCGACGGCGGGTACAGTGATCTCATCCTGAAAGACATTCACCTCGCCCGAGGTCCAGGTCGCTTCGATTTCATAGCGCCATGGTTCGCCTTCCTCGAAACCAGGCACGCCCGGATGGCGGACCTCACCGATGCGCCATTGCATGGTGGCGAATGAAGCGCCGCCATCTCCGGATTCAAAGGCGTTGCTCGTGAGTCTCAATCCATCGGAGGGAAAACCGTTCTCTCCGGCGTAGGAAATGACCGGGGTCTTCGGTATGCGGGTATCCCGGATCATGTCACGGAGTCGGCCACCGCCGAAGCCCCGCGGTTCAATGAACTTTTTCACCCAGTCGACCATGCCCGGGAAGTCTCCGGAAATGAGGGTGCGCTTCTTGGAGGGGAAGCGCGTCGAGGTGTAGGGATTCATGAAGAAGTAGGCTTTCGGATTGGGACTCGACCCCTCGACCCGTCTGGTCTGCGGATCTCCATTCCAACGGGCAGCGTCCAATTCCGCCATTCCGAGATCCCCCTGGGAGCTGCCCAGAATGCTGGCCAACTCGTCAACGAGAGTCCATCCCTGGTCGCTGTTGAGGAGAAGATCCTGCAACTCCCGGGCGCGGTTTTGAAAGCGGATGTTGATCTCCGGATGAGTGAGCGCCTTGCGGAACTGCTCGAGGGTGGCGGGGCTCTGCACCGCGTTTGGCCCCCAGCGGTCGAACTCCTCGTAGAGCAGGTCAACGTCCCATGGAATCATGGTCCACCGCCGTTTGGTGGGATCGTGGTAGAGGATGGAGTTTTCCTTGTCGCGCAGGTCGGAGTGATTGACCGCTTCCAGAATCGCCCGATAGGAGAAGTAGCTTTCCAGATCCACCGTGCGATTCCACCAGGCCACCGGTTGCACCGGATTAGAGCGATTGTATCCCCGGGTAGTGGCTCCGTAAAATGTGAAGAGATCACTGCGGTTGGACGGCTGGCGGTAAGCCTGATTGACGATGTTGCTCGACCCAAAGTGCATATTGAAGGTATTCCCATCGGGTAACCCGCGCTCGTCGAGAAAGCGGCGGTCCGTTTGCTCAAGGGCGAGATAGAGGCCCCAGTTGTCGCCTTCGAACTGATTTCCCCGGGTCGTCTCCCGCGTGCCGTCGATGATACGAAGATGGAAATAGTTGGTGTTGGCGGCGGGGATGCCGGCCATGCGCCAGAGCCGGAAGGCCAGCGCTTCATCCAAACCCGCTGCCCCGCGATTGGCAGGGTTCCAGGGGCTGGAGAGAGCGCTCCAGTTCAGGGTTCGCACTTTTTCCCGGTAGGGACGTCCGTAGTCGTCGCGCCCCTGGAAGAGGTGTCCGCGATTGAAACGCAGCTTCCACTTGTTCTTTCCGGTGTTGTAGGTCGAACCATGACCGCGAACACGGTAGCGCATGTGGTCATAAACCACACCGTCGTAGACCAGGGCCCCTTCGAAGCGGTAGACCTTGTCGTTGAAGGAGCGGTTGTACTGGGACGCACTCACGTCCTCAGCATTCGCGATGAGATGGTAGGTCGGAAGGTGGTTCATTGCCTCCGCACTGAAATCGAGAACGGGAGTTTCGCCCGGAATGATGGCTCCCCGCCAACCCGGAACGCCATTGTAGACGAAGTAGGCAAAGTTGACGGAGGGGTCGCTGGGCAGCGGAAGCCTCACGGTTGCCCCGAAGGAATCTTCAGCCACGATGCGGTAGCGAATAAGTTGACGGTGGCGCTGGAGGTCGGCTGGCAGGGTCGCCTGATAGGTGCTCTGGCCGGTGGGAAGGAGTGACATCGGCAGCCTATCCCAGCTTGTCTCAAAGGTAGCGTCGCTGAGGCGAAGGTAGCGCCCCGGCAGCACGGTCTGGTATTCCAGCGTGACCGAGGCCACCCCATCGGGATCAGTGACCTTACAGCTGACCACCACTTCTTCCCCGCTGGTGGGGGCGAGAGGGAGGTGATTGACCTGGCGCACCTGTGGTGGGGTGTCGACCGAGAAGACGGCGTTGAGTGCTCCCGGCGTAGGTGGAGCGGCTCGCCAACTGCCCGCCAAATCATTGTCCTGCCCGGGATGGAGCAGTTGGATCGAGGGATAGGCATCGTCGCCCGCCACGGGCCAGGGTGCGCCCACGGCGTAATTCACCCTGTCGATGGGTTCATCGAGGTTGTTGCGCAGCTCCACGGTTTCCCCGCTATTGCTGAGCCGGCCCAGGAAGGGCCCGTGGACCGGAACCCCGCTGAACTCCGCCTCGAAGAAGGACGCGTCCAGGGCCACCACGAGGTAGCGGTCAGGCGCCAGTTCGGTGTTGGCCGGGAAGGTGTAGTCCACCGCCCCGGTCAGGCGCCATCCGGTGAGATTCACCGTTCGCGCTCCCGCGTTGTAGAGTTCGAGGAACTCGGCCGGTGCGGTGTCTGAAGAGGGGTCGTAGTGGATCTCGTTGATCACAATTCCCGTGCCCTGCTCACCCGGGCCGTTGGGTTGCCCGGGAGTTGGATGGGAGAAGTAGAGACGTTCGAAGCGGGAGAAAGCGGCGGAGAGTTGCGGAGCAACGAGGAAGTCCGAATCGTCTGCATGCAGGTTCATCCCCTGGACGGCGAGAACATTGTCGCCAATTGTCAAGGCGCTCGAGGGCAGCACGATGGTCTCCACCGCATTCCCTTCGCCGCTGGCGGCATTGTTCCAAGCGGGATCGGTGGAGGCATTGCGCGAAGTGAGGAGTTGGCCGTTGAGCCAGGCCGTGAATCCATCGTCGTAGGCAATTTCGAGAGTGAGAGTGGTAGCGAGCTCCGGTCCGGCGTAGGAAAAGGGGATCCGCAGCAGAGCAGAGGCGTTCTGGCCATGCATCTCGGCTTCCAGATCGGTCCGAATCAGGCTGTCGCCGACGGCCGAGAACGTGAAGGTGCCGGCCCCGTAGCGGGCCGGTCCTCCCCCGTCCTCGCTATCCGGCCAGGCCCCGCCCGCAGAGCCGAAGCGGCTGGAGCCCACGAACTGGATCAGGCCCCCTCCGTCGTTGGAGGTGGTAAAGTCCCCGTTGCCGCCCGAGTTGCCATTGCGTTCATCACCTCCGTAGCCGTGAGCCACGATGGTGTAGGGGCCCGGTTCCAGCGTGAGCGGGGACGAAAGGGACTTGAAGCGATGGCCCGCTTCGAGGGTTCCGGGGCTGCCGGAAGTGAAGGTTTCGCTGGCCAGCACGACGCCGCTACCGTTGCCGTCCCGCGACCAAAGCTCGGCCGTAATGGTGCGGTTGAGCCCGTCCGAACCGTCATCGAAGACCCCGAGTTTTTTCACCGAGATCGATTTGAGCACCGCGAAGTCCATCCCCAGCCCTCCCCGGAATACCTGGGTGCCGGAAGTCCCATCTGCCACGCTGTAGGCGATGTTGGTTTCCCCTCCTCCCCCGCCGATCACCGCGCCGCCCCGGGTATTGAAGCCCACGCCCAGTTGCACGGGGGTCCAGGAGTTTTCATTGAAGGGTCCCCCGCCCCGCCAGGAGTCGTCAACCGGGCCGGAGGGAACGAGCAGGAGGGCCTGGGCGTCGTCCTCGACCAGGAGAGTGGTTACGGCCGCGGGACCCAGTCCCACTCCGTAGGAGAGGTCGAGTTCCTGGGGGGGATAGGGCGAGAAGCGGCTTGCCAGCGTGGCGCCATCCGGGGCCACCAGGGCCAGGAACTCCCCGCTTTGATTAAGAGCGAAGTTGGTGTGGAGCGGTCTCCCCCATTGCCGGCGGTTCTTGCCCGACGCGAAGACGATCAGCGACTGTCCTCCTGCCAGTGGGGTGGAGACTGGGAAGGTCCACTTGGTGGGCTTGGTCTCGTCGTCGGTGAGGTGCCAGCCGGCGAGATCGACCGGCTCGGTTCCGCTGTTGGTAATCTCGATCCAGTCCGGAAACTCGCCGTCCTCATCGGCCAGGGTGGAGCCATTGTCCGCCATGAACTCGGAGATGAAGGGATTGGCCAAAAGCGGTGCTGCCCAGAATAGCAGGCAAGCTACGATTCGGGTCGCCACCAATTGAGGGACTCGACAGAAGAGCAGACGGAAGGGAGGGTTCATCAGGGGGACCGGGGAAGCATAGCCTGCTTCCCCGAAAATTCCAACAGACACCGCACGGCAAACTTGTGAATGCCTGTGGATTTCACCGCCTGGCAAGGTTTGTTGATTGTTTGGTCAGTCGAGATCTACTCGGCACTCACGCTGACGTTGTCGATGGAGAGTCCGCTGAAGCTGTCCGCGCTACTGTCGCTGATGAAATTGATTTCGATGATGATGCTCTCCCCGAGGGCTTCTGGTGCTACCGGGATGACCAGGGTGGTCCAGTCACCGTCGAAGACAGTCATGTCGATGGGTTGCCCGAAACCCAGCTGGATGAGGCCGGTTGCATCCAGAAAGCGCACCGAGGCGGTGTCGGCGAAGCCATCGGCATCCCTGAAGGCGTCGAGGGACAATTCGGCGGTCGGGATACCGGTCAAATCAATAACCGGTGAGCGCAGGGCGATGTCGGAATCCGGTCCGTAGTCGCCCTGGTTGGTGGACCAGGCATTGGCGGAGCCATCGGCGCCGGTGAGGGGTCCAGTGCTGCCGCCGGGGGTGCCGCGCTCCCAGTTGGTATTGCCGTTGGCATCGTTCACGATCGCGGTCCACCCTTTGTCAGTCTCAAAATCATCTTCGAAAAGAGGCGGACCGTCCCTCTCGACCAGCACGAAGTAGCGTTTCTCGTCGGGGGGGCGAAGGGAGGTCTCGACATTCAAGGGAGGGGTCCCGGCAATGTCTCCGCGGAAGAGGGGCCAGCCTGCTGCCGGGTTATCGGAGAGATCGTCGTTGCTTAAGATGTCGTAGACCTTCCCCAATCTGCTCTCCCACTCGAAGATGAGATCGTTCCCGCTCGAGGAAATTCGCCAGAACAATTTAGGCGGCGGCTCAGTTCGGAAGGCAAAGGTCCCCGCCGCATAGCGCACCGGCGGTCCGCCATCAACATTTTGTGGAAATCCAACGGCGCCACCAATTCCACCGCCCCCATAACGGGCACCGCCCACGAACTCGATGCGTCCGCCACCATCATTGATGGGCTTGAGGTCTGGTCCAGGACCAGCGGTATTCCCGTTCGGCTCATCCGCCCCATAGCCCCGACCGACAATTGTGTAGGCCCCCGGCTCGAGGACGAGCGGGGTGGGGAGAGATTTGATCCGGTTCGAATGGTGCAACAGCCCGGGTGCCCCCGGGACGAAGGAGAGGGATGCCAGCAGCGACGTCCCCAGGTTGTTGTCGTCCCGCACCCAGAGCTCGGAGGTGAGTTCCCGGTTGAGACCATCCGCCCCACTGTCGAATACGCCAAGCGCGGTGACTTCGATCGCCTCGCCGATCACGAGGAAGTCGTGTCCCAGTCCTTCGGTAAAATTCTGCGTTCCGACGCCCGGCTCCAGGTAGTCGATCGCCAGCATGCCCTGGAAGGAGAGCGACGGACCGCTGTTCGGATCATTCGGGTCAAAGCCCGCGGCGACCTCCGCGCCGTCTGCAAACCCGTCATCGTCGGTATTGGAATCATTGGGATCGGATCCGGTGTCCCCTGTTTGCGGAACGTCTGGATCTTGCAAATCACCGGTCCAACTCGTGAAGGAGCGGGTATTGGTTTCAACGCTGTCCCACAGGCCATCGCCGTCGCTATCCCTCTTGGTTGGATCGGTCATGGTAGTGCTGACCTCTTCCCCATCGGCCAGGTCATCACCATCCGTGTCCCGCTCGGTGGGATCGGTGTTGTTCTCAAACTCCTCGGTGTTGTTCAGACCATCGCTATCGCCGTCATCATCGGCATCGTCAGGATCACTGGGATTCAACCCGAAGGTCTCTTCCCAGGCATCAGGCAACCCATCCCCATCGAGGTCCTCGTTCAGGTCCTCGCTCAGGAATTCAAAAGTGCCGGCAAAGTAGCGATTGGCCGGGCCGCCATCAGCATTCGGCGCCAGGGTCAGGGGGTCATCTCCGCCCCAGCGGCCTCCTCCCACGAAGGTGATCAAGCCGTCGCCGTCATCGATCGTTGAGACCTGCCCGTTGCCGTTGCCTTCCTGACCGTAGCCTTGCGCCGTGATGGAACCCTGAAAACCATTGGGTAATACCAGGGGCGTGGTGAGGGCGAGAAAGCGGCTCCCGTCCACAACGTCGCCGGCGTCACCGGAGAACGAAAGGGTTTCTCCCACCACGAGGCCGGTGGCGCGGTCCACGATTCCCACCTTGATCGTCCCAAGAATTCCATCCTGCCCCGAGTCGAAGGCACCCAGACGCGTGACGATGATCCCGTCCGGCCCGGT
>DLRK01000212.1:0-571 GCA_002501065.1 Akkermansiaceae bacterium UBA7890
TTACGGCCAGCAATCAATTCCTGATGCCTTGAGGCGATCCGGGATCTCGACCGGGAACGGGGCGGCGCTACTGATCCTTCCTGGCGAACTTCCAGAGAGTCTGGTCGCTGCGGATGTAGAGCGCGTTCTGTGCGATGCTGGCGGTCCCCAGGATGGTCTCTTCGAGATCGAACTCGCTCACGACCTTGCCTTCCTCTCCGGAGAGATTGACGACCTGGCCGAGTCCCTTCTCGTTGAAGAGGTAGAGATGTTCGTTCTGGCAGGCCACGGGGGATCCCGAGAAGGGGCCCTTCAGGCGGATCCGCCAGAGGCGTTCCCCGGTTTTGCGGTCCGCTGCGGTGAGAACACCCGCGCTGTTAATGAAGTAGAACCGGTCTCCCGTGATGAGGGGGCTCGCGGTGGCGGGTTTCTGGGTTTTCTGGTTCCAGACCGGAGCGGGGTCGCCACCCCTGGCGTTGGGCCTGAGAGCGGTCAGTCCGCGGGAGGGAATAATGAGCGTGTCACCCGCCACCGCTCCCGAGGGAATGGTGGAGGCTCCCTTGGAGAAGTTCCAGAGTGCCGACCCGGTGGA
>DLRK01000212.1:980-4892 GCA_002501065.1 Akkermansiaceae bacterium UBA7890
GGCGAGGTCCAGTTGGCCATCTTGGGGCGGGCGATCTTCCACTTGTTGGCGCCAGTCTCGAGATCGAAGCCGGCGGCGAAGGATTCCGAGTCGTTCTCGATCTGGGCCACCAGAGTGTCTCCTGCAATGACAGGGGAGGAGGCCATCCCCAGGCTGTTGGAGGCGTTGGGGTAGTCGAGGGTGAGTCCCCGCATCCAGCGCAGGTTGCCCTCGAGGTCGAGTGAGATGAGGTCATTCGATGACCAGAGGACGTAGATGTGTTTGCCGTCCGTGGTCGGGGTGGGCGCGGCCACGCAGGTCTTCTTGTGGCACATGGTGCGGCCCGTGGCCCAGAAGCTGCGGCGCCACAGTTGCGAGCCGTCCCGGTTGGAGAAGCAGAGGATCTGGAGCTTGTCCTGATGCGGTCCGCTGGCCGCGGAGACGATGACCTTATTCCCCACCACGATGGCGCTGCCCAGTCCGCGACCGGGGAGGGGAGCTTTCCAGGCGAGGGTCTCCTGGCCGAGTTCGGTGGGAAGTTTCGGGTTGCCCGCGATGTAGCCGTTGCCGTTTGGCCCACGGAATTGGTGCCATTCCGCCCGGGTGGAGCTGGTGCCAAGGAGAAGGGTTGCGCCGAGGAGAGCGAAAGCCGGTAGGTTCTTCATTGTTCTGGAGGGAGTGAGATTGATTCTGAGGTCGCGCGGCTACTTCGGTTCGCTCCTGGGTCGGTTGGCGGCAAGGATGGCTTTGCCAGTGGTGTCACAGACCCGCAATTGGAACTCCCACTCTACGGTCCAGTGCTCCTTCTGCTCGTTCTGGCAGAGCTTGATAAGGATGGAGTTGGTTCCCTTCTCCAGTTGCACGGGCATCTTGTACTGGTCGATGCGCTGACCACGGTGGTATTCGTCGCGACTGAAGAGCAGTTTGCCGTTGAGCCACACCTTCCAGGCGTTCTTGCATCCGAGGCGCAATTCCGCGGGTTGCACCTCCCCTGACTCGAACTCATGGTAGGCATAGCCGGTGACTTCCTTGAGTTTGCCGTAGGGTTCGTTGAGATCGACCTTGCCGTAGGGATCACTGGTGGCGAGGGTCTGCCATTTCACCTCGGATTCCTTGCCCGGGTGCCGGGCCTTGAGGTCGATTTTCTTCTCCGGAGGGAACTCCTCCGCAAAGCCCTTGCGGTCAGTGTTGTGAAACGGTCCGATGACCTGCCAGTCGGTCAGGAAACCGAAATGGCGGGGCAGGTCGACCTGCTGTTTCAGGTCGGTGAGGGCCTTGGCGATGGCCTGGATCTGATCGACATCACGCGCGGCGTGGAGGGCCTTGCGGTAGGTGATGGTGGCGGTGTCCCCGGCTTCCTGTGCGAGTTGCCTGGCGCCTTCGGCGATCAAGAGCGCCACCGCATCGCGTCGCAGTTCGTTGCTGGGATCATCAAGGAAACCAGGGGCCAGGGTTTCCGATGCTCCGCGGTCGATGGCCAGCATCAGGTCGAAGGCGAGTCGGCGGGCTTCCGGAGCCTGGCTCCGGTCCGCGAGGAAGGTTTTCAGATCGGCGAAGGGAAGGGGCTTCTTTTCAGCGAGTTCACGTTCCACGATCACTTCCACCGCCGAGCGCAACCAGTTGCGTGCGATCCGGTTGCTGGGCTCGATGGCACGGAGGAGAGGCAGGAGGGCGGAGGCCCGGGCCTGGGAGAGTGACCGGAAGGCCACCGCGGCCTCCGCATTGCCCGATCCCTCGGCTCCCACCGCCTGGATGACGGCGATCTGCTTCTTCAAATCGGCGGGCGGCCTGGCCTGGGTGTGCTCCAGCGGAGCGACCACGAGAACGAGCCAGGTCAGGCAGGGCGAAAGGAATCGGGCAATCATGACGGTCCGAGCCTAGCGGGATCGGGCCATGACTCAAGCATGAGCTGGCCTCCCTCCGGAATCCCGGCCGACCTGTCTTTCAGGTGACCCCGGGTTACGGGATGGTCACCTGGACATCGTCAACATACCAGCCGGGCAGGAAGGCGACGTCGTCGGAAATGAGCCGGAATTCGATCCTGATGACCTTGTCGAGGGCATTCGGCGGAAGGGCGAAGCTGATCTCCTCCCAGTCGTTGATGAAATCGGCAAGGGCGGGAACCAGGAGGGCCAGTTCCGAGTCATCAGCCGCGTCCAGAATGGAGAGCTGGCCGAAGTCATAGACCGTGAAGGGAGCAACGGTCTCGGGGGCCTCGATGTCGTAGTAGTGAGCGAACCGGAGGGTCGCGCCCTGTGCCCCGGTCAGGTCAATGGGCGGGGAGCGCAGCCAGACATTGGCATCGGCGGAGTAGTTGCCGCCCAGATTGGTGGCGAAGCAACTGGCCGGACTGAAGGACTCGACCGGTCCGCTGGTCGGAACCCCCAGTTCCCACACCGTGCCTTCCGCCCCATCGGAACCGGTCTCCCACTGACCCACGCCGTTTTCAAAGTCGTCGAAGTAGGTGGAAACGGGAGGCGCGGGGAAGGATTCGATGACGAAGAGCCGGGTGGGATCGAGGGGGAGGGGGACAGTGAGGGTGTTCTCGGGTGGAGTGGCAACGATGGAGGCGTGATCAGCGAAGATGGGCCACTCGAAAGGATCCTGGGAGAAGTTTTCCGCCACACTGCGGAGGTTGTAGAGCGATCCTGTGCCGCTGGGCCACGTAAAGATCAGGTTGTCGCCCACCCGCTCCACAAGGAGGGGGGTCCTGGGCGCGTTGCCTCCCGGTTGGCTGAAGACGAGGTCCCGGACGGTGAAGATTTCGCTCGCGGAGTTGTTGAGGGCCTCGATGACGAGTTGCACGGAGCGGGCGCTGCGGGGAATGAGGTGATTCAGTTCCAGGGTGAAACTTCCCGGGGCGGGGGCGAGTTCTGCGCCACTGAGGATGCCGTCTGGCAGGACCGTATCGTGCGGAGTGATGAGATTGACGGGATTATCGATGTCGCCGTCGATGATGAGAGAGGCAAGGAAAGTATCAACGTCCTCGGTGCCGCTGGAGGAGTCATCGATCTGAAGCACTCCGCTGAACAGCACCTCGCGGGAGGAAGAGAGATTAATCAGCTCACTGGTGAGCTGCCACGGGCCACCGCCGGGATTGTTCATCATGATGGTGCGCTCAAGGCCATTGATGACCCAGCCGGTGGTATCGGAACCGGGGAAGGTGTTGACCGAGACCGCGGTTCCGGTGCGGAGATCGGTGGCAATGATCTGGGGCGCGCTCACGGTTGCCGCAGTGTAGCACAGTGGGTCGTCGGCATCCTCGATGGTGAGGTTGAGTGATCCGGAGGCGAATTCCCCGATCGGAATCCCGCTGATCTCAACGTCCGTGCCGTAGGCTCCGCCGGCTTCGTGGGTTGCGCTGTCGGGGGCCAGGATTTTCCAGGTCTCTCCGAATTCTCCGGTGGCGGTGACATTGACGGTGAAGGAAATGGTGTCATCGACTGGATTACTGGGAGTGCCCCCGTCGTTCAGAACGACATCGGAGACGGTGACGGTCATGACGCACTTGGGTTCACCCGCCTGCACCTGGAGGGCAAGGAAGAGATCGGAACTGTCATTCTTGTAGTTGTGGAGAGAGACCGCAATGGTGTGTTCTCCCGGCAGAAGGCTGAGCACCTGCTTTTCGACGGTGGTGTTGCCGGTGAGTGAGGATTCCACATTGCCCCCGGTGAGGGTGCCCGGAGCCAGGTTGAGCGGGGCCTCGCGAAGATGCGTCTCCGTGTTGGTGGTGTTGCTTGCCACGGCGAGGTAGGTGTCGCTGCTTCCGGCCGGCATGTTGACCGCCAGGACAAGTTCCCCGTCAAGGTAGATGAACCCGCCGTCATCCATGATGTAGCGAATGACTGGATTGGTGTATTCGTTTCCATCGTCAGGCACGGTGAAGGTGGTGCGGAAATAACTGGTGTAACGGGATCCGCTGGGCGGAGCGAT
>DLRK01000212.1:5275-15539 GCA_002501065.1 Akkermansiaceae bacterium UBA7890
GTTCCATAGCCGAAGGGGCCGTTCCCGGGGCCCGCCTCAAACCCGGGAGAGGAGGCGGAGAAGGACGGGCCCGTGTAAGTGGCGTCGAAATCGGCCCTGGGAGCGGACCAGGGTGTGGTGCCCACGGGATGAGGGCCCACTCCTTCTGAATTGCGGAGGAGAGTTCCCCGGGCGGGACTGAGGAAGTTCCAGTTCTGATCCCAGTCGAGGAGGATCGCCTGGGCCTGCAGGAGGGCCGGATTCGATACCACGAGGACGAGGGCGGCGGACAGGATGGAGGGAAAGTAGTTCATGGGCATTGGTGGGGATGTTGTAAGACTCTGCAGGAAAGCTGAAACCTCGTTCAGGTTACGATGTTTTACGGGTTCTTATCAAGAACAGGAACGGCAGGAGGGATAAGAGAATTAAGGGAAGAATACCAAATTCAAGGTATGTCGTCCACTCACCGTGTCCCTAGTTTTCCCGGGGTTCCACCCCGAGGAGATGGCGGACGAAAAAGTCCTGCCGTCGTCGTCGCAGGTAGGGGGTTTCCCCGACTCCGTGTCCGGCCCCCGGGACGAGGAGGAAATCGAAGTCCTTGTTGGCCCTGATGAGGGCATTGACCACCTGCATGGTTGAGGCCGGATCGACGTTGGTATCGAGTTCGCCCACCGTGAGGAAGAGTTTGCCCTGCAGTTTGTGGGCGTGGGTCACGTTGGAGTTTTCCGCGTAATGGGGTCCCATCAGCCCCATCCAGGCCTCGTTCCAGTGGATCTTGTCCATGCGGTTGTCATGGCATCCGCAGTCGGAGACCGCGACCTTGTAGAAATCAGGATGGAAGAGGAGGGCTCCGAGGGCGTTCTGACCACCCGCTGATCCACCGTAGATCCCGACGCGGGAAAGATCGAGATAGGGGTATTTCCGTGCCGCGGCCTGCATCCAGCGGATGCGGTCGGGGAACCCGGCGTCCCTGAGGTTCTGCCAGCACACGTCGTGGAAAGCCTTGGACCGCCAGTTGGTGCCCATTCCGTCGATGACCACCACCACGCAGCCGAGTTCCGCGATGTCCATGGCGGTGAAGAAATCATAGAACCGCTTGGGAACATAGTGGCCGTGCGGACCGGCATAGATTTTTTCGACGACGGGATATTTCCGGGTGGGATCGAGTCGGCTGGGACGATGAATCACTCCCCAGATATCGGTCTTCCCGTCCCGTCCCCTGGCCACGAACCGTTCGGGCATGGACCAGCCGGGGATGTCCTGCAACCGCCTGATGTCAGCTTCCTCCAGTCGGGTCACCAGGCGGCCGTCTTCGCTGCGGCGAAGTTCATGAACGGGGGGAAGGTCAACGCGTGAGTAGTGATCGATGAAATACCGGCGGTCGGGGGAGAAGCGGATGTTGTGGGTTCCGTCGCCCGCCGTGAGGCGAACGAGTCCGGTTCCGTCGAAATTGATGCGGCAGTAATGGATGTGGTAGGGGTCCTCCTCCGGGTTCATGCCGCCGGCGCGGAACCAGATCTGCTGCTTTTCGGGATCGATGCGGTCCACTCCGCGCACCACCCATTCTCCCCTGGTGACCTGGTTGACCAGTTTTCCGCTCGTGGAGTGGAAGAGATAGAGGTGATTCCAGCCGTCGCGCTCCGACATCCAGATGATTTGACCACGGTCATCAAGGTAGTAGTGAAAGAGCTTCTGGAAGTAGTTGAAAAAGGTTTCGGGCGCATCCTCGATCAGGGAAGTGGCTTTGCCGGTCCGGGAGTCCACCGTTACGATGCGCATGACCTGGTGTCCGCGCTGATTGTAGAGGAAGGTGAAACGGGACGAATCGGCGGCCCAGCGCAGGTTTCCGATGCTCCATGGATTGGGGAAGAGGCCGTGATCGAGAGGCAGTTGCTTCTTCGCTTCCAGGTCGCAGAGGACAAGCCGGGTTTGGGCAATCCTGTCTCCGGGTTTGGTGTAGCGCCAGGACTTGAGCCTGGGTTGCACCCGGTCGGCAGGCGAGGACTCGATCACGTGCACGATGTGGTCTTCCCCGGGAGTGCGGTGAAAGGCCACGAAGCGCTTCGAATCGGGGGCCCAGAAGATGCTGACCCGCTCCAGTCCGGCATCCTCGGTGAAACGGATTTCCTCTCCGTCTCCCGCCGGCTTCGTGAAGAGATCCCCCTCCCGGACTTCCACCTTCCACTGGCGATCGGGTGAAGTGTGACTGGAACGCTGGAAGTGCTGCCGGGTGCCGCCCTCCGGTTGCAGGCTTTTTCTCGAGGGGGCGATTTCTTCCCCGTGTTCCCTCAGTTGACCGGTAGTGGGGCTGTAGTGAAAGGTCTTTCCCCGGGCCCGGAGGAGTGCGGTTTTCCCTTCCGTCAGGACGAGAGCCTCGAGCGCCGGTTCGTCCTCCTTGAATTCATGTTCGAGGGATTCCTCCAGGGCTTTGATCAATCTGGATCCGTTCGGGATGACCGCCCTGTTCCCGGTGGCCGTTTCCACCACCACGAACTCCGATCGGTCATCCGCCAGCTTGTTCTGGTACCAGAATTGTGTTCCGTCCGGATGCCAGCGGGCCTCCACCCATCCCTTGAGAAGTTTGCCCCTGGCCTGCGTCCGCAGATTCAATGCCCGCTCGTAGTCGGCCTTGCTTCCCCGGGCCAGGGCGATGTTGCAGAGCGCGAGGGAGCACAGGATGGCGAGAACTCTCAGGATCAGCTTCATGAGGGCATAGCAGCAGAGGCTGCACGGGTGGGGGAGGGGAAAGTGGTCACGCGTTCAGACGGTGCAGGGCTCACCGGTCGATTCAATGGGAAATTGTGACCAGGGAAGGAGATCTGCCGGTGGTTGGGAAGCGGGGAGGATTGCGATTGGCTCGAGGGGGGAGCTGCCGCAGCCTTGCAGGAGATGAAGGCCGTCCTTCCAGCCGTGGTTCTCACCGTTTTCCTGCCTGGCGGGGAGGCGGCGACTTCCACGGGGCAGCCGCCCAACCTGGTGGTGATGGTCAGTGACAACCAGCCCTGGTGGGCAATGGGGTGCGCAGGCAACCGGATCATCTCGACCCCGCATCTCGATCAGTTGGCCCGGGAGGGAGTGCGGTTCCGCAACGCCTTCGTGACCACTCCGATCTGTGCCGCGAGCCGGGCCAGTCTTCTCACCGGCCTCTACCGACGGAAACATGGTTTCACCTTCGGGACGCCGCCGTTTGCGGCCAAGCTGGCGGCGGGCAGCTATCCTGCCCAGCTCCACCAGGGGGGCTACCGGACCGCCTTGATCGGGAAGCTCGGTCTCGAAACCAATGGACGGCTCATGATCGAGGCGGAGGAGTCTTCGCTTGCGGCGATGTTCGACCACTTCGACCAGTTTGAACACTGGGGGCGGTCAGGGCCACGAGGTTACTTCGTCAGGGGGAAGGACGGGACGAGGCGCCATCTCACGGAAGTGACGGGAGACAAGGCCGTTGCGTTCCTGGAGAACTGCAGACCGAAAGAGCCTTTCTGCCTCACGCTTTGTTTCAATGCCCCCCATGCCCAGGATGATGATCCGCAACAGTACTTCTGGCCCACGCGCTTCGATCATCTCTATGAGGAGGCCACCATTCCACCTCCCCGGAATGCCGAACCCGCCTTCTTTGCTGCCCAGCCCGGGTTTATCCGGAATTCGCTGGGGCGGGAGCGCTGGCGCTGGCGATTCGACACCCCCTCCAAGTACCAGGCCATGATGAAGGGGATCTACCGCATGGTGAGCGGGGTGGATCATGTGGTCGGCAGGGTGCGCTCCGTCCTGCAGGACAGGGGACTGCACCGGAACACGATTCTCGTTTTCACCAGCGACAACGGGATGTTCTTTGGTGAACGGGGCCTGAGCGATTGCTGGTTGCTCTACGAAGAATGCCTGCGGGTGCCGCTCCTGTTCTACGATCCCCGCGGAGACGGTGGCGTGGTGCGGGAGGAGATGGTGCTCAATCTGGATCTGGCACCCACCCTCCTCGCGCTGGCGGGTGTGGACAGGGAACAGAAGCATCCGGTGGACGGACGAAGCGTGATTCCGCTGTTGCGGGGGGAGAAGAGGGATGGTTGGCGCGAGGATTTCCTGTGTGAGCATCTCTTTGAGCACGGGAAGATTCCCAGGAGCGAAGGAGTGAGAACCAGGAGATGGAAGTATATCCGTTATATCGACCAGGTGCCGGTGCGGGAAGAGCTCTACGATCTCCAGGCAGACCCCACCGAGCGCGTGAATCTTGCGGGAGAGGGGCAACACGCTGATCGATTGAGGGAGTTGCGCGAGCGCTGTGAGTCGCTCATTGGCGCGAGCGGATGAAAAATGAGGGGCGTTGTCCCGATGCCCTGATTCGGTCTTGCAGAGTTGTATCGGTAAGACAAATATTCATCTATCCCCATCAACCTGGATTCCGGTGTCTGAGATGGTGATCTCCCCCCCCTGACCTGTGAGTGCAATCCGACGAGGCCGACATGCTTTGATCCTGGCAGGTGCGTTGGTGGTCAGTCTTTCCCTTTCTCCAGCCGCAGAGGAGCAGGGCGCACGGCTCTTTGCCCTCAAGGTCTTTCCGCTCCTGAAGGAAAAGTGCTTCGGCTGTCACGGGGAGGACCCCGGGAAGATCGAAGGGAAGCTGAACCTTCTCAGCCTGGAGGGAATGTTGCGGGGCGGGGAGAATTCGCAGCGGATCCTGGTGGCGGGTCGTCCGGCACAGAGTGATCTCTACCGGGCGATCACCTGGGAGGATGAGGAAATGGAGATGCCGCCCAAGGAGAATGACCGACTGAGCGGGATCCAGATCGCCCTGGTGCGGGATTGGATCGCGGCTGGGGCTCCCTGGCCCGACGAGAAGACCAGGCGCAGGTATCAGGTTGCCGAGCGGGCCATTGCAGTGACGGAGGATGGAGAGATCTTCAAGACCAGTGGGGGATTGAGCGAGGAATGGACCTACCGGCGTTACCGACCGGAAGACCTGTGGGCCCTGCGACCGGTGGCCAGGCCGGCCGTGCCGGAGGAGGTGAATCCCGTTGACCACTTCATCGACTCCCGTCGGATGAAGGCCGGCTTCGAGGCGGCGGAGCAGGCCGATCCGCTCATCCTCATCCGGAGGGCGACCTACGACCTTCTCGGTTTGCCGCCCACCCCGGAGGAGGTGGCGGAATTCCGGAAGGACTGGGGGGAGGACCAGGAACAGGCCTGGGAAGCTCTGATCGATCGCCTGCTGGACAGCCCCCATTATGGGGAACGCTGGGCCCAGCACTGGCTTGACGTCGCGCGCTACGCGGACACGGGTGGGTATTCCAACGACTATGAACGGTCCAACGCCTGGCGCTACCGTGATTACGTCATTCGCGCGTTTAACGGGGACAAGCCCTACAACCAGTTCGTGATCGAACAGTTGGCCGGGGACGAACTGGCCGATGCCTCGGCGCGCGGGAGACTGGGGCCCGGGGAGAACGGATTGCAGCAGGTGCGCGTCAATGGAAACTACACCGCGGAAGAGAGTGAGTGGCTGGTGGCTACCGGCTTTCTCCGCATGGGGCCGTGGGATAACGCGATGGTCAAGGCTCCGGAAGCCCGCCAGCTCTATCTCGATGACGTGGTCAACTCGGTGGGACAGACCTTCCTCGCCAGCAACATGCGCTGTACGAAGTGCCACGATCACAAGTTTGATCCCATCCCGACCGCCGACTATTATCGGCTCTATGCCGTTTTTGCCGGGACCCAGATGGCGGAACGGAAGGTGCCCTTCCTGCCGGTGGAGAATCGGGAGAGATTCGAGGAAGGCCGGGTGCAGGTGAAGCGGCTCCTGTCCTTTGCCACCAGGCGCAAGAACAGCATCAAGGAAAAGCAGGAGACGGCAGCGAAGGCCTGGTTTGCGGAGCGGAAGCTGAAGTACCTGCCGGAGTACAAGCGTCGGAATCTCCCTGATGAAGAGAAGCCTCCCCGGCACGTGGGACTCGATCACGTGGATCAGGGGCGGCTCAAGGTCCGGGAGCAGGACGAGTGGATCTGGACGCGCCGACTGGAACGTTACGAACCCATGATCCAGGGGGTCTACAACGGTCCGGACCTGCCAGAGAAAGGAAACCGGGCCCGCAAGATGCGCATTGCCGGGACGCTGGACAGGAACTGGCGACCCGAGAGCGTGATCTATTCCGGGGGGGCGCTGGAGGCCCCCGGAGAGAGGGTGAGTCCCGGCGTGCTGAGCGGATGCGGCGTGTCGGTGGAGGGAAGTGAAGGCCGCGATCCCTACCGGATCGGGGAGGACCTGGAGGGACGCCGGCTGGCCTTCGCAAAGTGGGTTGCCGATCCGCGCAATCCGCTCGCCACCCGGGTGATCGTGAACCGCATCTGGCAGCACCACTTTGGCGAGGGTCTCGCGGGAAACCCCAACAACTTCGGGGCCAAGGGAGCCAAGCCGACTCATCCCGCCCTGCTGGACTGGCTGGCGTCGGATTTTGTTGAGAACGGGTGGACCTTCAAGCGCATGCACCGGCTCATCATGACTTCGAAAGTCTACCGGCAGGCGGGCAGACATCCGGAAATGAAGGCTCTTCGAGGGAAGGATCCCAACAACGAGCTGCTCGCCTACTTCCCGCCGCGCCGACTCACGGCCGAGGAGTTGCGCGATACCCTGCTGGTGGCCACCGGTGAATTGAACCGGACCCCGGGCGGGCTTCCCATCATGCCGGAGATCAACCGGGAAGTGGCTCTTGCACCACGTATGATCCAGTTCTCCATCGCGCCTGCATGGCAGCCCTCTCCTACCCCCGGGGAGCGGAACCGGCGCTCGATCTATGCCTACCGGGTGAGGGGATTGCCGGATCCCTTCCTCGACCTCTTCAACCAGCCCAATCCGAACGGTTCCTGTGAGGCGCGTCATTCAGCGGCGGTTACTCCGCAGGCGTTCACCCTGCTCAACAGCGATGTCATGACCGACCGCTCGATCGCACTGGCGCTGCGCCTGGGGCGGGAGGCCCAGGGTCTCGGGCGGCAGGTCGAGTTGGCCTTCCAGCTGGTGCTGGGACGTTCTCCGGATGCGGTCGAGCAGGAGCGCCTGCAGGCCTACGTCGGGGACATGCGCAACTATCACCGCAGGGGCAGGGTCGAGCGTTACCGCTTCCCGACCCGCGTGACGCGTTCCCTGGTGGAGGAATTCTCAGGCAAGCCCTTCGACTACGAGGAGATTCTCCCGGTCTTCGAGAACTACGTGGCGGACAGCAAGCCCGCGGACGTTCCGCCGGCCACCCGGGCTCTCGCGGACCTCGCGCTGCTCCTTTTCAACAGCAACGAATTCCTCTACCTTTACTGATCTCCATGACCCGACCGATCTGTTCACGGCCGATTTCCACGCAAGGCACCCGCCGGGAGTTTCTCTACGGTCTGGGATCTTCGCTCGGAGCGGTGGCAATGAGCGACCTGCTCGCCAGGGAGGAAGTTGGAGCGGGGCCCTTGGCTCCGAAACCGGCCATGCATGAACCGAGGGCCAAGGCCTGTATCATGCTCTTCATGGAAGGTGGGCCCGGGCACATGGACACCTTCGATCCCAAGCCCAGGCTCACTGAACTGCACAAGAAGCAATCCAAGCTCACCCGCGGACTGGCGACCGGTTTCAAGTTCTTCGTGGGAAGTCCCTTCGAGTTTCGCAAGGTGGGTCAGTCGGGGATTGAGATGTGCGACCAGTGGAAGCATCTCGCCGATCCCGTGGTGGCTGACGAACTGTGCAACTACCGCGGTTGCCAGGCGGATTCGCTGAATCACCCCGAGGCTCTCTTCCATATGAACACGGGCAGTCGTCTGGGTAGCGACCCGGCCCTGGGGGCGTGGGCCAACTATGGACTGGGGACCCTCAACGAAAACCTGCCCGGGTATGTGGTCATGACCGAGTTGGCCATGCCGCAGGGAGGACCGGGAAACTGGAGTAATGGATTCCTGCCTGCCCATTACCAGGGCACGCGCCTGCGGCCCGAGGGATCGCCCATTCTGGATCTCAATTCACCGTCCTTCAAGGACCGCAGGCACCTGCGCCGAAGCCTCGATGAACTGGCCTTGCTGAACCAGAAGCATGCCGCGGAGCACCCCGGGCACGGGGACCTGGCCGCCCGCATGGAGAGTTACGAACTGGCCTACCGCATGCAGATGACGGTGCCGGGGGTGGTTGATCTGACGGGTGAGTCCGAGTCCCTCCGGGACATGTACGGGCTCAACGACAAGGAAACCGCTTCCTTCGGACGGCAGTGCCTGATGGCCCGGCGCCTGGTCGAGCAGGGAGTACGCTTCGTCCAGATCTTCAGCGGCGGCTGGGACAGTCATGACTATCTTGAGCGTGGTCATTCCGCCCGCATCCGCAGCGTGGACAAGCCCATGGCCGCTCTCATCAAGGATCTCAAGGCGCGTGGCATGCTCGATGAGACGCTTGTGATATGGACGGGCGAGTTCGGGCGTACTCCGGACAACAACAAGCGGGGCGGGGTCTATTCGCTCGGGCGTGGCCACAACATCGACGCCATGACCATGCTCCTGGCCGGTGGCGGAGTGAAACCGGGTTCCATGGTCGGAGAGACGGATGAACTGGGAGCGGGAGCAGTCTCCTGCGTGCATCCCATCCGTGATCTGCACGTGACCCTGCTGCATCTCCTCGGCCTGGATGACAACAAGCTCACCTATTTCCATGGCGGTCGCTACAAGCAGATGAGCCAGTTCGGGGGCAAGGTGATCGACCAGATCCTGGCGTGAGGGGATTGCCAATTCCTGCAGTCCCCCCTATAGAAATGCGCGTTCAGAGACACCCACCCCATGTTTGAATCCGTAGAACCCGCTCCTCCAGATCCCATCCTGGGGTTGACCGAGGCCTTCAAGGAGGATCCCAGTCCCGGTAAGATCAACCTCGGCACTGGCATTTATGCTGATGACACCGGCAAGACCCCTACCCTGGAATGCATCAAGGCGGCTGAGAAGGTCGTATCCGAAACGGCGACTTCCGGTGGTGGATACCTGCCCATGACCGGTCTGGCGGAGTACGACAGAGGCGTGGTGGCCCTCCTCTTCGGAGAGGAAAGTGAGATTCCTGCCTCGGGGCGTGCCCTGGCGGCCCAGACCCCTGGCGGCACTGGTGGGTTGCGGGTGGCAGCCGACTTCATTGCCCGGATCAAACCGGGAGCACGGATCTGGATGAGTGATCCCACCTGGGCCAATCACAACGGGATCTTCACTGCTGCTGGCCTGGAACTGGCAACCTATCCCTACTACAACCATGAGACGAAGGCTCTGAACTTCGATGAGATGGTGGCGACCCTGAAGGAGGTGCCGGCTGGGGACGTTGTCCTTTTTCACGCCTGCTGCCACAACCCGTCGGGGATGGACCCCAATGCGGAGCAGTGGAATCAGCTTGCCGATCTGGCGGCGGAGCGTGGGTTTCTCCCGCTCTTTGACTTTGCCTACCAGGGATTCGGCACGGGGATAGAGGAAGACGCCTTCGGGTTGCGCGCCTTTGCCGAGAAAGGAATGGAATTACTGGTTGCTTCCAGCTTCTCGAAAAACTTCGGTCTCTATAACCAGCGGGCAGGTGCCATGACGGTGGTGGCCAGGACCGCGGAGGCGGCGACGGTTGCCATGAGTCATGTCAAGCTGGCCATTCGAGTCAACTACTCGAATCCGCCCGCTCATGGAGCGCGTCTGGTGGCTGCCGTACTGGCGGACTCCGATCTGCGGAGGGTATGGGAACAGGACGTGACCACCATGCGGAATCGCATCAACGGGGTGCGGCAGCAGTTCGTTGAGACCATGGCGACCAAGACCGACAAGGCCGACTTCTCGTTCGTGGCGACCCAGTGTGGAATGTTCAGCTTTTCCGGGCTGAACAAGGAGCAAGTCCTTGAGTTGCGTGAGAAGCATTCGATCTACATCGTAGGATCGGGCCGGATCAGCATCGCGGGGATCACCTCCGCGAACCTTGACCCCCTCTGTAGCGCGATTGCGGCGGTGCTTTAGGAGCGCCAACTCATGACCGACGAGCCGTCCGTGCTCCACTGGATACGGTGGTGTGTTTCAGCGGTTCCGACCGGGTGAAAGAGGAGAAATTGGGTTGTCGCTTTTGTCATTCCGGGAAAGGGTCGAGGTAATGCGCTGGATCGGGACGTTTCTTCTGCTGGTTCTGGGCTCCGCGGTGCTGGCCCGGGAAGGGGACTCCCAGCCAAACGTCCTCTTCATCGTGGTGGATGACCTGAACGACTGGACCACGGTTTATGATCCGGACAATCCGATCAAGACCCCGAACCTAACATTTCAACTGGCCCAAAAAGGG
>DLRK01000104.1:0-3347 GCA_002501065.1 Akkermansiaceae bacterium UBA7890
TTCTTGGCGGGCGCCTTCTTCGCTGCCTTCTTAACTGCCTTCTTCTTCGCCGCCATTGGGTTGTTGAATACGAAAAGTGTGCTCCATCCCCAACCGGCAGAACCATTCCCCGGTGGGAGGGCGGGAGTGCCTACTGACTTTCACTAGACGCTGCAAGTGGAAAGTGTCTCTATCCTCCTTTAATATTCACAATTTCCAGACTGTCCTTGCGCTTGAATTTGACCCGCACCCTCCTACCCTTTCCGCGTCCTATGGATCTATCCGCGGTCATTGAATCTCTTCTCTTCGCCTCTGAAGAACCTCTCCCCTCCCCGGAATTGGCTCGTCTGATCCGGGCCCGCCTCGCAGAAATCGAGGATGGCGTGGTGGACGAGGAAGAGGATTACGGAAAATCTGCCGAACTTGCTGATGACCTGAAGAAGCTTACCGCTATCAATGACGAGGCCGTCATCGAGGCCATCGCCTCCCTCAACAGGAAATATGACCGTGGCAAACGCTCCTTTTCGATTATCGAACGTTCCAGGGGCTGGAAGATCCTCACCCGTCCGGAATACGGCGGATTCGTTCGTCAACTCTTTCCCGGTCTCAAACCACGCCGCCTGAGTCCACCTGCGATGGAAACCCTCGCTATCGTGGCCTACCGCCAACCCGTCACCAAGGCCTCGATCGAGCACGTCCGCGGCGTATCCTCAGACAGTATTCTGCAGAAACTCCTCGACCGGGAACTGATCAAGATCGACGGCCGCGCCGAACTCCCGGGGCGACCGCTCCTTTACGCCACCACTGAATTTTTCTTCGAGCACTTCGGCATCAAGTCCATCAGCGAACTTCCGAATTCCGCCGAGCTTCGCGCCGTCGAACTCCCCGAACCACCCGGACAGGAGGGAGGTGACGCAACTCAGGGGAGTGATGAGGAAAGTGACGGCGAGAAACAACTTGTCCTCGTGGAGCCCCCCGTCGAACCCGCCCCCACCCAGCAACCCCCGCCTGATTTTTCTGCTCCTGAAAGCTGATAACCGATGAGTGGCGACGCTTTTCGGTTTAGAATTATGGAATTAGTCGCTAGAGCTTTTCCCGGTGTCCCTCGACGAGATCCGTAAACGTATCGACACGATCGATAAGCAACTGCTTGATCTTCTCTCGCAGCGGGCTGATCTCGTGCACGAAGTGGGCCTCATCAAGAAGCGCGACAACCTCCAGATTTATGCGCCTGACCGCGAGGAGGCCCTGCTGCGAAAACTCGTGGAAATGAACGAGGGGCGGCTCCCGGAAAAATCCATCCGCTCCATCTACCGGGAAATCATGTCGGCCGCCCTGGCGCTGGAGGAGGATCTCAAGATCGCCTACCTGGGCCCCGAGGGCACCTGGACCCACCAGGCCGCCATCAAGAAGTTCGGGCACTCGGTAAACTACACTCCTCATGCGAGTTTCGCCGACGTCTTCGACGACGTCGCCCGCCGCCGGACCGACTACGGGGTGGTGCCCATTGAGAATTCCACCGAGGGCGCGGTCTCCCACACCCTCGACCTCTTCGTTGATTCGCCCCTTCGAATCTGCGCCCAAATCCTCCTCCGCATTGACAACAACCTGCTCGCCGCCATTTCCCGGGAGGAGGTCCGCACCCTCTATTCCCATCCCCAGGTCTTCGGCCAGTGCAAGAACTGGATTCTGCGAAACCTCCCCGACGCAGATCTCGTGGAGGTCTCTTCCACCACCAAGGCCGCCCATCTCGCCCACGAAAATGCCTCTGAGGGCGCCGCTGCTCTCGGAGGACGCCTCGCTGCCGAGTTGGCCGGGCTTGAGGTTCTCGACGAGGCCATCCAGGACCGGGCCACCAACACGACCCGTTTCCTGGTCATTGGCGAAAAGACCTGTCCGCCCACCGGTAACGACCGCACCTCCATCCTCTTCTCGGTGCACGACCGCCCCGGATCCCTCGTCGCTGCCCTCAAGGCCTTCGACTCCTTCGAGATCAACATGTCCAAGATCGAGTCCCGGCCCTCCAAGCAAAAGGACTGGGAATATATTTTCTACGTCGATCTCGCTGGTCACTGCGAAAACGAGCAAGTGTCCTCCGCTCTGGAGGAACTCGAGAAACACTGTTCCCTGGTCAAACTTCTCGGCAGCTATCCCGACAGCACCGAATAGCAACCACCCGGGAATCGCCGCCTCATTCATACGTGATCATTAAAGATCGGGATTGGGCAATAAATCAGAAGCAACGGAGATCATTTTTTTCGAATATATTCCCTTTGAAGCGTTTGAGATCTCTTCGCCAATCCGGAGCCCGGATGAGGCCTGGATCAAGTCCATGAGTGCTTTCGATATTTCCTAATTCTCTCATATTAGGTCGCTTGCCTAACGACCTGATCAGGTTAAGAGAAGTGGAACAATCTGGTTTCCAGAATTCTTGGCATGATTGGCAGTCAGCCAGGAGGAGAGGTCCGCTCATGGTTGTCCTTGTGAATTTTTATAAGTCAGGGGATGTCTTTCTACGCTCGGGCTGATCAGAAAACACGAATATCACCCTTATCCTGCCTTGTGGGAGCGCCCTGACAACTGCTGCGGCTCACCCACCCATACCCCCTGACCGGAAGCGGAGACCGGTCGGGGGGTTGTCTTTTGCCCCTCACCCTTAGCGCTCCTGGGGTTCAGGCCGCACCTTACCGTGATTGTATACCGCTGTTACCTCATCTGGATTCAATCGGCGCGTGAAAATCATGATTTCGTCGAGGGCTCCAGCAAGGTGACTTACAGTTCGACCTGCTTGAAAGCGACCGAAGATGAGGGGTGCCCCATCAAAGTCCACCCGTCCCTCGAAGTGGATCTGCGAGACAGGCTTCCCATCGAGGTAGAGAACGGAGAGCCTGGAGGTGGTGTCGAAGGTGAAGGCGATATGGAACCACTGTCCGGAAAAATTCGTGGACATGACGTGGCTTAGTGGCACGGGCTTCCCTCCCCAGAAATCCTGCCGTAACTCGCGCTCTATGAGGATGAGGTGGAAATACTGTCCCTCCTGTTCCGCCTTCCGTTGCCCGACTAGGCCCTGAACCCCTTCCAGTTCCGCACGCACCCAGAGGGCAATCGTGAAACTGGAACTGGAGAGCGGCAGCTTTCCCGCCGGGACTTCAATCACGTCATCCACCCCGTCAAACAGCACTCCCATGCCACGTCGGCCCTGCACGGATCGCGCCCCGTGCAAGGTAGCGTTGATGCCATTGCCACTCTGATCGGCAACGCTTTCGCCATCAGCAACATCCTCAAAGGAGTAGTAGAGTGCCGAACCAGTCGGAAGAACCACGTCGCGAGATGCCGGGGGCTCCTCCTCTGCGGCTGGTTCCTCTGCG
>DLRK01000104.1:3679-17923 GCA_002501065.1 Akkermansiaceae bacterium UBA7890
TTCCTCTGCGGCTGGTTCCTCTGCAGCTGGCTCCTTTTCCACTACTGGAGGTTCCCTGAGGTTGTCCGTAATCACGTTTCTCAGGACTGCTATGGCAAACAGGACGGTTACGATCAACACCGCCGCCGCTCCGCACAAGGCCAGCAAGGGGCCAAGGCTCTTCCTCCGCAAAAGGCGGAGCACCTCCAGTTCACGCGGCTGGGAAGCCGCGATTTCAAAATCTCGCTTGAACTCCGCACAATCGTTGTAGCGGTTGTCGCGGTTGCGCTGCATGGCCTTGGCCAGCACCAGGTCGAAGCGTCCCTGCAATCCGGGATGGACTTCGCCGGGCGGGCGATAGTCCCCGCTGGGTCTCGTTCCGGTAAGCCCCTCGTAGGCCAGGACTCCCAGGGCGAAGATGTCTGCGCGATGGTCGATCTCCACGCTCAAGTCCAGCATCTCCGGGGGAGCGTATTCGGGAGTGAGAAAGCGTTCCTCGTCCTGACCGCGCAGATGATCCGGACCGCCCTGCGTCGCGCGGGCAAGGCCAAAGTCCATGAGTTTCACCACTCCCTCGCTATTCCACATGATGTTCTCCGGTTTGACATCACGATGCACGATGCCGTGACGGTGAGCATACGTAAGGCCGTCACACACCTGACAAACCAGAGCCACGGCCTCTTCTTCAGTCAGCGGTCCGGACTGAAACCGCGAGTAAAGAGTTGGTCCATCGATCCACTCCAGAGCCATCCATAGCAATCCGGAGGTTTCTCCAAAGTCGTAGAGTTGGGCAAGATTCGGGTGATTGAGACGTGCCATCGCCTTGGCCTCGAGCGAGAACCGGCTGCGGAAATTCAGTTCGCCAATATCATACGGCAGGATCTTGAGGGCAACCTGGCGCTCAAGGTGACGCTGCACCGCGTAGTAGACCGCACCCATGCCGCCCCGCGCCACAAACCGTTGAACGTCCAGTTGGGGCAGAATCCTCGCCAGTTCCTCGGGAGAAGGAATATCGAATTCAGGAAGAGGAGTGAGAGACATATGCTGTACAGATCCCGCGCAGTCGCTTGTCCGCGGGCGTTTCTTCCAGGATCTCGATTCCGGCCGCTCGATTGAGGATCGGCGATCCCCCCTGCCAGCAATCTGCCCCTGCCATTTCTTAGGCCTGGGGAGCATCCAATTCCCAGCAGAAATGTCCGCTCGAACCAGTCGAAACCGGCCGGGCTTTCCATAGTCAGAGAATCTTATTCAAGGGTTCTCCGATTGAACGCCTGCCTTCAGGGATTGGTGGGCACCACCCCGTGGGCTGAATTTCTACCGCTTGGCCGGAGGACCGGAAACACCCCCCGGCATCACCTGTCAAACCTCTCCGGGCTGCTCCAGCAGTTCCTCGAGAAGTTCCGCCATGCCTTCGGAAACTTCGCCCGCATTCACCTCCAATCCGGCTGACAGCAGGGCGTGATCAGTCAACTGCCTGGCCACCATGGCAGCCAGGTCCCGCTGGCTCTCCTGCAGTGAAGACAGCCTGCGGATGAGCGGATGGCGAACATTGATCTCAAGTTTGGCCTTCGTCTCCGGCACCTCCTGTCCCATCGCCGCCATCATGGTCCTCATCTGGGCGTTGGGCGCGTCTTCCGGAAGCAGTGCCACCATCGGATGTTTCACCAGTCGCTTACCGGCATCCACCCGCGCCACGCGATCATCGAGGGTGGAATTCAGCCACGAAACAAGCCCTTCCGTTTCCTCCCCGGAGAGCGACTCGCCCTCGGGGTCCTCCGGCAACTCTTCCAGTTCGATTCCGGCCCGGTTGGCGGCCACCAGCTTCTTGCCCTTATACTCCCGCAGTGCCTCCAGAACATACTCGTCCACCGCTTCGGTGAAAAAGGCGACCTCCAGCCCACGGGCCCGGAATCCCTCGAAGAAGGGGCCCTTTTCAATGGCCTCCCGGCTCGGTCCCACCAGGTAATAGATGTCTTCCTGTCCCTCCTTCATCCGGTCGACGTAACCGGCCAGGGAAGTCACTTCGTCACCCTCCGTCATGGAGGATCCAAACCGGAGAAGGCCTGCCAGGAGTTCCTGATGTGCGGGCGAAGCCACGATCCCTTCCTTCAGGAACCGGCTGAACCGGTCATGAAATTCCCGGTAGCCCTCCGGATCGACCCCGGACTGCTTGTCCAGGAACTTGAGATAACGCTTGGTGAGTACCTCGTTGAGCTTCCGCACGAGAGCACTGTCCTGCATCGATTCCCGCGAGATGTTGAGGGGCAGATCCTCACTGTCGATGACTCCGCGAAGGAACCGCAACCACTCGGGCAGCAAGCCTTCCGGGTGCTGGTCGATCAGCACCTTGCGACAATAGAGCGCCACTCCGGGAGGCTGTGCTCCCAGTCCCAGGCGTTCCGCGTTTTCGCCCGGCACGAAGAGCAACGCATTGATGGCCAGCGGTGCGTCGGCCGAGAAGTGCATGGTGTAACGCGGCTCGTCCATCGCATGCGCGGTGAACTGATAGAATTCCTTGTACTGTTCCTCACTTACATCGCTCTTCGGCTTGAGCCAGATCGCCTCCACCGTGTTGACCCGTTCACCATTCAGGTTGACTGGAAAGCCCACGAAGTTCGAGTAGCGTTCGATAATGCCCTTCACCCGGTCTGTCTTGGCAAACTCCTCGTGCTCCTCCTTGAGATGCACCACGATGCGCGCTCCCCGCCGCTGACCTTCTACCTCATCAATGGTATACCCACTCGCCCCGTCGCTTTCCCATCGCAGGTGCTCTCCTTCCTCCCGCCACGAGTGGGTGAACACCTCCACCCTCTCCGCCGCCATGTAGGAACTGTAGAAACCGACTCCGAACTGGCCGATGACATCCGGCCTGGTCCCCTCCTTCATTTTCTCCAGGAAGGCCTTCGTGCCCGAGTGCGCAATAGTACCGAGGTTTTCCACCAGTTCCTCGTGAGTCATGCCGATCCCATAGTCCGTAATCGTGATGGTTCTGGCCGTTTCATCAGTGGTGATATTGATCTCCAGGGGGAGATCCCCGTCAAAGACCTCATTTTCAGTCAATTGCGTCAGGCGCAGCTTTTCCAAGGCGTCAGAGGCGTTGGAAATCAGTTCCCTGATGAAAATTTCGCGATCGGTGTACAGCGAATGGATGACGATATCCAGTAACTGCCGAACTTCTGCATGAAATTCTCTGGTCTCACTCTCCGTCTTACTCATGATGGTAATTGAAACGGCGGGGACCTAACCCGTTACGGCCAAGCTGTCAATAGGGTCTAACCACTCTTCCTCCACAACACACCCCTTCGATACCGACCCATGCCCCGCGTCTGCATCACTGCCCAAGGCAAAAACGCCCAACCCTACCGTTTCTCCCTCGATCGAAAGGTGGTCCGTATCGGTCGCTCCACCGACAACGACATCGTCATCGATTGTCCCTCGGTCTCCTCCCATCACTGCGAGATGAAACGTATCGACGGTGGCTATATCCTTGAGGACAAGGACTCCACCAATGGAATCAAGGTGGACGACGCTCGAATGGAGATCATCGACCTTGAAAACGGCCTTGATATCCTGGTCGGCGACGCCGCTCTGGACTTTGAGTTGACGGACAAGGAAAAGGACACCCTCTCAGAGGAGGAACACGTTCCCAAGCAGCGCGCCCCTCTTCCCAAGAAAAAAAAGGACGGAGAGGTTTCGGCCAAGCGCCCGGTCCTTCCTCCCCGCCCGGGTTCTCCCGGGGTCGCCACTCCCCTGGTCATCACCCCGACCACCTCAGGCGCAAACTTTGCCATCACAATCGGCCTTCTCTTCCTTGCACTGATGGCCTTCTACTTCGGTCTCGCCAGCAAACACCAGAGCAAGTATTCCAGAACCGAGTATGAGTCCAAGGGACTCTGGGGAGACATGTGGGAAAAAGGACTGCCCAGGAAGAAGATCGACTCTTCCGAGTAGGACCGGCCCAACCCGGAACCTTGTCCTTCCGTGACAGGCCTCCGCACCCTGCCGTTTCAATCCTGCACGGTCAGGACAAGGGATCCTTGACCTGGCCCGCGCCCCGCACACGGTACTGATAGGACGTCAACTCCCGGAGAGCCATCGGACCCCGGGCGTGCAGTTTGTCGGTAGAGATCCCGATCTCCGCTCCGAATCCGAATTCCTCACCATCACTGAAGCGCGTGGAAACGTTATGAAACACGCAGGCGGAGTCCACCTCACGCAGAAAGCGCTCAGCAGTTGCCCCATCCTTCGTCACGATACAGTCGGTGTGCTGTGATCCATACTGGTTGATATGCGCTATCGCCTCCGCCCCTGAACTGACCACCTTGATGGCCAGGATATAGTCGAGATACTCGGTGCCCCAGTCCTCTTCGTTCGCCGCCACCACCTGGTCCCCGAGGATCGCCCGCGTCTTTGGACATCCCCGCAACTCGACCTGCCGGGCGGCAAGCCTTTTCGCCACCGTCGGCAGGAACTCGCCCGCCACCGCCTCGTGCACAAGCAAGGTTTCCAAGGCGTTGCAGACGCTCGGTTTCTGTGTCTTGGCATCAACCGTGATCTCACCGGCCATCACCTGATCCGCCGCCTCATCCACGAACACATGGCAGATACCATCGTAATGCTTGATGACCGGCATCCGCGCCAGCGAAACCACCGTCTCGATAAGGCCCTTGCCGCCCCGCGGGATGATGAGATCGAGATAGCGGTCCATCGAGGCCATCTCCTTCACGCTCTCCCGGTCGGTAAAGGGAATCAACTGGATGGAATGCGGCGGGAGCCCCTCCTTCTCTCCGCCCTCCTGCAGGGCTGCTGCCATCGCCCGATTGGAGTGAATGGCCTCTGAACCACCGCGCAGGATGGTGGCATTACCCGACTTCAGGCACAGCACCGCCGCGTCACTCGTCACATTGGGCCGACTCTCGTAGATGATTCCGATCACCCCGATCGGGACCCTGATCTGCTGAATACGTATCCCGTTCGGGCGGGTGCGTTCATCGAGAATCTCACCAACAGGATCCGCGAGTCCGGCCACCTGCTCCACCCCTCCCGCCACCGTCTCAAGACGAGCCTCATCGAGGCGCAGTCGATCCAGCATCGCACCGCTCAGTCCGTTCGCCTCCCCCGCAGCCAGATCCTTTGTATTTTCCTTCAGGATCTCTGCCGACTGCTCCCGTAGTTCGGCAGCCATGGAATGCAGGATGGCGTTCTTCTGCCGGGTGCTCAGGATCGCCAGGGCATGTGCCGCCGTTCGTGCCTGCCGCCCCATTGTGAAGACGGCTTCATGAATTTCCTCCGGGCTCAGTTCTGCGACCGCGTTCATGGTGAGATTGCTATAGGCGCAAATCCCTCAGGCGCCAACCCGGAAGCGTGTAGCCAACCCATCACCTGCTACGATCTCGGTCAGGCGGTCAGGCCGGCGACCGTTGGCGATCACAGTCTCCACTCCTTTCTCCACCGCAAACTTCACTGCCTGCAGCTTGGAGCTCATGCCCCCGATCGCAAACCTTCCCTTCTCCTTCTTGGCATACGACATCACCTCTTCAACCGAACACACATCACGCACAATTGCAGATGAGTCCGGCGGAAACAGGCCATCGACACTCGTCAGGAGAACCAGCAGGCGAGCGCCCAGCAGGGCCGCCACCCGCGCCGAAAGCATGTCGTTGTCCCCCACACTCAGCTCCTCCACTGCCACCGAGTCGTTCTCGTTGATGATCGGCACGATTCCCGGCTCCGCGACAAGTCGCTCCAGCAGATTGCAGACCCGCCACCGGTGATCCTCGATCTCAAGATCTGCCGCGGTAAGAAGAAGCTGCGCCACGCTGACCTCAAAACTGCGAAAGAGATTCTCGTAGGCGTGCATGAGCCGGGTCTGTCCCACCGCCGCCGCGGCCTGCCTGGTAGGCACATCGTCAGGATACTCATTCAATCCCAGGGCCGGTATCCCGGCCCCCACCGCTCCGGATGAGACCAGGACCACCCGCTGACTGTGGTCCGGCAGATCCGCCACCGCGTTTACCAACCGGGCCAGGGCCGCCCCGTCCAACGTACCGTCCTCCCGGGTAAGGACGCCCGTTCCGATCTTAATCACGATGATGTCCTGCTCTGGCATCTTCAAGGTTTCCCCGTTCGTCTCGATTCTGCGTCACGGCTCTTACCGTCCAAGGTAAAACCATCTCACATACGCTCGGGCACTGCAATTCCGAGCAGGTCCAATCCTTTTCGTAGAACGCGTGCCGTCAATTTACAGAGCACGAGGCGCGTCTTCCGCACCGTTCCTTCCGACTTGAGAACCGGGCAGGCCTGAAAGAAGGAATGGTAGGCCCGCGCCAGCTCCAGGAGATAACTTGCCAGCAGGTTCGGTCGGAATCCGTCCAGCACCACCGGTACCGTTTCACCGAAACGCGTCAGCATGCGCGCGAGATGAATTTCCCTCTCGTCGCTCAGTTCAAGCCCCTCATCATCGAGAGTAACCTCTTCACCCAGCTTTCCAAAGATTGAGCGACAACGCACATAGCTGTACTGCAGGTAGGGCGCAGTATCCCCTTCCATGGAGACCATTTTCTCCAGATCGAAGATGTAATCCGAGCCCCGATGATGGGAAAGCTCCATGAACTTGACGGCACTGATCCCGATCAACTCTGCCAGGGCTTCCCGCTCCCCTTCATCCTCCACGCGCGAACGCCCTTCCGAACTCTCCCGCGCAGCCCGGATGGCATCGTTCAGCAGGTCGCTCAGCAGGGGCAGGTCCCCCGCCCGCGTCTTGAGCGGCTTACCGTCCTTGCCAAGGATCGTCCCGAAGGAGATATGCTCCAGTTGAATCTCCCGGCCGCGGCGTGCTGCCACCGCAAAGAGTTGCTTGAAATGGTCACCCTGCCGGTGATCCACCACGTACCAGGCACAATCGGCCTGCAACTCCTCCACCCGGTAATCGATCGTGGCGATATCGGTGGTGGCGTAGTTGAAGCCACCGTCGCTCTTGCGGACAATCATGGGCTTGTCCTCCCACCTGCCCTCCTTCTGGATCTTGAAGGGATCCTTCCCCGGATCGGCTGAATCGTCCGAGAAGACACAAACCGCACCGTCGCTCTCCCGCGCCAGACCGGTCTCGAGCAGCTCCTCCACCACGCCAGGCAGGCGCTTATTGTAGGAACTCTCCCCCAGCCAGTGATCAAAGCTCACCTCGAGATGATCGTATATCAGCTGCAGTCCCTTCCGCGACAGACCCACGCACTCCTTCCAGATCGCGAGGTTATCGTCGTCTCCCTGCTGGAGCGCGACCAATTCCTGGCGGCACTCCTCCTTCACGGACTCGTCCTCCGCGCACCTGCCGTTGGCGGTTCGATAGAGACGCAGCAATTCGTTGAGCGAATCGTCCTCCAGCGCAGAGCGATCGAGTTCCCGCTTCCAGGCCCAGATCACCATCCCGAACTGCGTGCCCCAGTCCCCGATGTGATTGTCGGTGATCACCTCGTGCCCGAGGAAACGCCCGATCCGTGCCAGGGCATCCCCGATAAAGGTGGAACGGAGGTGTCCCACATGCATGGGCTTGGCCACATTTGGAGCACTGAAGTCAATTACGATACGATGCGGATTCCGCACCCGCTCCACACCCAGTCGATCGTCTCCCAGCAGATCGCCGAGGTGCTCTGTAAAGGCCTCCGCCCTGATCCGGAAGTTCAAGAAGCCCGGTCCGGCAATCTCGATCTCGGCCAGGTCCGACACCTCGGTAACCTCCGCCATCGCCTCTGCGAGGGAACGGGGATTCTGCTTCACCACCTTGGCAAGAACCATGGCAGCATTCGACTGGTAGTCGCCAAAACGCAGGTCTGCCGCCTGCGTGACCCCCACCTTCTCCAATTCTTCCTCCGCAACCCCGCAAGCCGCACATCCCGCTCTCAGGCGCTCCTTGAGTGTCTCAACAAGTGTCATCTTTGATGCAATGCGCTCTAGGCCTGATTGGAATTGCGAGATCGCTGGCTCTCAGGACATGGAACCGCTAACATGTCGGCATCCAAAAGCGGAGCCTAGAATTCAGGCAGCTTCCTCCTCACATTCCTCCAGGGTCCGTATGAGATCGCCCGCGGTCAATGCTTCGGTCATCTTCTTCCGGACCTCGCATTGCGAAAAGAGCTCGGCGATTGATGCAAGGGTCTGCAAGTGTGCATGCGGTTGATTCTTGGGCACGATCAGGAGAATGACGAAATGCACCGGGGCATTGTCGCAAGCCTCGAAATCGATCCCCCCCGAGGATCGTCCCAGTGCCACCACTGGCTCCTCCACCCACTCACAATAACAATGAGGAATTGCCACTCCATGACCGATCCCGGTGCTCACCTGCTCCTCCCTGGCATGCAACGCTTCCAGAACATCGACCCGCTGCCCGGATTCAACGCGACCGGTCGAGATGAGATGGTCAACCAGTTCACCAAGCGCATCCCAGTGCGTTTCCGAAACCATCTCCGGCAGGATGCGGCGCTCCGAAAGAAGCGAAACAAGTTTCATGGGAATTGAGGTGGGGAGAATTCCAGGCAGGCGCCTGAGGCCCGGTAGACTCATTACCCGACCCGCGCAAGGGTTTTCCCCTGCTCCTCCCCTGATCCCTCTTGACCTTGGAGACACCCGGTCAGACATTCTGCCGCATGCGTTCGTGCGTCTCCGCCGTTGTAGTTTGCGTAGGTTTAATACTAACCTCCTGCGAAACAGTTCCTACGAGTTACGGGCCTCCTAACATGGGAGGATCCGACAAGGGAGAACGCAAGGAAGCGATTGCGTCCGAGCAGACGGGAGACTTCTACATCGGACGCCGCTACCATGTGAACCGCACATGGTGGTGGGGGTATCTCCGACGTCCACGCCAACCCTGGTCCAAGGCCCAGCTCGTGATCTTTAACCAGAATGTCAAACGCGCTCCCGACAATCTACCCCAAAGCGGCCCCTCGGGGGCTCACTACGCCTACGACAACAACTACGAGTATCGCATCTGGGGCTCCTTCACGGGCGAGGACGTCTACGAACCAAACAGCAACCAGTTCCTTCCGGAGTTCCGCCTCACCGACTACCAGCTTATCGATTCTGCCCCAGGGTGGCTTTTTCATCCGAGCGATCACTACGATCCCCTTCGATTGACCCTGGCACCGTAGGAGCGGAAGGACCAATTTGTCCGCAATCCGCACGTAGTTTCTCGATCCAAGGCCGAAGTCCGCATTCTTCTGGCCTGATGCCTCAACGATCTATTCTCGGGTTGCTTCTTTTTTCTTTGAACGTAAATGCTCGTGAAGACACAAACTTTGTGTCGCAAAGTTTGCCTTGGCGAGCATGTCACAGGACCCCTATCACATTCTGCCCATCCCGGCTCTCTGCCGGGGTGAACGAACCCTCCTCTCCTCCTGGATCGAGGGGACCCGGCGGGGCTCCCTTCGCGTCTGCTCGATCCTGATTATTCTCGGCTGCGGGGCCTACGGGTTCACCATCGGATATCGCAACGGCTGGGAGATGGCCGCCTGGGTGACTCTCAAGCTCCCCGCCATCATCTTTCTCACTCTCTTTGTAAACGGTCTCATCAACGGCATGATCGGACTGATCCTGGGAAGTGGCATCGGTTTCCGCCAGAGTCTCCAGTTTCTTCTCACCGGTTTTGCCATCATGAGCGTGATAGTGGGCGCGCTCAGCCCGGTTACCCTCTTTGCCACTCTCAACATGCCGGATCCTGGAGCGGAGAACAGCCTCGCCTGGCACGGACTCAACCTGCTCCTCCACACTGCGATCATTGCTTTTGCCGGAACCCTTGCCCACTGGCGCCTCCTTCAATATGTGCGCGATTTTGCGGATTCCCGTCGGACTGGAACATTAACCTTCTGCGCCTGGCTGGCCGGCAATCTCTTTGTGGGCGCCCAGATCTCGTGGAATCTTCGCCCCTTCTTCATCTCGCCTGGTCTGGAAGTTGAATTCCTCCGACCCGACCCCTTTGACGGCAGCTTCTATGAAGCCGTCTTCCGTGCCTTCCGCAACATCTCTCCCTTGTAGTCCAGAAAGAGAACACCACACCGAAACAGCAATGAATGACGAGCCAGCAGAAGACACCCCGACCCCTCCGCTTCCCGGCCAACCAAAGCCGTCACCTGGAACTCCCCACTACGAATCTGCCCGTAACAGACCACATGCAGGCTTCGAAGAAATGGGGAGAGACAAAACCTTCTCCAACACCATCAACGCACTTCTCAGAAAGCCTCTGTCCGTGGTCTACACCCTCGAGATGGAAAAGAGAGCGGATGGGCGGAAACTCCTCGTTCGACTCCTTTGCATCAGCGTTACCTGCCTGGCCATTTTCGGACTGGTGGTGGGAACCTTCTCCTGGAACCAGCAACTCTGGGCCGCTCCCCTCAAGATTGTCGGCGGTCTCCTCTTCAGTGGCCTGCTCTGCCTGCCCAGCCTCTACATCTTTGCCTGCCTCGGGGGACTGGACGCCAGGTTCTGCACCATCGTGGGCATTCTGTGCGGATTGATCGCTCTCTCCGGACTCCTCCTGGTGGGCTTTGCACCGGTTGTGTGGCTCTTCAGCGTATCGAGCACCTCGGTCACCTTCCTCGGATTCCTTCTCCTGACCCTGTGGATCATCTGCGCCAGTCTGGGTCTGGTTCTGGTCTTTCGTGCTGGTCGGGCCCTCGGCATGACCAGCACGGGACACCTTGTGGTCTGGTGCGGGGTGTTCCTCCTGGTCACGCTCCAGATGAGCACCACCCTGCGCCCCATCCTGGGAAGCCAACAGGGGGAGAAGTTCGTGGACTTTGGTGAAAAGAAGTTTTTCCTCGCCTACTGGAGCGAACAGTTGCGCAACGAACACAGGGAGAGCCCCCGCGAGAAGGCTCCCGGGGCGGAGCAGTAGTCCCGACACCACTTCCCTGCTCCCGCTCCGGAAAGATGGACCACCACGGGACCTTCTTCAGTACTTCTTCCACACCGCCGGAACGAAAAGAACCAGCACGACATACAACTCCAGTCTTCCCAGCACCATCAGAAGGGAAAGGAGCACCTGGGTGATGGGATGCAGATGCCCATAGTTTTCGGCGGGGCCCACCTCTCCGTAGCCGGGGCCGATGTTTCCGAAGGTCGCCAACACCGCGGACACCGTGGTATCAAAATCAATTCCGTTTGAAGTTTCGATAATGGCCACGACCACCATCGACACGAGAGCTATCAGCGCAAAGAGCGCCACAAAGAGCACGGTCTGCGCCCGGGACACGTCATCGATGGGGTTGCCATTCACCTGCATTCGCAGGATCTGATTCGGCCGAAAGGCTTTCACGATCTCCTGCCAGGCTGCCCGTAACAGGAGGATGAGGCGACTCACCTTCATCCCACCTGAAGTCGATCCCGCGCAACCACCCACCAGCATGAGAACCAGCAGAATGAAGTAGATGGCTACCGGCCACTGTCCGTAGTCGACAGTGGCGTAACCGGTCGTCGAGGCAATTGACACAATGGTGAAGGCCGCACCCCGCAGGGACTCTCCCGCGTTCATCCCTCCCCCCCATGATCCCACCATCCACATGCCGAGAATCCCCATCAGCACGAGGAAAAAATACCAGCGAACCTCTTCCAGACGCCGGAGGCGCTGCCAGTTCCGCTTCACGATCATCAGATAGATCAGGAAACTCGTGCTGCCCAGGATCATGAAGAGTTCCAGCCAGATCTCGATGAAGAGTCCGTGCGCCAGGGCGGAAAAATGCGCGATGCTGTCGTTGTGGGGACTGAATCCTCCGGTTGCCACCGTGGTGAAGGCATGGGCCACCGCATCGAACCAGCTGAGACCCAACCCGCGCAGTCCCAGGAGACACACTATCGTAAGGATGAGGTAGATCTTCAGGAACGACAGAGCGGTATCCTGAATCCGCGCGGTAGTCGTCTCTCCGGACTGGAAGGAGGACTCGTTTCGAAAGAGGGATTTTGCCCCGCCTCCGATGCTGGAGAGGAGCGCCACGAAGAGAACGAGGATTCCCAACCCTCCCAACCATTGCATGACTGAGCGCCAGAGGAGAATCCCCCGGGGCCACTCACTGAGATCAGTGATCACGGTCGACCCGGTGGTCGTGAAGCCGGAAACTGACTCAAAAAGGGCGGCCGTGGGAGCAAGACGAGGCTCTCCCAGCAGAAAGGGAATCGCACCAAAACCTGCGCTGAGCACCCACCCCAGCCCCACGATCAGCACACCCTCCCGCCGGGGAATCCGATCGGAGTGGTTCCTTCCGAAAACCATGAGAATGATGCCCGCCAGAAAAGTGATCCCTCCCGCAACCATCAGCGGCATGACCGCCGCACCATGCGTATCGACAGGATCGCAGTAGGCAAAGACGCCGCAGGCCACCATTGCCACGCTTTCCAGCGTAAACAGCCACCCGAACACCTTGGCCATCAAACGGAAGTTCATTCTCTCTTCTTACTGATCGTTGTCCCGTAGCACAGCGAGGTGTTCACCCGGGACAAGACTCCCGCAGCAGCGCAGAATCCGGACAAGAGCGCAGCACCATCCTGCTGCCCTCCCTCACCTGGACACGGATACACAAATGTCCTCATGCCCGGGGCTGTCCGGCATGTCTCACTCCACGATCGAATGTTCTCCATCACTCCGGAGCCGCCCGGTTCAATGCAGCAGTTTGAGCAGTTTCTTGAGCACTTTCGGGGAGACCATGGCGTAAATGTGGTCGCCCGCTTCCACCACATCATCGGGACCCGGCACAATAGCTTTCAACCCCCGCAGCAATCCCACCAGGACTGACCCGGCAGGCCAGTCGATTTCACTAACCTTCATTCCCACCGCCCTGGCCTTCCTGCCCACATTGGTTCCAATCACCTGACCGGCCGTGAACTTCTTGGCCACATAGTATTTCTCACCGGTCAGATAACGTTCAATGTAGCGTCTGGTTGCCTCCCGCGGACTAACCGCTGCCACTACTCCAAACTGTCGACCACTCGATCCGATCGCGCGCGCATAATCCGCCCGGTGAATGATCGTCAGACAATTCTTGACTCCAATATTATTGGCCTGCAGGCAGGTCATCACATTGTCTTCATCACTCGGACTGGTGGCCACAAAGAAATCAGCCTGCCCCACCTGCTCCTCCTCCAGTTCCGCCACCACCGTGGCATCAGCATTGATCACGGTGGTATCGCTGAGTCTCTCGGTCAGTTCCTGGCAAATCTTCTCATCCTTCTCGAAGATTCGGACCCGACAGGATTCCCAGCTCTCCAGCCTCTGGGCCAGAGCAAATCCGTATTCCCCGCCCCCGAAGATCACCACCCGCATCGTCTCGGCACGCTTACCGCCCTGCTGCAGACTCTCTGCCAGATTCCGCAGACGCCGCGGCTCCCCAAAGATGGTGGCCACGTCACCTGCCTCAAGGACTGACTCCGCATCAGGCACGATACTCTCGCCCTCCCGCGTTATCGCGGCTACCCGTGTACGCTCGGGCACCTTCAGGTCTCTGAGGGTTGTTCCGGCCGCATCGCTCTTCGCTCCGACCCGCACCTGCTGAACCTCGATCTGATCCGGCGCCAGTTGCTCGGCCTCAACCCTGAGCGAGTCCGGGTTGCGGATAAACTTGGCCAGTTCGATTGCAGTCAGGCGTTCCGAACTGAACAGGTCATCGATTCCAAAGTGCCCTCGAAAGTCAAACAGCCACTTGTCCCTCTCCAGGCCCGGATGAACCCGACTGAGCACCTTCTCCACACCCATCGCCTTGGCCATGGAGCCACTCATCAGATTCACGGTATTCTCGCTGGTCAGGGCGAGGAAGAGGTCGCACTCCCCGATATTGGCCTGAGCCAATGCAGCCGGACTGCTTCCATCGTCGCAGATCACCTTGGCATCAATGCCACTCTCAAGCTCCGCCACCAATCGCGGGTCCGAATCAATCACCGAGATGCTGTGTATCTCCCGTGCTCCTTCCCGTGAACGTGAAAGTTCCGTGGCCAAGTGCCGGCCAATCTCTCCGGCTCCGACGATAATGATGTTCATAAGAACAGCCCTCGGCCGCAGTGGCATTCTCCCAGTCCCCCGGGAGCATGCCAGCAAAATCGCCGTAACAAGCTACTACCCACTCGGAGTTAGCGATTTAAGGCACAAGTGACACCTGATCTGCCGGGGCAGGACAGGCATTCGTCTTGAGGATTCGGCTGACCAGGCGCTCCCACAGCCTCCAGGCCCGCTTCCTCGTCGGGTCGGTGAACGGCCGATTTGTCAGGTGGCCGGCCTCCGTGAACGACCGATTT
>DLRK01000104.1:18264-22011 GCA_002501065.1 Akkermansiaceae bacterium UBA7890
ACCGATTTGTCAGGCGACCGGCCTTGCAGTCAGAGCCGAAGCAACCTATCAAATAGCATTGCGGTGAATGATGAACAGAAACCGCCCCTCTCTTGGTTTTTTCAAGCACCTATGCCACACTGAACAGTGACCTCTTCCCCGCTCTCCCCCCTCGTTGTCGTCTCTCTTTTCCTCGCCTTGACCCTCCCCTCCTCCTCCCAGGAGGAAGCCCCGGCCCCTGCCGCCCAGCCTCCTGCGGCCAAGGATGACCAGAATGACCCGGCCCTCGAGGAACAATATTACGTCGCCAATGGGGCCTACAACCGAAAGCTCTATCCGGTTGCGATTCAGCAATATCAGGCCTTTCTCAATGCGCATCCCGATCACGCCAAGGCTGACCTGGCTCGGCGCGGGCTCGCCCTCAGTCACTATGCCTCCAAACAATACAAGGAAGCAATCGAACCCCTCTCCGCTCTCCTGGGAAAAGAGAAGCTGGATCCCGCCATCAGCCGCGAGCGTCTCGTCATGATGCACGGCCAGTGCCTCCTTATCACCGGCGAAAAGGACAAGGCCAAGGCTCTCTATGCCGCTGAAATTGCCAACCTCAAGACGCCCGCCTATCTCCAAGCTGCTCTCGCCTCCATCTCCGACGTGAGTTTCGACGCAGGCCAGTGGGGCGAGGTGGTCACCTGGACGGGCAAGCTCCTCGGCGCCCAGCCCAGCAAAGCCCAGGCCGCTCGCGGTTACTACCAGCAGGGCTACGCCCACTATCAGCTCAAGGATCCGGAAAAGGCCATCGGAGCACTCTCCAAGATCGAAGCTCTGGAAGCGGACCCGGTCTGGATCACGCGTGGTCTCTATCTTGCCGGCGAGTGCTACAATCAGTTAAAGAAATCCCAGGAGGCCATGCAGGCCTTCCAGAAAGCCCTCCCGGGACTCAAGGGCAGGGATGCCATCGAATGCCGCTACCGCCTGGGCCTCACCCGCTTCGTCCTCAAACAGTACGAAGAATCAGCAACCGATCTGGCGGCCTACCTTGAAGCGGCTGCCGACGGTCCTCACGCTGCCGAAGCGCAACTCTACCTCGCCCGCACTCACCTTGAACGTGGATCCTTCGAGACAGCCGGGACGCAACTGAAAGCCCTCGCCGAGGGGACCAGCAAGGTGACCGCCCGGGCCAACCTCTGGCACGCGAGAGTCTACACCCGCCCGGAGACCAAGGATTACCCCACCGCTGCCACCATCCTGGCCACCGCCACCGAAACCCACGCGGAATCCCCCATCATCAATGATCTGCGCTTCGACTACGCCAACGTCCTGATGGCCAAGCCTGAACCCGATTGGCAGAACGCCCTCGCCTCCCTCACCCTCCTGAGCGCCGCTGAAAGTTTCGGTCAGCAGGCCGAGGTGCTCAACCAGACCGCCGTCTGCCAGCAGAAGCTCAAGCAGTATGAAGAGAGCCTGGCCTCCAACAACAAGTTCCTGACGGCCCATGCCGGACACCGACTGGCTGGAGAAGCACGCTTCATGAAGGCCGAGAACCTCTTCCTCCTGGGCAAACTGGAGGAGGCCTCCAAGGGGTATGCCGAGTTCCTCTCCGCCCACGCCGACCATCCCAACAAGGTGGCCGCCGGCTTCCGTCAGGCACAGATTCACCACGCTGCTGGTCGCTGGGCCGAATGCCTCGAGACTGCCACCGCCATCGCCGCCAGCAAGCCCGAGGGCCCACTCTACAGCCAACTCCCCTTCATGATCGGTGACTCCCTCTTCCGACAGAAGAACTGGAAGGAATCCATCGCCCCGCTCTCGGAATTCCTCGCTACCAGAGTCGCAAAAACCGACGAGGGCCGGACCGTGAAGGCCGAACCAAACGTGGACACCGCCCTCATCCAGCTCGCGGTCTGCCATGACCGCAGTGGCAACAAGGAAGCAGCCCTCGACCACCTCGACACGGTCGTCAATCACTACCCCGGCCAGTCCGGCCAGTTACCCCTCGCCCTCGCAGAGCAGGGACGCCTCGCCTACGAGAGCGGAAACCTGGAACTCGCACGTGCCGCCCTCGAAAGGTTCCGCACCATGGACAAGCCGGAGAACGAACTCTTCGCAAAATCGGCCCCCAGGCAACGGCCCCGCGTGAATTACTACCTCGGCTGGGTCGAAGCGATCGCCGGAAAGCATGCCGCCGCTGCCGCCAACTTCAATGCCGTGGTCCAGACCCAGGCTGACCATCCCCTTGCTGCCGACGCCGCCTTGCAACATGGAATCGCCCTGTTCAATGCAGGCACCTTCGACAAATCCACCGCACAGTTTCAGTCGGTCCTCCAGCAATATGAAAAGCACCCCAAGCTTGCCCGCGTGGTCTACCACCTCGGACTCTCGCTCTCCCGCCAGAAGGAATTTTCCCTCGCTGCCAAACAGTTCCAACGGATCAACGAAGAGTTCAGCAAGTCGGACTTTGCCGACCATGCTCTCTACGAGTGGGCCTGGTGCGAACGCGGAACAAAACGCCAGAAAGAAGCCATCGATCTCTACAATCTCCTTCTCGAGAATCATCCCGAGAGCTCCCTCGCGCCCAAGGTGCAGAGTGAACTGGCCGAACTCAATGTTGACAGCGGGGCGCAGGACCAGGTCATCGCAGACCTCTCCGCCACCCTGGAGAAAGTAACGAAGGAACCCCTCCGTGAGGAACTGCGTTATCAACTCGCCAGCGCCCACTTCAAGAAGGCCGATCACACCACCGCGGCCGGGCTGTTCGGAAAACTGCTTAAGGACTATCCCCAGTCCAGGTTTCTCGCTTCCATGCATTTCCAGGCTGGGGAATCGCAGCTCCAGCTCAAACAGATCGAAAAGGCCCAGACCCACTTCGCCGCAGCAGCCAGGATTCAGGGCAGTCCACAGTCCCTGGTCGAATCGATCACCATGCGCCTGGCCGAAACGCAGGCTCTCACCGGGCAGCACAGCGAAGCCGCGGCCTCCTACCAGGCCTTTCTGGAAAAATTCCCACAGAGCCGCTGGACCCGGAACGCGCGCTTCGGGTTTGCCTTCTCCACCGAGAACACCGGCGATCCCACCACCGCCCTCGCCGAATATGCCAAGATCCTCGACGATCCGAAAACCGACCTCTGGACGGTGCGCAGCCGCTTCCAGACCGGTTCCTGCAATGCCAAGCTCGAAAAGCACAACCAGGCCGTGATCGAGTTCGTCAAGGTCGAGATCAGCTACCCGCAATATCCCCGCTGGCAGGCGGAAGCCGTGCTCGAAATCGGACGCATTCTCCTGTCCCAGAACAAACCTGAACAGGCCAGGGAACGCTTCCAGGAAGTAGTTTCGCGCTTCGGGAAGGAAAAAGCGGCCACCACTGCCAAAAAGCTCCTCACTCCGGCCAGTGCAACCGGCTCAAACTGATCACCTCCAACTTCTCCCGCCCCGAGCGCCATGTCGAGCGATCCGCCGCCCGCGCCCAAGCCCAACCGCAAGGGTAACTTTGCCAAGGGTCTGGAGCGAGCACGCGAACAGGCGGGACGCGCTACCACCTCCTTCGGTGCCTGGCTACGCCAGAAGGCCGGTCCGCAAAGCAAAAAGGCCGCCGTCTTCTGTGGCAAGAAAGCGGTAGCAGCTGGGCGGAACCTGAGCGCCCTTGGCAGATCCTCTGGCATCCGCCTCAAATCTTCGCTGGCAGGATTGAAGGGTCGCACGGAAAAGAAGCCAACCATACTGCAGGCTGAATTAATGGTGGAGAATGATCCGGCCATTCCGCAACCGGCCATT
>DLRK01000028.1:0-13898 GCA_002501065.1 Akkermansiaceae bacterium UBA7890
GGGTTCGAATCCCACCCCCTCCGTTTGCCCCTCTCTCCGCCGGGCAAACCTCTTCCTAGGGAACCGGGAACTCTCCGGAAAAAAACCGGTCATACTGTTCGCGCAGACCCACCCCCGCGTCGGAACTTGATCCGCCGTGAAAGCTCTCCTGGACCGCCTTGCGCGACCAGGCAATCGCCTCTTCGCGATTACGCTTGGCGAACCAGACTTCCGCCATGGTGTCGAGGTAGGCCGCCTGCCGGGGACGCATTGAGAGTGCCTTGCGGATCTTCTCGTGGGCATCGGGAAGTTCGCGACAGGCACGGGAGGCCATCCACGCCGCGCTGTTGTAGGTGTTGTGTGCCCGCGGGTAGGCATCGATCGATTCCTGGAGACGCTGGTAGACGATCTTGAAATTGCGATCGTGTTCCTCGACCAGGCCCGCTTCCCGGAGCAGTGGAAAATAGTCATCGGCCAGGATCCCGTCACCGTTCAGAATTTCGAACGAGCTCCGGAAAAGTTTCATGGCCTCCTCCGTGTTGCCCTCCTGGTGCAGGGCGAGGGCGCGATAGAGGTCTGCTATGAAACGTTTGCGGATGAACCCTACCGGATTGATGGTGGTGGAGCGTCCCTTCAGATACTGCATGGCATCCACTTCCGCGAAGGCAGCTGCCACCCTCCACTGTTTGTTGTGCCGTGCATGCTTGGCAAAGTAGGAGGCCGCCGTCTGCCAGTACCAGTCACTTGGCCCCCCGGTCATGATGAGCTTTCTCCAGAATCCTTCCGCCTCCCTGACTGCCCCACTGCGCTCCACGTCAATGGCCAGTCGCAGCAGGCGAATGGGCTCGTCGAGCGAGAAGGTCTCCACCGTCTCAAGTGGCCGGGCGGATTCCTCGATCCGATCCGCCCGCACCAGGACCCCCCCGTAGAGAGCCAGGTAGCGCAGGTTGGTTGGCTCCTTCTCAAGAATCGACCGCAGGGAGGCGGCGGCCTTCTCCCAGTCCGAGACGTAGCCGTAGTAGGCCGCCAGCTTCTTGCCCCACTTCTCATCCACATCGAGTTTGACGAGTTCTTCCAGGAGCTTCAGGGAAGTCTTGGCGTCATCCCGCGCCTCCGCCGCTTCCAGCAGATCTGCCAGGGTCTGCACCCGGGCTTCCTGCTCTCTCCCCTTTTTTTCCAGTTCCTCCAAAAACGCACGGAGCTTCCCGTCCTCCAGATGCACAAACCCATAAAGAGCTCCCAGAAGAATGATCCGCTTGGCCTTGTCCTTCTCCAGTGAATCCAGCAGGTGCCAGAGCCGGGGCGCGGAATCTCCCTCTCCAAACAGATGCGAGACGATCCTGAGATCGTCCCGCTCCTTCGAATCCGGGGTCAGCTTCTTTGTCGCAATGAAGAAGGCCAGTTCATAGAGACTACCCCCGTGGTCGTTGAGGCGCCCAATGAATTCCAGCCAGTTGGTGTGGCCTTCGCCGGAAGCGATTGCGGAAATCTGTTCCATGATTCCGAGCCCCTCGGCATTCTCGCCCCTCGTATGGAGGAACGAGGCGATTGTGAGCGCTTCGTAGCGTTCCTTCTCCGAATCAGCCCAGTCGTTCCGCATCGCCTGGTAGCGTTTCTCCAACCACTGCGCCTTCTCCTCGGCGGTCCCGACATAACCCAGCACCTGCACCGCCTTCGTGGGTTGCTCAACGGTCTCGTAATAAGTGAAGGCGGCATCCTTGTTGGATTGGAACAGAGGGGGAAGCCCGGCCTTGAGATTGCCATTGAGCAGAAGCGAAAGCATCGCTTCGCGTCGCTCGTCGACTCCGCCTGCGGCCTCCTCCGCCATCCTCCCCATCAGGCGATCGGCCTCCTCGTGGTTCAACTGCCACCTCTTCAGGACGATCTCAGCATGCACCCGCACGATGGGCGATTCCTTGGGGCGGTCCATATACCACTGAAGATAGGGGGCGGGATCTCCCTCGAAGAGCGCCATCACTGCCACAATGTCTGAGCGGTCCATTTTTTCAGCGAGCTGGCGCGCTTCAGTGTAACGCCCCTTGGAACGGAGCAGGGCCAATTGGAGGTTCGCAAATTCGCGGGTCGCCTCCGTGACCTTGCCATCGTCCCGGTAGGTTATCGTGGGAGCCACCATGTCCATCTCATGGTCCAATTTGTCCTGCACCCGCAGGAGGCAGGCCAGGCGACGACTGTTCTGGTCACTTGCCGGCGCCAGCCGCAACATCGCTTCCGCCTGGCTCACATTCCCCTCAACCAGTTCCTTGAGGGTGAGTGGCAGAACCGCCTTCTCCACCAACTCCGCACAACTCTGCCGGGCCTCCTCGTCTTCTTCAAAGCGGTAGATGCGAAGCAACTGGACAAAGGCCTCAGCATCGAGAAGGGCCTGGAAAACCGCCTTCTTTCCACCCACCCCCGAGCGAAAGTAGCGTTGGACGAGATCCACCACTTTCCGGGGCGTATCAGGAGTGATCCCGGTGAGAATACGGCGCAGAAGAATCCGTGATCGGTGAGCCACCTCCGGATCGTCGGTTTCCATCCCTTCCCTGATCGCCACGATTCCAACTTCTCCGAGCCCCCACAACCCCTTGGTGGCCTCCTCCCTGACGCGGTAGGATTCGTCGCCCAGTTGGAGGACCAGTTTGCGCGCCTGAAGGAGTTTCTCGTCCGGGGCATCAAGCTCGTCTGCCGCTCCCGTTCCTGACTCTGCCACGGCGCCCTCCGCCTCAGCGGTCACCGGGTCCGGAGGTTCCGCCTCATCCTGAGCCGGGAATACCAGCCCAGCGCCGAGGAGGGCCGTGCTCAGGAGGAGAATGAATCGTTTTCCTTCCATGGGGGGTCCTGCCGTTTACCAAGCCACAACCTCGTGATTCTTCAAGTCTCTCCTCACGGAATTGCCGGAGAAGATGATGTCGAAATCTTTCCCTCGCCTCCCCTCCCTCATTTCCTCAAGAAAGGCTCCCCCCCGGCTGCCGGGGGCGGGATATCCACTTTCCAGCTTCGGAACGGGCTCACCATGGCAGTATTCCCCCGGGTATTGCCGTGGGAATACCACACACCTCCCCGCCCCGACTCTCCCACCGTTACCCGGAAACCAAGGGGTGATCCATTTGCTCACCATTAGAATTCTATTTGCCAATACAGAAACGTCCGAAGATTTCACCGAGCAATTCTTCCGTTTCCACCTTCCCGGCCACTTCGCCGATGGCATCGAGTGCAATTCTCAAATCAACAGCCGCCAATTCCGGGCCCTCCCCCGCACTTAATTGCTCCCGGGCCACCAAAAGCGCTTTCTCCGCGCGCCGCAGGCAGTCCTGGTGCCGCGCATTGACAGCCACTGCCTCCTGCCCCCAGCTGGCAGCCCCAAGGGAGAGTTGGTCTCCAATCGCTTCGCCCAGAGCATCCATGCCGGTTCCCTCTCGGCAGGAAATCGCAACCCCTCTGCCCTCCTGGTTCCAGTCAGGATGGGCGCCCAGGTCGCTCTTGTTGAGCACCAGGAGATGATGGCGATTCTCACGGCTTTCGCTTGATAGCAGGTTTCCCTTTTCCCGGCTTGTGTCCACCACCTCCAGAATCAAATCGGCCTCTGCCAGGTGTTGCCTGGTCCTTTCCACCCCCCGTTGCTCTATTTCATCCACCGATTCCCGCATCCCTGCAGTATCAATCAACCGAACCGGAATTCCGCCGACGTTCAGCACCTCCTCGACGGTATCCCGGGTCGTCCCGGCCACTTCACTCACAATCGCGCGCTCATAGCCCAGAAGCACATTGAGAAGGCTGGATTTTCCAACATTTGGTTCACCGCAAATAACGGTCCGCGCACCCTCACGCAAAATGCGTCCCTGCTCGGCAGTCGCCAGCAACTTATCGATTCGCGCCTTCACCCCCTCCAGTCTCCCGATCAACCCGGCTCCGGTATCCGGATCAATATTCTCCTCAGGAAAATCGATGTGAGCCTCCACGTGGGCCACAATTTCCAGGACTTCGCCCCGCAGGGTCTCCGTCTCCACCCCAATGCGGCCACCCAGTTGATGCTGGGCCGCCCTCAGGGCAAGTTCGGTCTGCGCCGAAATGACATCCATCACCGCTTCCGCCTGGGTGAGATCCAGTTTTCCGTTCAGAAACGCCCGTTGAGTGAACTCACCGGCTTCCGCGCTCCGCGCGCCGCATTCCAGCAGACGTTCCAGCAACCGCTGAACCACCAGCACCCCGCCATGGCAACTGATCTCCACCACATCCTCGCCGGTGTAGCTTCGCGGGCCTCTGAAAACCGTCACCACCACGTCGTCCAGTACCACGCCATTCTCAGCGCACACTTTTGCCCGGTGCGCATGCCGTTCCTCAAGACCTTCAGGGGCGCGCCCCAGGGCCTGCCCCGCCACCGGCAGAGCCTCAACCCCGGACAGGCGTATCACCGCAAGGGCACCCTGACCAAAGGGAGTGGCGACCGCGGCGATCGTCTCGTTCACGGAGCGACGGGGCCCTTCGGGCTCTCCTCATTTCCCTCTTCGTCCTCGCCACCGCCGCTACGGTCAGGTCCACCCTCATCCCCGATGGGGCCAGGGGGAATCTCCTCCCCGGGTTCCCCCTCACGAATGGAAACCGGGTTGATCGGCTCCTCGGGAGCAAAGGACGCGGACTTCCTGGAAGCTGGTTCGCCCGCCACATCCTCTCCGAGGAGATCGGCGTTTCCTGCCTCACCTCCCAGGCCGAGAAACTCCCAGCAGATCACTTCGTCGAGATGGATCTGACTTTCGGAAGCGTTCGTCCAACTGAGGCGCACGGTCGCGTAACGGTTCTGATCCCGTCGGTCCGGAATATTAATCCATGCCAGTTCGGAGAGTATGCGGCCCGGGAGCTCGTCGTTGAGCACGCTGACCGTAACCTGGTCCCGGGCAAAGGCCGGATCGCTCAGGCTGAAGGTCCGCCCAGCGTTGGTATTCGTTCCGGTCTTCGTGACAGGCAGGGTCTCCCGGATCATCACGCGAAACACCCCGCCCGCACCAGGTCGGGGGGTGTTGATGAAATGCTTGAAAATGCGATACTTCGTCTGGGTGTAAACCTTCCAGTCCAGAAGCAGTTTGCCCTCCTCCTCCTTGAAGAACGCCATCACCCGCACTGGTTCCATCGCAAAGCGCTCCCTGGTAGAAAAGGCGGAGAGGAGCAGGCCTGGTTCCTTCAGGTCGTGCTGGATCTCAAGCGGGGCCACGGGCCGGAAGAATTCAGACATCTTCAATTGCGAGGGTCTCTCGAAACGCATGAGGAAAAGACCTCTCCGACGGTCCATGATGTCGAGTTGCTGATGACTGAAGGCATTGACTGGAGTGTCTGACTCGTCGATCTCGCTGACCCCGGTGTAGAACTTCTCCATCTCGCGCATGAGCACATCCCCGCCGATGACATGACGCGCCTTCTCTTCAGAACTGCGAGCCTGCAGGAATCCGGCCAGGGCATTTGAAGCCTCCGACTTCCACCCCTGTTCAAGGAAACGCTCCCGGCCCTCTTCACTCACCTCTCTCTCAAGCGGAGCCGGAACCTTCTTCCTCGCGTCAGCCACCACGAGCGGACCAGGATCTGGATCCTTGCGATTCAGCACCACCAGGGTGATCAACACCCCCACAATGAAAACCACCGCAGCCAGGAATGGAATCGCTGGATGCAGTCCCCTCCCCTGTTTTGATCGACTGCGTTCCGGGTTCGACCGACTGCGTTCCGGGTTCGGGAGGGACGCTTCCTCCGGCGGAGACGCCGGCGCTGCCGGCACCACCGCTTCTTCGGATACGGCCGGAGCAACACCTGCCGGAGCGGGAGATCCCCCCGGGACAGATGGTGGATGCACAGGCTGTTCCAACGGCGGGCGGTCCGCAAAGACAACCGGGGGCGCGGGGGAGGAGATCCTGGTCCCGCAGTGGGGACATGGGGCGGTTGTCGGAGGCAGATCAAACGGGATCTGAATTTCACCGCGACAGGAAACGCAGTGAAAGCTCCGGGTGGCCGGAGAGGTAGTTTGGGACATCGGATTATTAAGAAGTACTAATAGACTAGTCCCATGTCTATTGCGTGTCAATTCGCGAGGGTCGCCCCTCTCACTCGACCAGAACCTGGTCCAGAACCTCCAGGCAACGCTCATTCTGAGCTCGGGTTCCCACCGAAATACGGACCCAGCCGGGCAATTTGTAGCCCCGCATGGCCCTCACGATGACCCCATGGCCAAGCATTTTCTGGAAAACCGCATCGCCGTCTCCCACCTCCACCAGGACAAAGTTGGCCACACTGGGCACGTAACGAAGCCCACGCTTTTCGAATCCGTCCTGTAGAAGAGACAGCCCTTCGTTGTTATTGGCGACCGTGCGGTCCACGTGCTCGAGATCTCCCAGGGCGGCCAGGGCGCCGGCCTGCGCAATACCGTTGGCGTTGAATGGCTGTCGGGCCCGGTGCAGGAGCTCCGCCACCGGCTCAGAGGTGATGCCGTAGCCTATCCGCAGGGCAGCGAGACCCTGGGCCTTGGAGAAAGTACGCATGACACAGACGTTCCTCCCCTCCCTGACATATTTCACCGTATCCGGCGGATCGCTCAAAAACTCATGGTAAGCCTCGTCAAAGACTGCCACCACGTGATCCGGAAGACGATCCATGAAGCGGTCGATTTCGGCCTGGCCCACGAGTGTCCCGGTCGGATTGTTGGGATTGGCGATAAATACCAGCCGCGTATCAGCAGTAATCGCGTCCGCCATGGCATCGAGGTCATGCACGAAATCCGGATCGGTCACCTCTACGTATTTCGCCCCGAAGAGCGTGGCCATCAACTTGTAGACGACGAAGGCGTGCTCGGCCGCAATAAGGGACCTTTCACGATTGAGAAAGCAATGGCAGAGCAACTCGATGATTTCATTCGATCCGTTGCCCAGCACCACGTGCTCCATTCCCACCCCACACTTTTCGGCAATCGCATTGCGGAGGTTCCACCCCCCTCCATCGGGATAGAGTTGCCCTTCCTCGATGGCAGCCCGCATGGCCTCCTTTGCCTTCGGTGACGGACCAAGCGGATTCTCGTTACTGGCCAGCTTGACGATCTCCTCAGGCCGCAAACCCAATTCACGCGCGGTCTCCTCGACCGGCTTCCCTGGCTCATAAGCCACGAGGTCGCACACGAACTGATTGGCTGATCCCTGGATCGGCATGCAGGAAGTGTGGCCTGTGGAGCGCTCTGTGTTAAGCGTTAAGACGGCGGGGCGGCAACTTGTCCGGTATAAATGGAAGCGATCCCTGCGCTGAGGGGCAACCACTCCCTCTCCTGCAATCCCGCCCTCGAAAACAACTCAAGCATGGCCTCCCCGCAGGGAAACCGATCGATCGATCCCGCCAGATACTCATACGCGTCGCGCTCTCCGGTGATCACTCCGGCCATCCGGGGCAGCAACTTGTTGAGATAAAAGGCATACGGTCTTCGCAGGACTCCCCCCGGGAGCGAGAAATCCAGGACCAGCACATGTCCTCCGTCCCGCACAACCCGGGCCATCTCGTGCAAACCGGCCTCCCAGTTCCCCATGTTACGCAACCCGAAGGCCACCGTGACCACGTCGAAACTTCCATCCTCGAAGGGAAGATCAAGCGCATCGCCCACGACGGTGTGGCGCAGTCCACGCTCCCTGGCATGCTGGAGCATCTCCTCGCAGAAATCGACCCCCATGACCTCCGCCCCGGGGCAACGCCGTTGCATTGTGAGGGCCAGGTCACCGGTCCCGGTTGCCACGTCAAGAATTCGGTTCGGTTGCAGGTTCGCGACCATGCGACCGGCTTTCCGTCGCCAGAGAATATCCGTCCCTGCACTCAGGAGATGATTTGCCAGGGCGTAATTGTCTGCAATCCGGGCAAAGGCTCCCCGGACATACTCGGGATCCTGACTTCCTCTGGGAACGGCTTTGGTCACCAATTTGAAACGTGAGATATGAACCTGCGTGTCTGCTCGATCAGGGATCAGGCAGGAGATCAGCGAAAATCCCCGGGTCACTTCCTGGGATTTCAATCGCCCCGCATGCCTTCTCATAGAACTCCCGCGGACCCACCCCTCCGATTATCGCATAGGCGTATCCCTCCTCACGCATGGCTTCCAGGGCCTTGTAGAGAAGGGCCTTGCCAAGACCGCTGCCCCGCTCTCCTTCCGCCACCCCGGTCGGTCCGAAGTAGCCCTTGCCCGTTGTCTCGTAACAGGCGAACCCGAGTATCTCCTTCTCCCTGGTCGCCATGAAGGCGCTCACTGGTTGCCGGGTGAAGGCCACCTTTGCCTCGCTGACCCACTTTGGCGAAAAGTGCTCGCCCACCCAATGGGCCAGGATGTGGCGCTCGTAGCCCTGCGGCCTCCGCAGGATCACTCCCTCCTCCTCCACGGCCCGGCAGGTCTCCAGGGTCTCGGGCAGGTCGTAGAGCCGCACCAGCATGTCGATCATGGAACAAGACTACGTCCTGCGCCATTCAGAGCAATCGGGAATGATCACGCCGCTCTCCAGGGCAGGGTCACTCGATTCGTCACCGTCGCCCCCGGTCGACCCGCCAGGGAAGAGATGAGTCGTGACGGGAGATCCTCACCTGTCATCATCTTCTGCAGATCCCTGCCATCATGCACATCCTGAGCTTCCTCCTGGCCCTCGCCCTCCTTGCCACGGGAATTGTGGGGATCCCGGAGGGGGGCTCGACCGGGGAACTCCGTTCCATTGCCATGCCGGGCATCTTTTTCGGAGGGGCGGTTCTCATTGCCTCCCTCTACGCCATCATGGAACCCCGTCACGGGCTGGCTGGAGCCACCTTCCTGGCCTTCCTGGCCTTCCTGACCAACGCTGCCACATGTATTGGCGCCACCACCGGGGGAACCTACGAATGGGCCAGCCCTGAACACCGCAACGCCACCCTTGTGCTGCTCATGTGCACTTTCTATCTCGGAGCCGCTTTTCGCTCCTGGAAGCACGCCCGAAAGCAGCGGGTTATCGCGGAACTGGAAAACGGTTCACCCTCCTGAGTCGGCAGCGGCAACGTCCCGAACACCGGCCTGCGTCCCCTGAACCGGATGGACCCCCGGACTGGATCCGGGAAGATTCCCGGAAATTGATTCGCTGGATATATCCGCGCTCAATCCCCGGCCACGGCGAAACGCTTCCTCAGACCGTCATCAACTCCTGTTCCTTCTCCGCGAGCTTCTCGTCGATTTCCTTGATGTAGGTGTCCGTGAATTCCTGAACCTCGCTCTCGAAATCGCGCATCTGGTCCTCGGTCAGCACATTGTCGGCCTTCATCTTCTTGGCGGCGTCCATGCCGTCCTTCCGATTGGCCCTCACCCTGATCCGTGACTCCTCCGCCATGTTCCTGATGACCTTGACCAGTTCGACCCGGCGTTCCTCGGTGAGCTCGGGAATGGGGAGGCGGATAACCTTGCCGTCACTCACAGGATTCAGGCCCAGTTTGCCATTCTCCCGGATGGCTCGCTCGATATCACCGGTCACTCCGGGATCAAAGGGTTGCACCATGATGGTGCGGGCTTCAGGGGTGGTGATCACCGCCAGTTCCTTGAGTCTCATGTTGCTGGCGTAGGCCTCAACGTGCACTTCCAGGTTCTCCACCAGGCCGGGAGAGGCTTTGCCGGTTCGCACCCCCACAAATTCCTGCAGCATGTGGTCAACCGCATTGCCCATGGCAGCGCTTACTTCCTTCTTAGTGTTTTCCGGGTCCATGTTAACTGAAGTGAGTGGAGTGGTGATCGGGCGGGAATTCTACTCCCCACAGACGATCGTGCCAAGCTCTTCGCCACGCAGGGCACGCTCGATATTGCCGGGTTCGCCCAGATCGAAGACAATAACAGGCACGTTATTGTCCATGCAAAGGCTGAACGCCGTCGAGTCCATCACTTGCAGCCGCTTTGTAATGCACTCGTGAAAACTTACCTTCTCGTAGCGCTCGGCATCCGGATCCTTCTTCGGATCCGCCGTGTAGACCCCGTCCACCATGGTCGCCTTCAGGATGACGTCTGCGCTCATCTCGCTGGCACGCAGGGCGGCGGTTGTATCGGTGGAGAAGAATGGGCTGCCGGTTCCGGCGGCAAAAATGACGACCCTCTTGTGGTCGAGATGCCGACTGGCCTTCCGGCGGATGAAGGGCTCTGCCACATTCTTCATTTCAATGGCGGACTGCACAATGCACATCACCCCTTCCTCCTCCAGGGCGGCCTGCAGTGCCAGGGCGTTCATGACGGTGGCCAGCATGCCGACGTAATCAGCGGTAGCCCGGTCCATTCCACGGGCACTGGCTGACGCGCCGCGCCAGAAATTACCCCCTCCTACCACAATGCCCAATTCCACTCCTGACTCCAAGGCCGTCGAGATCTCGGAGGCGATGCGCTCCACAATCTCAGGAGAAATGTTGTCCTTGCTTCCCGCTTCCCGCAAAGCCTCCCCACTTAACTTCAATATGGCTCTCTTGAAAGAGCGTCCCTTTTCACCCATGCAATCAGAAGGTTGTGGCATTTACCCAGTCCGGTCCAGTTCTGCAAAGTGTAAAGACCGCGTCCATCGTGTGGATTTCAGGCCCCATCCCGACTCCGCATGGCATTCGTCTGAGAAATGCCCTCCCCTGCCCCTCACGCAGGCTGAAGGAGTCCCCGGGCGCCGCAGGATGATGGTCACAAGTCATCCTCTCCCTCTTCCCCGGCCGGTCGGGAACCTCCAAGATTAAAGCGCTTTGCCAGGTCCTTGAGCGTTTCATTCCCCTCATTGGTTCCCTTCACTCCGATCGAAACGCCCAGGGCCTCATTCTTGTTATTCCGGAAGTAGTCCTTGAGCGTGCGCTCTATCGCCAGAATGGAGAGGGCCACGACCTGCCGGACAGTCAGGTCTAGTTCTTCCGGCAACTCGAACTTGCTCACATCGAGCCGCACGAGCAACCTGGTTTTCTTCATCTCCGCGCTCAGGGTTATCTTGCACAGGTTGAGCAGGTTGGCATCCTTGACGTCGTAAGCCTGACCATCGCTGGCGATCCGGTGCGGAGTCGCCACCGCCTTGACCAGATCCTCCGGCATCGCTCCACCCACGGCGCAGGGACGCGACATCACTGCGGCCTGGATTGGGTCGTTTTCCCCGAGATCCTCCCCTATGCCATCGGTATTGTGGAGCGACAGCGGTTGATAAAGGTTCACCACTTCCACCGTCACCGCCGAACAAAGCGCAGGAAGGAGAAAGGCTGCTGCCAGAACCCTCAGGACCATGGCGCTACTGTGCTCCTATTCCGGGGAGCTCGCCAGCGAAAAGAACCGATCCCCGGCTGCCAGCGAATTTCCCTTGATGAACTCCGGGACCGGGAGCCGCTTCCCTCCCTCTATCTGCACTTCATTGAACCGGATCCCGCCCTTCCCGCAGGCTACGGTAATGCCGGAAGAACCGACGCTAATCAGTTCTCCAGGAGATTCGTTGGGCGTTTCCTCCAGCAATCTCTCCCCGGGAAAGATTTTCAAGCGCCTTGCTCTGCCCCGGCCATCATTGAATGATGTGAATGAACCCGGCCAGGGATCATGTGCCCGGATCCGGCGTTCCAGGAACCTGGCAGACCGGTTCCAATCCACCTCTCCGTCACCCCGGTGCAACTTGGGCGCGTAAGTCGCCTGACTGTCGTCCTGAGGATTTCGCGATACTTCACCCCCGGCGATCCCGTCCACACACTCCTTCAGGACCACCGGAGCGAGTTCCGCCAGACGGTCATGGACGATCCCACCAGTGTCATCAGGATGCAACGGGACCGCCTGCCTCGTGATGATGTCGCCCGTATCCAGTTTCTCCTCCATGTAGATGACACTTATTCCGGTCTCACGATCACCAGCCTCTATCGCGGCCTGGATGCAGGAGGCTCCCCGGTGTCGTGGGAGCAGAGAAGCATGCACATTGATACAGCCGTAGCGGGGCATCTCCAGGAGAGCCCGGGGCAGGATCTGCCCGTAGGCCATCACTACAATCAAATCGGGTTCAAGCGCAGCAACCTCAGCGAACCCCTCCCCCAGGCCCACCTTCTCCGGTTGCACCACGGGAATACCGAATCCGGCGGCGACTTTCTTGATTCGCGGCGGACACGGCTTTGCACTTCGACCCACCGGTCGGTCCGGCTGCGTCACCAGACCTGCCAGATCCCCCTCTTCGGCCATCATTCGAAACGACGGCAGGGCAATCTCCCCGGTCCCCATGAACAACTTGCGCATGATATGATTTCAGATGACGAATTTCAAATTACAGCACAGCCGGCATTCGAAATCTGGAACCTGAAGTATCAGGCAACCACCTTGGCCATCTCCCTGTAGACGTCCAGTTTTACGATCTCCGCTATGACATCAGCCAGCACCTCGACAGGTTGCTTGGTGGCATCGATCTCGCTCACCTTGCCCTCGTAGTGATCGATCAGGGGGCGGGTCTCCTCGACATAGGTATCGATTCGGTGAGCGATCACTTCGTCACTGGCGTCGTCGTAGCGGTTATCCTTCAGGGCGCGCTTGCGCATTCGTCGGGCCAGTTCCTCGCGATCGGGACAGGTCAGATGGATGACCTGGTGAACCTCCAGGTAGTCCTCCAGGATTTTGGCCTGGTGCTCATTCCGCGGAATGCCATCCAGGATCAGGATGTCGATGTCGGGCTTGTAGTGATAGGTCTCGATCCAGTTGTCGATCTGAGCCTTCCAGAGTCCGATGGTGATTTCATCAGGCACAAGTTCACCCTTGCTGGAGAACTCCACGAACTGCTGACCGAGTTCCGTCCGGGTATCCAGGGAACGGAAGACATCCCCGCACGCACAGTGGAAAAACCGGGGAACCGTTCCCAGCACCTTGCCCTGCGTGCCCTTCCCTGCACCAGGGGCTCCAATGATCAGGACCGAGGGATGAAGTTTCCGGGAATCTCCGCTCACAGTATCGTTTTTGTGGGGCGGCAACGCTACCGACGAAAGCTCCGGGCTCCAAGCTTCAAATCACCCGCCCCCGGTGATTTCAGCAACTGCGGAATCCGGTTGATTCAAGTTCCACCCCAACTTCCCGAATTCAATGATCCCGTAATCCACAAGCAACCAGTAAAAGAAGGGCAACGGCACGAGCATGGCGACATCGGCAAGCACCCGGAGAGATTCGGAAGAGAACAGGTGGCGCAGGAGAGCGAGGAAGGCCAGACACCCGGCGCCCACCATGACCGAGAGATAAAAGGCCTTGTGGGTTTGCAGGGTAAAGTCTTCCGCCCGGAGCGCCAGCCAGTAGCAGGCGCCCACCAGCACAAGGAGGAGAATGAGCAGGACGGTCTTGTGAAATTCACTGGTTTCTTCTTCCTCGTCGTCGCCCGAAGAAGCTTCCCAGTGATCAATCGCGATCATGTTGATCATGCAGAGACCGGCAAAGACAACCACCTCGGGAGAGAGAGCCAGATCCCAGATTGATCGTTCCCGCCGGAAATGAACTCCGACCGTAGTCCCGTAGGCGAAAGCCGTCCCCGCCAGAATATTCTTGAACCAGGACACCCCCCGTCCGGCATCGTAGAAACTCACTGCGAAGTAGGCTGCCACCGGAAGCAGGACGGGCATTCCATACAGGAGGAGACCCCTGGATTGAATGGCCATCAGGAAGAACACCCCCAGACTTCCGATCAACAGGCCGATCTTCATCGGATTCCGCAGCTGCCGGTGGAAGCGGTGGCGCGCCGTTGTCCGCCCGGTCCCCAACTCCGCCAGACGTTCGTCCATGAGGCGGTCTGCAACGTAGATGCACCACACGGTGAGGGCCAGAAACCACGGGAGAGAGGGCTGGTGGTATTTGACCAGCCATACCTGCTTGAACATCCAGAACCATGCGAGCGCCACCAGAGGGGCGTCGAGGCTCAGGAGATTGGGCCAGATCCAGAGGGGGCGTCGTGCCATGG
>DLRK01000028.1:13912-14133 GCA_002501065.1 Akkermansiaceae bacterium UBA7890
ACTTGCTGCCGGAGCACCCTGGTACTGGGCGCCGCCGAAGGCGAGGATGAGCAGGAAGATCGGAAAGAGGAGAATCAGCCCTGCCGCAAAGCCTCCACCTTTCCCGAATTGTTTGGCCAAGTCGAGGCACATGATAATGTACATTGCAAGGAAAGAGAGGCTGCCGGCGATGGGAACAGGCGCAATGAGGTAGAATACGATCCACCAAACGGGTCGGCGTT
>DLRK01000028.1:14169-49503 GCA_002501065.1 Akkermansiaceae bacterium UBA7890
CACCAGAGGGGCGTCGAGGCTCAGAAGATTGGGCCAGATCCAGAGGGGGGCAGCCGGGGCTGGAGGGACACTTGCTGCCGGAGCACCCTGGTATTGGGCGCCGCCGAAGGCGAGGATCAGCAAGAAAATTGGGGCAGTTAAAGGAAAAATTAACCCTGCTGCGAACCCTGCACCCTTTCCGAATTGTTTGGCTAAGTCGAGACCCATGACAACCCACATTACGATGAAGGAACCTATGCCGATGATGGGAACACCCGTAATGAGCCAGAGTGCGATCCACCAAACGGGTCGGCGTTGGACCTCAAGCAGGACAATAGTGGAGTAGAATGGAATAAGGGCGGCCCATCCTGGTTGGCCGGCCTTCGAGTAAATTTTCCATTGTGCGATAATGAAAACTGCAACAAGGATCAGGATGGGAATAAAGAACGCTGCTAACAGCGCCATAATTCCTACTGCGGCGGCAGGGCCCTCTTCAGCGCTCATCTCATAATTCGCTTGGGCAAGACAAGTTGATATATCTATGAAGTTCATCATGAATACCATTCTAACAGCATAACAGTGAGCTGTTCCAGAGGGGGCGTCGTGCCATGGGCGCTGGTGGACAATCTCCGCTGGAACCCGACAAATCAAGCCTGTTCGGCGCCCACTTCCTGCAATTGGACGTCCTGGACAAAGGGCGGCAGACTGACCCCGATTGCGTCCGCCACCGCTCGCAGCAGCTCCGCCTCCCGACTGGTGAGGATTCCGTCCTCGGCCGCGGCAAAACCACACCTCTGCAGAATGCTCTTCTTCTCCATGGGAGCGGCCGTCTCGAACTCGACCAGAGCCGAATGGATCTCTTCGGGACCGAATGAATCTTCAGGAAGTAATTCCGGGCTCCAGCCCTCAAAACCATGCCCCCCTTTCACCGCGGCCTGGAAGGCCCTTGCCGCACTCTCCTCGGTCCGCTCCATCCGTGCCATCACGGTGAGCAGCACATTCCCCGCTGCGGGCAGGTCATCCATGCGCACGGGCAGGTCATCCATGCGCAACCACGGCGCAACCTTTCGTCGATCCGGTTCAAAGTGGCCTGCCAGGTGCCGGGTCACCGCGTGCTGCAGCATGAATTCGAAGAGGTCAACCTTCTCATCCGTGGCTATGATCCAATGCATCAACTGAACGAAGCGGTCATACTCCGGCTGACTCATGTGTCGGAGAGCGGGCATGCAGAGGTCCAAAAGGGCAATCTTCTCGGCTGAATGGAGCGACTCCAGCAGTTCCTGCCAGTCCTCACCTTCCCTCAAAAAATCCGAACCCATTCCCTTCCGCAGTCCCTCAACCTGCTCCTGGCGCTGTTGCCTGTCCCTGGAAAGGAGCATGGCGAAGATCAGTCTCTGGGCCCCTCCGCGATCCTGCGAGGCGGAACGCAATCTCTCATCCAATCCGTCGTGAATACGCTGCCCCGCCTCCAGAGACCACCGGGTTTCCTGACCCAGGTCACTCAATGCCACCATTGCGTTCACGCTTCCGCTTAAGCGCTGAACCGGAGCGAGATTCGCGACCGCCCCCGATTCCCCCTCCTCCTCAGCGACCGCCCCAACCTCTCCCCGTTGTCGCTTCAGAATCTGCTGACGCGATTCGTCGTACAATCCCGCCAGGGACTGGTTCTTGGACTGGTTCTTGTTCAGGGCCACAGAGTCAAACCCTCCAACCCAGTCCGGCTCCAGGGCCCGGATCCGCACTTGTAGCGGCGGATGAGTGGCCATGCCCCACTTGAAAAGACCCCCCTCGGCAAAGAACATGTGACTGACCGCAAGGGCCTGCGGACTCCGTACCCTTGATCCATCATTCCACCCCCCGATTTTCTTGAGCGCTCCGGCCAGTCCCGCGGGTTCCCGGGTGAACTGCACTGCCGAGGCATCGGCCAGGAATTCCCGCTGACGCGAGACGGCGGCCTGGATGAGACGGGCAAAGATCGAGCCAATTCCCCCGACAAGGAAGAATACCCCAGCGATGACAACCACTATGACCAACGCCCGGACATCCCCCCCATTTCGGTTCCGACGGCTCCCGCCCAACGCACGCGGATGGAACGCAGAGCGGAGAATAGAGTGGAGAATGGTGCGCCCGGTGAGCATCAGGATGAGAAGCCCGAAAATCACCGCGATGAGGCGCATGTTCAGCCGCATGTCCCCATTGTGGATGTGGCTGAATTCATGTGCCACGACCCCCTGCAACTCGGAACGGGAAAGGAGTTGGAGGCACCCCCGGGTGACTCCGATCACGGCATTGGAGGGCTTCGTTCCCGCCGCGAAGGCGTTGATCCCCGCTTCCTCGTCCATCACATAAACCTGCGGCACCGGGGTCCCGGACGCGATGGCCATTTCCTCCACCACGTTGAGCAACTGCCGTTCCTCCAGATCCCGCGTATGGGGGAGGACGAGGCGTCCCCCCAGATCCTTGGCAACCACCCTCCCGCCCTGCCGCAACTGGCTCGACTTGTAGATGCTTCCCCCGAAGACCAGGAGGCAGGTCGTGGTGGCGATGAGGATGAACCTCCCGGGATCCCAGAGATCCAGTCGGTCGCCGGACAGAGCCATCCCGAAGGTCACCCCCAGATAGATTGCGAAGACGATGGCGACCAACGCACATATCAAATAAAACACCAGCCACTTCGTCCGGCGACGAGCCCGGTCCTGTGTCTCGAAAAAGTTCATGAAGACAGGATCGGTTAATGCCTCAGCAGTCCGCCCCGCTACGTCCTAGTCGAAACTGACATCCACCCGCTCCCGCTCCTCCGCGTTGGCAACCTCAAAGAGAACCGCCTGCCGGAAGCTGAACATCCCCGCAATAATATTGGTCGGAATGGTCTCCGTCTGGGTGTTGTAGAGCGTGACTGCATCGTTGTAGGCCTGACGCGAAAAACTCACCTTGTTCTCCGTGCTGGTGAGCTCCTCACTGAGTTGCATCATGTTCTGGTTCGCCTTGAGGTCCGGATAGGCCTCCGAAAGAGCGAAGAACTTTCCGAGCATCGACCCCAGGCCGGCCTCCGCCGTCATCAACCCCTGCATCTGACCGGCATCATCCGGGCTCAGTCCCTCCCGCGCGCTGGCAGCGGCATTGCGGGCCTTGATGACCGCTTCCAGCGTCTCACTCTCATGTTTCATGTAGCCCTTGGCCGTCTCAACCAGGTTCGGAATGAGGTCATGGCGCCGCTTGAGTTGCACGTCGATCTGGGCAAAGGCGTTGCGATAGCGGTTGCGCAACCGCACCAGACCGTTGTAGCCCCCGATCAACCAGAAGATCAGAAGGAGGACGATCGCGCCCAGCACGATGAGAATAACCCCGTTTGTCCCCAACGCCGCCAAATTGCCAAAAAGAGATTCAATCATGATACGATGTGAGGGATTCTAGCGCTCCTCTCCCCCTGCGCCATTACAAAAGGAAAGACAATTTGGAGCGCCCAGCCCTCTAGGAACTTCCCTGCATGAACCCGTCCACTCCCATCGCCGATCAGCGATTCGCCGTCATTGACTTCGAGTCCGCCGGGGCCAGTCGGGGACGCACTGACGTGCCCGTTCAGGTGGGTATTGCCCTCTGGTCGCCGGAGGAAGGACTGGGAGACTCCCTCTGCTCCTTTCTCTCCACTGACCAGAAAATCACCTGGTCGGCCAGGAAGGTTCACGGCATCAGCGCTGAAGACCTTGTCCAAGCGCCATCTCTTCTCTCCCTCTGGCCCGAGATCCGGCGTTTCCTTGCCGACCGGGTGGTGGTCGCCCACGGGCACGGCACCGAAAAACGCTTTCTGCGCGCCTTTCCGGGACATTCCTTTGGACCCTGGATCGACACCCTGAGCCTGGCCCGGGCGGCCTGGCCCACCTTGCCCTCCTTCGCTCTCGGCGACCTGTGCCAGCACTTCGACCTGGTCCCCCGTCTCGACGGGATCCACCCGGAACGCCGCTGGCACGATGCCCTCTACGATGCCTCCGCCTCCGCTCTCCTCCTCGATCATCTCATCGACACTCTTGCTCTGACGGAGAAACCCCTCGACCTTCTTCTCCACCCCGATCTGTCGGCCTGGCGGACCCTCCGGAATTCGTAGTCCTTGCCAAGCGAACCCTCGCCGTCCAGAAACCGCCTGCAACCAATTGCCCGTCGTGCCAACCATCCCTGTCAATCTCCCCGACCGCTCCTACGACATCCTCGTCGAACCGGGCTGCATCAACCGCACGGGCGAATGCATCAGAGAGACCGGCCTCACCGGACGGGTGGCTCTCATCACTGACGCCAACGTTGCGCTCCATTACAGCGAGACCGTGCAATCCTCCCTCCAGGAAGCCGGATTCGAGGTCAGCGCCCACCTCATCCCTCCCGGGGAAAGCTCCAAGTCCATGGAGCAGGTGCAGTCCCTCTGCCGATCACTCATCGAGCATCATCACGATCGCGGAAGCTTCATCGTCGCCCTCGGCGGCGGGGTCGTCGGGGATGTGGCCGGCTTCGTGGCCTCCATCTTCTACCGGGGCATTCCCTTTGTGCAGGTTCCCACCACCATCGTGGCCCAGGTCGACAGTTCGGTCGGGGGGAAGACGGGAGTGAATGTTCCCGAGGGCAAGAACCTGATCGGAACCTTCCAGCAACCCCGCCTCGTCCTCGTGGACCCGGAGGTTCTGGCCACCCTGCCCGACCTGGTCTTTCACGAGGGCTTCGCCGAGGTGATCAAGCACGCTGCCATCCGGGATGCCGGCATGCTGGAAGTCATCGAGGCCATGGATCCGGACGACAGAAAGGTCGATCCTGGTCTCATTGCCGACAATGTTTCCATCAAGGCCCGCATCGTGGAAGAGGACGAAAGGGAAACCTCGGGTACCCGCGCCCTCCTCAACTTCGGCCACACCATCGGACATGCCATCGAGTCCACCGCCGAGTATGGCACCCTCCTCCATGGCGAGGCCATCTCCCTCGGCGTGCGGGCGGCTCTCTACCTCTCTGAAAAAAAAGCCGGCCTGTCGCGGGAGGACACCACCCGCCTTCTCGCCATCCATCGGCAGTGGCATCTGCCCCTCCTGCTGGATCTGGACATCAGCACTGAGTCCATCATGGCCGCCCTCGCCCGCGACAAGAAGTTCACCTCGGGCCGGATTCGCTTTGTCCTCCTGAAACGCCTGGGTGGAGCCTTTGTCTCCGACGAGATTACCAGGGAAGACATCATCGAGGCCATCGAGCACGTGCGCACGCCCGTTTAGAAGGCATCACTCGCTTCTGACCTTACGAGTCGGATTCCTTGAACGACTTCCGGGGATAGCGCACCCGGTCCACCATCTCCTGCACCTCCCGCGGGGGAGCTTTCGTGACCATTGAGATGGCACACGCGATCACGACGTTGAGGATCATTCCGATGGTGCCGATTCCTTCCGGTGAAATCCCGAACAACCAGTGCTCGGCATTATTGGCCGCCGGATTGATGAACTTGAAGTAGATGATGTAGGAGGAGGTAAAAAGGATTCCGACGATCATCCCTGTGATCACCCCGTAGAGATTCGCCCTTTTCCAGAAGATCCCCAGAATGATGGCAGGGAAGAACGACGAGGCCGCGAGACCAAAGGCAAAGGCCACCACCTGAGCCACAAATCCCGGTGGATTGATCCCGAAATAGCCCGCCACAACAACTGCCCCAGCTGCCGCCAGGCGGGCGGCCCACAATTCGCCCTTCTCCGTGATCTCCGGGTTGATCGTCCGTTTGATCAGGTCATGCGCCACCGAGGTCGAGATCACGAGCAACAATCCGGCTGCCGTCGAGAGGGCAGCGGCAAGTCCCCCGGCGGCCACCAGGGCGATGACCCAGTTCGGCAGACCCGCGATTTCCGGATTCGCCAGCACCATGATATCACGGTCCACATAGAGCTCGTTAGCACCCTCGGCAGGTTTGTTCTTCAGCAGCCGTTGCCCGTGCTCGCCCCGGGTCTGTTGCCCCTCGGCATCTTCCTGGAATTGCGGCTTCTCCTTCATGGCATTCCCGGAAGTGTACTGGATCTTGCCGTCCCCGTTCTTGTCGATCCAGGCGATCAAGCCCGCGTCCTCCCAGTTCTTGAACCACTCGGGCGCACTGGCGTAGGACTTGTTGGGGATCGTCTCCAGCAGGTTGGTACGGGCAAAGACCCCCACCGCGGGAGCGACCGTGTAGAGAATGGCGATGAACAGCAGCGCCCAGAAGGCTGACATCCGTGCATCACGCACTCGCTTGACCGTATAAAAACGCACAATGACATGGGGCAGGCCTGCCGTTCCCACCATGAGGGCAGCGGTGATAAAGAAGATGTCGATGGTGGACTTCTGCCCGTCGGTATACGCCTTGAACCCGAGGTCCGTGGAAAGCCCATTGAGTTTATCCAGCAGGCTCACGCTCCCCTTGACCCCCTCCTCCACCACGTTGGCACCCAGTCCCAGTTGCGGAACTGGATTTCCGGTCAGCATGATGGAAATGAAAATCGCGGGCACCAGGTAGGCGAAGATCAGGACGCAATACTGGGCCACCTGAGTGTAGGTGATGCCCTTCATTCCGCCCAGCACGGCATAAATCAAGACGATGCACATACCCACGATGACCCCGGTATTGACGTCCACCTCGAGGAAGCGGGAGAAGACCACCCCCACCCCCCGCATCTGGCCCGCCACGTAGGTGAAGGACACAAAGACGGCACATAATACCGCCACCACCCGCGCGACGTTCGAATAATAGCGATCCCCGATGAAATCCGGAACGGTGAACTTTCCGAAACGGCGCAGGTAGGGAGCGAGGAGAAGGGCCAGCAGAACGTAACCTCCGGTCCAGCCCATGAGATACATCGCGCCATCCCGACCCATGAAGGAAATCAGTCCGGCCATCGAGATGAAGGAGGCCGCACTCATCCAGTCCGCCGCGGTCGCCATCCCATTGGCCAGGCTGGGCACCCCCTTGCCCGCGACGTAGAATTCCCCAGTCGAAGTGGCCCTGGACCGGATCGCGATCCCGATGTAGAGGGCGAAGGAAAGCCCGACGAGAATGAAAGTCCAGGTCCTGACGTCCATGGCCGTGCTCTAGTCGGAGTTCTCCCCGAGCAACTTCCGGTCCAACCTGTTCATCGCCACCACGTAAATCGCAATCAGGACGACGAACACGTAAATGCTGCCCTGCTGCGCGAACCAGAACCCCAGCGGAACGCCCCCCAGCTTGATCTTGTCCAACTGATCCACAAAGAGGATTCCGCACCCGTAGGAGACGATGAACCAGACGGCCAGCAATCCTCCCAGCCAGCTCAGGTTCTTCCGCCAATAGCGGGCCCGGGCTTCGGGCGTTAGACTGCTGCTCATCGCGGCGGGGTCTAACAATGCCTCCCCGGTCTGTGAAGAACTTTCCCCGGGGCAGCTGTGAGTAAGTAGCACCAACCTTGGCCTTTCGTGCTTCCAATGTGGTATCCCCGGTGCCAGCGTCGCTGCCGTCGCTATGTCCTCGGCTTCCGTCTCTTTCCTCGGCTTTGAGAGCCTTCCGGCAGACGGCGTCCTCCTCGTTCCCGGCCGTCTGCCACACCGTGAACTTCTCAATCTGGCTTCCCGCCTCGGCGTCCGCCCCGTCACCTGGCTGATCGAGGAAAACGCCATGGTGACACCCGAAACGCAGGATTATCTCGCCCGCGAGGATGTGCGGGCTGTCACTTTTTCGCAGGAGGATCCCGATCCCACCGCCATCGGCGAGGCTCTGAGGCCCAAACTTGAGGACGGCGCCCTCCTGGTTTTCATCCCGGGCGATACGGCCGCTCGCCGTGGCACCGCCTGCCATATCACCCCGGGGCACCTTGCCTTCCTCTGCGCCCTGAACCTTCCCACCCTGCCCGTGGCCGTTTCGATTCCTGCCGAACTCCGCCTCGCCACTGAACCGCCCCACCGGCTCCCGTCCGCCATCTTCGTCCTCGGCAACCGCCTCGACGGGGAAGAGATCACCGTGCCGGGCTACCAGGAGAACCTCCTGCAGGCCTCAGAGACCGCATTCAGTTCGCGACAGTTCCTTGGGGACTCCCTGGCCGAGCATCTCCTGATCGGCCTGAAGAAACACGGAGGGGTCTGCGTTCATGACGGTTCCGATGACAGTTCCCTGCCCTACTCAAAACTCCTGGCCGCCGCCATCGCCCTCTCCAGGGAAATCCGGGATGCCACCGACAAGAAACGGGTTGGAATCATCCTCCCCCCCGGCAAGGGAGGCCTCCTTGCCAACATCGCCGTCCTCTTTGCCAACAAGATCCCGGTCAACCTGAACTTCACTGCCTCCCAGGACGCAGTCCAGTCCGCCATCAAGCAGGGCGACCTCGACAAGTTCATCACCGCTGACCCCTTTGTCCGAAAGGTGCCCACCTTCCCGTGGCCACCCACCCGCGACCTCCTGCTTATCGAACGCATCCTGCCCTCCATCGGAAAGCGCATCAAGAAGTGGTTCCTGCTCTCCAGGATTCTCCCCGCCTCCCTGCTCACCCGCCTGCTTGGATTGAAGAAGGGCAACCGGGGGGACGACGAGGCGATCCTTCTCTTTACCTCCGGTTCCTCGGGCGAACCCAAGGGGGTTCCCCTCAGCCACCGCAACGTGCTCGCCAACGTCTGTCAGTTTGGCACCCGGCTCTCCCTTCCGCCCAACGCGGGGATCCTGGGGTCGCTCCCCCTCTTCCACTCCTTTGGCTGCACCGTGACCCTCTGGTTTCCGATCATCGAGGGAACCAAGCTCGTCACCTACCCAAGCCCACTGGAAACCAAGCGACTGGCGGAACTCATCCATGAGCACGAACTCAATCTTCTGCTTGCCACTCCCACCTTCCTCCGGGGCTACATGAGACGCGTCGACCCGGAACTGCTTGCCTCTCTCGACCTCGTGGTGACCGGAGCTGAAAAACTTCCCACCAACCTTGCCCGTTCATTCGAGAAGAAGTTCGGCCTGCTCCCCTTCGAGGGCTACGGACTGACCGAGACCTCCCCCGCCACCAATGTCAATCTCCCTGACGCGGAAGCGCCCAATGCCCAGACTCCCATCATCTCGGGCAGCAAACTCGGCTCGGTGGGCCCCTTCCTCCCGGGTATCGCGGTCAGGATCACGGACACCGCCACCGACGAGCGGCGTGCCGTTAACGAAAGCGGCATTATCTGGCTTCGCGGAGCCAATATCTTTCCCGGTTACCTGAACCGTGAGGACCTCACCAACGAGGTCATCATCGACGGATGGTTCAAGACCGGTGACGTGGGACGTCTCGACGAGAACGGCTTCCTCTACATCGAGGGGCGCATGTCGCGTTTTTCCAAGATCGCAGGAGAGATGGTTCCACATGAAGTGATCGAGGGACACCTCAACAAGATCCTCGGCCTCGACGGGGAGGAAGAGCGAAAGATCGCAGTAGTGGGACTACCCGATGAAAAGAAGGGTGAGGTGATCGGCTTTCTCTCCGCCGTGCCCAGTGAAGCCCCCGAGCAGGAAGTCGTGGACATTCGCTACAAACTGATGGACGAGGGAATTCCCTCCCTCTGGTGTCCCAAGTTCATCATCCCGGTGAGAGATATCCCCGTCCTGGCCTCCGGCAAACTCGACCTCAAGGCCTGTGATCAACTGGCGCGGGCCAGCCATGGCGAGTGACTCTGATACCGGGAAGGGAGGACCCGGCATTCTTCCCCCTTGTCTGGTCAGACCCTTCTGCGGGACGATCACGACGACGCCCCGCAGGATGCCGCTATCGCGCACCTTGCCCCCGACCTGAACGCTGCACCCTGAACCCTCATTCTGAATTCCTGGCTCCAACCACACTTCGAGATCACCGGCAACCTCCGCTTCGACCGGTTCATGGAACTCTGTCTTTATGACCGTGAGCACGGCTACTACAGCAGCCATGTCCGCACCATCGGCACCGGAGGCGATTTTGCCACCACTCCCACTCTGGCTGGAATACTGGCAAAAGCGCTTGCGCAGACCATTCGCCTCACCGGCCTGCAGGACGTCATCGAGATAGGTCCCGGCGCTGGACACCTCGCCACCGCGCTCCGGCGCGAACTCCGGCCTCCCTTCCCGCGGTTCAGAAAACAACCACGCTATCATCTCGTGGAACGGGCACCACGACTCCAGTCCGTCCTACGAAAGCAACTCGGGCGCTCGGTGCGATTCCACTCCACGATGGAAAACGCGCTTCACGCAACCGGTGGTGCAGCTTTCATCTTCTCCAACGAACTCGTGGACGCTTTTCCCGTTCGCGTTTTTCGAAAAGGCGAGGATCACTGGCAGGAACTCGTTCTTGAGGCGGGCGGAGCCGGGATAGAAGAACAGTGGCAACCAGCAGATCACCTTCCGGACTCCTCCCTCCTCAGGCAACCGTGGACACCCGGACAGCGTCTCGAGGTCCATGCCAGCTACCGTCAGTGGTTGGAAGACTGGTTACCCCACTGGAAGAAAGGACACCTCCTCACCATAGATTACGGGGGAGCTTCCGATGAAATCTATCACCGCAAACCCGCCGGAACCATCCGTGGCTACTATCATCATGAGTGTGTCACGGGCGCGAATCTCTATCGACTCCCTGGAAGGCAGGATCTCACCGCTGACGTCAATTTTGACGATCTCGTCCGCTGGGGGAAAGAACTCGGCCTCCACGATCAGCACCTCGTCACCCAACGTGAATACTGCAGTCCGTTTCTGGGGAAATCGTCTTCCGCGGCTGAGCGCTTCCTTACCGACCTTCACGGGGCCGGGCAGGCCTTCAAGGTTCTCGTTCAGGAGCGCGGCTGACTGAACGCTGTATCCCGGGAGCCTGGTAGTTTACACTGCACACATGGCCCGCCTCTTCTGCGCCTATCTTCTGCTCAGTCTCGCCGCCCCTGCCTTCGAATTGCCCCGGGGCTCCTCGCAGATCGTGGTGGGGATCACCGAGTCCTGGCAGAGCTCCCACCTCACGGTCTATCTCTATGAGAAGAACGGAACGGGCACCTGGCAAAAGGTGGAGGGACCCTGGGGCGGGCGTTGCGCAAAAAAGGGCCTGGCCTGGGGCCGCGGTCTCCATCCCCTCCCATCCAAGGTCTCACGGAAGGCCGAGGGGGACTGGCGGGCACCTGCCGGAGTCTTCCGGGTCGGGGGAGCCTGGGGCTACCACAAGTCCATCAAAAAGCATCCCAAACTACCCTACCGCCGGATCACCACCCGTGACCTCTGGGTCGAGGACCCCTCCTCGCCGCACTATAACCGTCACCTCATCCTCAAGCACGAACCCCGGGAGAACTGGGAAATAAGGGCCCAGATGCGACAGGGTGATTACCCTCACTCCCTGAAGCTCTTCATTGCTCATAACGCCCTGCCCAAGCCAATCCCCGGGGCGGGTTCTTCCATTTTCTTCCATATCTGGCGGGGGGACGGAGCCAAGCCCACCTCAGGCTGCACCACCATGCCCGAAGCCCATCTCCGCACCCTCATCGCCAGAATCGATCCCGACCGGAATCCGCTCTACGTCCTGCTGCCCAAGCCTGATTACGACCGGTTTCGGGGGCCTTGGCGACTCCCCTGAAAACCCTCACAGACGGGCCCCCATGACGATTAACTCCTTGACCGGACCTGCCCGCGCAACTATCTCCGGCGCCTCGCCCGTCATGGTGACGACGGTCGACCCCGAACCATCCCAAGCTCCCATGGCCACTACCCAAGTCATTCTGCGCGAGAAGATCACTGGACTGGGCGCCGAAGCCGATGTCGTCAAGGTGAAGGCAGGCTACGCCCGCAACCTCCTCATCCCTACCGGGAAGGCCTACGAAGCCACCAAGGGCAATTTACGCAATCTCGAGTCCCTGCAGGCCAAGCGCACGCAACGCGAGGCCGAGGAACTTGAAAATGCCCGGGAACTCGTCGGCAAGATCAGCCGACTCCGGCCCAGGTTCACCCTGGAGACCGGACAAGGCGGCAAGGCCTTCGGATCCATCACCAGCATGGACATTCACAAGGCGCTTGAGGAGAAGGGTGTCGAAATCGAGCGCACGGCCATCAAACTGGACAAACCCCTCAAGCGTTCCGGCAAGAGCGAGGTGGAAATCAAACTCCATGCAGATGTGACCGCTACGCTCAGCATAATCGTCGAGACCGACGAGACTGCGGGGCCGAAAACGAAGGAAAACGCACCACCCGAAAGCGCCGCCTGACCAGGGCCATCGCTGCCTCGGAAACCGACTCCGGATCCGCGCTGCTGGAGCGACTGAGATAACCCTCGGCACTTTGTTTCGCAGTCCTCAAGCGACCTGCCCACCGGGGCCTAACTATTACCGCAGTTCTGCCCCGGGTTCTCCACACCGGGTGAAGCGGAAAGCGGGGCTTCCTCTCCTGTAATTCCAGAGGGAAAGGCACGGCCGAGCCGTGATCCACATTATTCAGGATGTACTAATTAAATGTTGCGCCCAGTTAGATTCGATCGATCCTGCAGGGAGCAGTTCCTTCTCCCCAATGGCCACCGAGACCTCCCAGAAAAAGGATCAGGATTCCCCCCGCCTGCAAGTCGTGCAACCCGGGGATGACGGAGCGGCCCGGGCCCTCCCCAACGCCACTGGTCCGGAGAAGAGCATCCTCAGTTCCATGATGCAGGAGCCCACCGAATACATCGGGGCCGCTGTTGAAGAACACCTCACTCCCGGCCACTTTTACATCCCTGCTCACGGCACTCTCTACCAGGTCCTGCTCGAACTCTACGACAAGGAACAACCGATCGAACTGGTTTCCCTCACGCAGTTGCTCAAGGACCGCAACCTCCTGGAGAACCTGGGGGGTGCCGCTGAACTGACCACCATCTACACCTACGCGCCCACTGCTGCTCACTTCGAACACCACCTGGGCATCGTCAAGTCGAAGCACATCCTCCGCTCGGTGATCTCCTCCTGCACCGAATCGATCAGCAAGGCCTACGACGACCCGGAAGACGTTCAGGCCTTTCTGGATACCGTTGAAGCAAAGGTCTTCGCCATCAAGGAAGACTCCGAGGTCCAGGGCGAGATCAAGGTAGGAGATCTCATCGAGGGGGTGATCGAAGTCCTCCAGCAATTCATGCACAATGAGCGCCCTCTCGAGGGCGTGCCCACCAAGTACACCAAGCTCGACGAAATGAGCAAGGGCCTGAAACCAGGAGAGATGTTCATCATCGCGGCCCGACCCTCGATGGGAAAGACCTCCCTGATGATGAACATCGTCGAGCACGTGGCTATCGATCAGCAGATCCCTACTCTCGTGTTCTCCTGCGAGATGAGCGCCCAGCAGATCGTGCAACGTCTCCTCTTCTCGCGGGCCCGCTACAGCATGGCCAACCTCCGACCCGGTCTCCAACCGACCAAGGAGGAACTCTCCAACATCCTGAATGCGTCAAAACAGCTCAAGTCCGCACCGCTCTTCATAGACGACACCCCTGCCATTCCCATCGGAGATGTCCGGGCCAAGGCCCGACGGAAGAAGCGCGACTCTGACATCGGTCTGATCGCAGTCGACTACCTGCAACTCATGCGCTCGCAATCCCGCCAGGCCGAAGGCTCGCGCGAACGGGAAATCGCGGAAATATCGGCCGGTCTGAAAGCCCTTGCCAAGGAACTGAATGTTCCAGTCATCGTCCTTGCCCAACTGAACCGCGGACCAGAGCAGCGGGGCGGGGCCCCGCGGATGTCCGACCTTCGCGAATCAGGATCCCTTGAGCAGGACGCCGACCTCATCGGCCTCCTCTACCGCCAGGAATACTATAACGATCCCACCACCGACGGTGATGAGACCGATCAGGATCGCGAGGCCAGCCAAGGAAAGGCCGAGCTCATTATCGCCAAGAACCGTAACGGTCCGACCGGCAACGTCGAACTGACCTTCCTCAAGGAGCTTATGCGCTTTGAAACCCGGGCTCCCGAACCTCATAATTAGACTTGGGAATACCGCAGCGAAATCGCACGGGCTTCAACTGGGATTCTCCCAGAAATCCAGACCGGACGGGCTGGCACGCAAAACGCATTTAATTGTCGCTGAATGTCCTGATTGGCAGGATAATCCACCGCCACAGGGGATCGATGTGATTTCAAAGGCCATTCCCTGCTGAAAAAGAACCTGTCTCCTCTTCGTTGCTACGCCATTAAAACGCCCCTCCAGAGTCTCGTCGCGGTGCTTCTTGGCACAACCGCACAGGCCGCCAGTCCGCCGGATACCGCCTATTTTGAAGAGCATATCCGGCCCCTGTTGATCGAACACTGCTACGAGTGCCACTCGTCGGACTCAAAAAAGATAAAGGGAGGACTTCGCCTGGACTACCGGGGGGGGTGGCTGAAAGGGGGGAATTCTGGTCCATCCGTTATTCCCGGCCGGGTCGGCAAGAGCCTCCTGATCCAGGCCGTCCGGCACTCGGACGCGGACCTGAAGATGCCGCCAAAGAAAAAACTCAACCCTGAACAAATCGAAGCCCTGGAAAAATGGATTGCCACGGGGGCCCCTGACCCTCGCCTCTCCGCGAAGAGTTCGACCGGGCAGAAGCAACTCGACCTGAAGCCTGCCAAACGATTCTGGGCCTTCCGCCCCGTTAAAAAAAATCCCCCTCCAGAAGTCGAGGACACCGCCTGGCCATATACCGATATTGACCGCTTTCTCCTCTCGGCACAGGAGAAAAAGGGCATCAAGCCGGTCAATGACGCCGAGAACATCACCCTGCTACGGCGCATCTATTTTGACCTCACGGGCCTGCCGCCAACGCCCGAACAGATTGGAAGCTTCCTTAACAAGGCCGCCGCTAACCGGCGGGAAGCCATTGCCGGACTGGTGGACGACCTGCTTGCCAGCCCTGATTTCGGCGTGCGCTGGGCAAGGCACTGGCTGGACATCGCGCGTTATTCGGAGTCAACCGGGGGGGGGCGAACCCTGCTCTTCGGGGAAGCATGGCGATATCGTGACTATGTGGTCGATGCCTTCAACTCCGACAAGCCCTATGACCGGTTCGTGCGCGAACAAATCGCCGGTGACCTGATCCAGGGAGGCACCCTGAAAGAACGACAGGAAGCACTCATCGCCACGGCATTCCTCCTGATTGGACCCACCAACTACGAGTTACAGGACAAGACCGTCCTGGAAATGGATATTATTGATGAACAACTCGACACCATGGGCAAGGCCTTCCTCGGACTGGCCATCGGATGCGCACGTTGTCATGAACACAAGTTTGACCCCATCAGCATGGAAGACTACTACGGGATGGCCGGCATCCTCAAGGGGACCAAGGTCGTCGTTCACAGCAACGTGTCCACCTGGAACAAGCGGGCCCTTCCGGCATCCCCTGAAGAGGAGAAACTTGCCAGGGAACGGGCGGCAAGCACCGATGCCCTGAAAAAGGAAATCGCCACCCTGAAGAAGAAAACCGAAGGCAAGAAAAGACCCGGGGTCCCAATTTCAAATCTGCCCGGCATCGTAGTGGATGACCTGCAGGCAACCCTCAAGGGAAAGTGGACACGCTCGACCTCTAACAGTGGATACGTGGCGGAAAACTACATCCACGACGACGCCAGGGGAAAGGGAGAAAAAGAAGTCGCTTACAAGGTCAGGATCCCCGGTGACGGCAAGTTCGAGGTGCGTGTCTCCTACACGGAAGGAGCCAATCGTGCCCGCAAGGTGCCGGTAATCATCCGCCACGCCGACGGCGAACTCACCAAGTATATTGACCAGACGAAAACCCCGCCGATAGATGGCAGCTTTATCTCGCTGGGAACTTATGATTTCCTCATCGGAGAATGGGAAGCGGTGATCATCTCCAACAGGGGAACCACCGCACACGTGATTGCCGACGCAGTGCAATTCCTGCCGGAAGGAGTGCCGACGACGGCAGGAAAGGACGACCCCGTGCCCCCTGTGGAGCAGGACAAACCGGATACCGGGAAGAGAATTAGAGAACTTGAGGAAAAACTCAAATCCCTGCAGAAGAAGCCGGGAACCCCTCCCCAGGTCATCGCCGCAGAGGAGGCAAAGGATACGGGTGATATCCACATCGCGGTGAGCGGCAATGTCCACAATGTGGGGGAAAAAACACCACGTGGATTCATCAAGATCCTGCAGAGTGAACCGACCCCTGAATTCATATCCGCATCAAGCGGGCGGTCCGAACTTGCCGACTGGATCACCAGTCGGAAAAACCCTCTCACGGCCCGGGTATTCGTGAACCGGATCTGGCATCACCTCTTCGGCAGGGGCATCGTCGGCAGCGTCGATAACTTCGGCCACATGGGCCAGGCCCCAATCAACCCGGAACTGCTCGATCACCTTGCTGTCCATTTCGTGGAAAAAGGCTGGTCAACCAAGAACCTCATCCGCGAGATCATGCTCTCGCGCGTTTATCAACTCAGTTCCGCGCACAGTGACGCACAGGCAGGGGTCGATATCGAAAACCAATTACACTGGCGCCAGAACAGACGGCGACTGCAGGCTGAGGCAATACGCGATTCCATTCTCTCGACAACCGGAAAACTGAACAGAAAACTGGGCGGAGCGACAGTCAAACCCGGCACGAAAACAGAATACGGCTACAAGTTTGAGGGGAATCGCCGCAGCATCTATACCCCGGTTTTCCGTAACACATTACCTGAAATCATGCAGGTATTTGACTTTGCCGACCCCAATCTGGTAACCGGCAAGCGCACCACCAGCAGCGTGCCCACCCAGGCGCTCTTCCTGATGAACAACACTTTCGTCCTCCGACAGGCTGAGGTGGCGGCAACACGTCTTCTTGAGGAGCGATCCGGCAATAATGAGACACGAGTAAAATACGCCTATCAACTTACCCTCGGACGCAACCCGAACCAGCAGGAAGAACAGATCATCCTGCGTTTCCTTGAAGAGACAACAGACACCGGAAAGGCATGGGCTCACGTCTTTCAGAGCCTGTTCTCCAGCCTGGATTTCCGCTACCTGAACTAGGGAAACTTGATGCTCCAGGCGAATATGGTTAGATTTGCGGCAACTTTATAGACAACCCCTGATATCAGCATGCAATCCGGACACATCCCCCGCAGAAGCGCGCTGCGCAACATGGCCTGCGGCTTTGGCGGCCTTGCGATGGGGGCCATGGCGCACCGGGAAGCAGCGGCAGCAGGCAACCCGCTCAGCCCAAAGATGCTGCATCATCCTCCCGGGGCAAAGCGTGTCATTTTCATCTTCATGGCCGGCGGCGTAAGCCATGTGGATTCCTATGATCACAAGGAGAACCTCTTCCGTGATGACGGCAAGATGATCCGTTTCGATGACGCGAGAACGCTGGCCAAGACACGCAAGATCGTCGAGCACCGTGTCATGAAGCCGCTCTGGAAATTCAAGAATTACGGCCAGTGCGGACAACCGGTCAGCGAACTCTTTCCCCATACCGCCAGGCTCGCTGATGACCTGTGCATCCTGAAGGGCATGCACACCGAGGGCGTGGCACATGGGCCAAGCACCCTCTTCCTGCATACCGGCACGATTAACTCTATCCGGCCAAGCATGGGCTCATGGACAAATTACGGCCTCGGCACCGAGAACCAGAACCTTCCCGGATTTATCAGCATCGGCCCATCCATGGGCAATGGTGGGCCACGCAATTACAGCAACGCGTTTTTGCCGGCCGCCTACCAGGGCACCCCCCTGGGTCGCGCAGGCATCCCCGCCAAGGACGCCACCATCAAGAACATCACGGCCCCGGGCACCGATCCGGCTCAACAGCTCAAGCAGTTTGAGTTGCTGCGCAAGCTCAACACCGAGCAGGCCTCACGTTCCCCCGGTGACGATAAACTGGAAGCCGTCATTGATTCCTTCGAACTCGCCTGGCGGATGCAGAACAACGCACCGGACATCCTCGACCTGACGAAGGAAAGCCCGGGAACCCTCGCCATGTATGGCATCGGTGAAAAGCACACGGATAACTTCGGGCGCTACTGCCTCCGTGCACGCCGACTGAGCGAGGCGGGGGTGCGCTACATACAGGTGAACTACACCGACAACTCAAACAACCCGGCCTGGGACCAGCACTCCAATATGCCCAAGCATATCGAGCACGCACGGGCAACTGACAAGCCGGTTGCCGGACTGCTCAGCGACCTCAAGCAACGGGGCCTTCTGGAAGACACCATTGTCTGGTGGGGCAGTGAATTCGGGCGCACGCCCTACGCCCAGAACAAGGGGACCGGTCGTGACCACAACCCTGATGGCTTCACCGTCTGGCTGGCCGGGGGCGGATTCAAGCCCGGAACGGCCTATGGCAACACCGATGCCTATGGCCATCACGCCGTGGAGGGCAAGGTGCATATGCATGACCTCCACGCCACCATCCTTCACCAACTGGGCCTTGACCACGAGAAACTCACCTACCGTTATGACGGCCGAGACTACCGTTTAACCGATCTCCATGGTCGGGTGGTGAAGGAGATTCTCGCGTAGCAGGGTCAGCGGACCCGTTACTTCATTCCCGGGCCACCCTGAGCCTGCATTCCTTTTCGTGAAAAACTGCACGGCCGACCTCTGGATGCGCCGATTCGTCGTTGCCACCGCCTGCAAACAAAAGAAGCCGGGCCCGGGGCCCGGCTTCTGCAGAGTCATTTTCCCTTTCCGCTAAACCACCTTGGTGATTCCCGGAAGGGGACAGGGATACAGTCCGGTGTCAGGATCCACCTTCGGTCCCGGATCAGCATCCCAGGCAAAATTCTTGGGCATGATGCTGACCTCCGAATTGATCGCATCATCCCACTTGAGCTCCTTCCCGGAGTAAGTGGCCATGCGACCGATGATGGCGGTCATTGTGCTCTCCGCCGTGTAATACGCATTGTTGATGGCGATATCCCCACGGATATGACGATGGAGTTCATCGTGCTCCACCTGGTAAGGGTTCTTTCCCTTCTCCTTGAGCTTCCAGATGATCTTGCCGTCATTGTCGGTAATGCGCCCCGGATAGGCGCGGCCCTTCTCCCCGATGATGACCTCGGACACCCGGTTCATGCAGCCCCTCTGGTGACGACACTGTGAATTGGTGTAGCCTCCTCCCTCGTACTGCAACTCAACATAATGGTGGTCGAAAATCTCCCCGAACTCGGGCCCGATCCTGCGCTGCCGTCCACCCATGCCCTGGGCCACGGAGGGAGGACCTCCCATGAACCAGTTGGCCACATCGAGATTGTGCACGTGCTGCTCGCAGATGTGGTCACCGCAAAGCCAGTTGAAGTAGTACCAGTTTCTCATCTGGTATTCCATCTCAGTCTGCTTTTCCTGGCGCGGCCGAACCCACACCCCTCCTCCATTCCAGTAAACCTGACTTCCCAGAACCTTGCCAATACGGCCTTCCATCACCTCCTGGTGCGTGGCGGTGTAGGTCTTCTGATAACGACGCTGGAGACCACAGACCACCTTGAGCTTCTTGGCGTCCGCTTCCTTGGCTGCCGCAATGACGCGGCGAATACCTGCCGCATCCGTTGCCACAGGCTTCTCCATGAAGACATGTTTACCTCTGGAGACGGCATACTCAAACATCTCCGGGCGAAACCCCGGAGGGGTCGTCAGGATCACCATGTCGGCAAATTCAATCGCCTTCTTGTAGGCGTCGAAGCCGTGAAACATGCGGTCGGCGGGCACGTCGACCTTCTCCTTGAAGCGACCCTTGATATTGTTGATCACGCCCTGGGTCTTATCCGCAAAGGCATCTGCAACTGCAACCAACTTGGCTCCTTCCACGTTGAGAGTCTGCGACACCGCACCGGTTCCGCGTCCTCCACAACCCACCAGGGCCACCTTGATTTCACTTTTACCTTCCACCTGCGCATAGGATGCCACAGGCAATGAAGCAGCGGTTGCGGCCACTCCGCTCGTTTTGAGGAATCTCCTCCGGTCGGATTTAATGGAATCTTCCATGATTTTGTGTTGTTTGATTGAGATTGAGTTTTGCCTGGAATGGGAAGTTTTCAGCGACCCAACAGCCCCCAGGAGAGCCGTCTGTCTGCGGCCCTGTCTGGCCAGGGCCTAAGGTGGTCCATACCAAACACGCCTTGAAAGCTTTTTTGTCGAGAAGCCGAAAGACCCCGCCATGCTCAGACAGCCTGCAGGGTTGACTGCGGGGTAATTAACGGTCCCGGGAAGCCGGTTCTTTCCACTACCGGAAAAGACAGGTCTCTCCCTTGAAAATACACATCGTCAAACGGTCTCGAATCCGGACCGTCGAACCTTGTTCCAGCAGGGAAATCACCCTTCTTTCTTTGACCCCCTCCTCCCCACCCGGTAGGGAAACGCCATGAAGTGCCTCAACTCCCTCCTCCTCCCCGTCTTCCTCTTCCTGCTCTGCTCCCCGGCAAGGGCCGGCGATTTCAAGGTCGCCGGCATGACCTTCGCCGGTCCCAGGGAATTTATTTCGGTCAAACCGAAATCCTTCATGCGCAAGGCCCAGCTCAGGGTTGGCGCCGATGCGGCCGAGGGCGAAATTGTCTTTTTTTACTTTGGTCCCCGCGGAGGCGGCGGGGTGCAGGCCAATGTGGATCGCTGGTTCGGGCAATTCACGGAACCGAAGGCAGAGATCAAGGCCAGGACCGAAAAGGCAAAAGCCGGAAAGATCCCGGTCACCTTTGTTTCCGCGGAGGGAACCTACAAAGCGGGTCCTCCGCGGGGCCCGGTGGTCGAAAAGCCCGGACAGGCCCTCCTGGGTGCCATCATTGAGGGCAGGGAGGGAGCGGTTTTTGCCAAATTCACAGGTCCCAAAGCCACCGTTTCAGCCCATACCGCGGCCTTCAAAACAATGATCACCGGCGCGAAGCAGCCGGACTGAACTCCTCAGTTCAAGGCTCCCGGGGCTGCGGACTGCGCCTTACTCCCTCCCCTCAATTCCATGAAGGCTGCCCTCTTCCGGGAATTCCAGGGCCAACTGACGGTCGAAACCGTTCCAGATCCTGTCCCAACTCCAACCGGGGTCATCATTCGGGTCGAAGCCACCGGAGTGTGCCGGAGCGACTGGCACGGCTGGATGGGCCATGATCCCGAGATCCATCTCCCCCACGTTCCCGGTCACGAATTCGCTGGTGTCATCGAGGAGATCGGCGACCGGGTGATCAACTGGAAATCCGGCGACCGGGTAACTGCTCCCTTCGTCTGTGGTTGTGGAACGTGCCGCTTCTGTGAAGCCGGCGACCAGCAGGTCTGTCCCCACCAGTTTCAACCAGGCTTCACTGCCTGGGGTTCCTTCGCCCGGTTCGTCATGCTGGAACATGCCGAGGAAAACCTGGTCCGACTCCCGCAGGATCTCGACTTCACCGCGGCTGCCAGCCTGGGATGCCGCCTGGCGACCTCCTACCGCGCGGTGGCCCACCAGGCCCGGATCCGACCCGGAGACTGGCTGGCGGTGCACGGCTGTGGTGGAGTAGGCCTCTCCGCGATCATGATCGCCAGCGCACTTGGAGCCCGGTCCATTGCAGTCGACATCGATCCTGCAAAACTCTCTCGGGCGCGGCAACTGGGAGCACTGGAAACCGTGGACGCCTCCTGCGAGGATGTCTGCCCGGCCATTATCGCTCTCACGGGAGGTGGTGCCCACAGCTCGATTGATGCCCTGGGCAGCTCCATAACCGCTACCAACTCGATTAATTGTCTGCGACCCCGTGGCCGACATGTCCAGGTCGGACTGATGACCGGAGAGGACTCCCGATCGACCGTTCCCTTCGACCGAATCGTGTCCAGGGAACTGGAACTTTATGGCAGTCACGGAATGCAGGCCCACTGTTACCACGAGCTCTTTGCTCTCATTGCACAGGGATCCCTGGATCCGGCGCAATTGGTCAGTCGCACCACCTCATTGGAAGAAGCCCTGCCCGCTCTCACCACCGAATCTGCCTTCGGCGAAACGGGAATCATCGTAATCGACCGGATCGGATGAAGCGTTACCGGCTTACGGTCCTGCTTAGACTCGATCCTTCCGGAACTGGGGCGGATACCGGCCGGGAATTCTCCTCGGCCCCATCCCCATGCCGGAGGACCTCCCGGTGTCCCTAGGGACCGCACACGCCCGGCGTTCGCGGATAAGGAATCACGTCCCGTATATTCTGCACCCCGGTCACCATCATGAGCATGCGTTCAAAGCCCAATCCAAAACCCGCATGGGGGACCGTGCCAAAACGACGCAGGTCCAGATACCATCCGTAGGCCTCCTCGCTCAGACCTTCCCTGCTCATGGTCCTGCGCAGAATCTCGAGACGTTCCTCACGCTGGCTGCCGCCTACGATCTCCCCGATGCCCGGAACCAGGACATCCATGGCCGCCACCGTCTTCCCATCATCGTTACGCCGCATGTAGAACGGTTTGATGACCTCCGGATAGTCGTAAACCGTCACGGGGGATTTGCAGTGCTCCTCAGTGAGATAGCGCTCATGCTCGGACTGCAGATTCTCCCCCCAACCCACCGGATAATCGAAGCTCTGGCCTGATTTTTCCAGAATCTCTACTGCTTCAGTGTAGCTGAGCCGGGCAAAGGGGCGCTCCACAATGAAGCGAAGCCTCTCCTCCAGTCCCTTGTCGACGAACCTGGAAAAGAGCCCGAAATCGTCATCGGGACCCTCCAGTATCTCACGGGTGAGTTCCTTCACAAACTCCTCCGCCAGATCCATGTCCCCCTCCAGATTGCAGAAAGCCATCTCGGGCTCGATCATCCAGAACTCCGATGCATGCCGCGAAGTATGCGAGTTCTCGGCACGGAACGTCGGTCCAAAGGTGTAGATATTTGTCAGAGCGCACGCAAAAGTCTCCCCCTCCAGTTGACCACTTACAGTAAGGTGAGTGGTCTTTCCGAAGAAGTCCTCCTGGTCATTGCCCCCGGCGGACCGGGTTGTGACCTGAAACATCTCCCCGGCTCCTTCGCAGTCGTTGGCCGTGATGATCGGCGTGTGCACGTAGACAAAATCCCGCTCCTCGAAAAAACGATGAACCGCATGAGCCAGCCGACTGCGCGTACGGAAGACCGCTCCGAAGAGATTTGTGCGGGGGCGCAGGTGGGCCATTTCCCGCAGGAACTCCGGTCCATGACGTTTCTTTTGCAGGGGGTAATCTTCCGGAGCACTGCCGACCATCTCCACCGCAGTCGCCTGCATTTCCCACTTCTGTCCCTTACCCGGCGAACTCACCAGGTTCCCCACCACTCTCACTGAAGCACCTGTCGTCATGCCCTGGATCTGGTCATAGCCCTCGATGCCGACATCGGCAATGACCTGCAGACTTCCAAGACAAGTGCCGTCATTGATCTCAAGGAACGAAAAATCCTTGGAATCGCGCCTCGTTCGAACCCATCCCTGCACGGTCAAACCCTTCGCTGCTTCCGTTCCGCCAAGCACCTCCTTCACCGATCTCCACATGGCACAACTCATTACGGTGAACGGGCGCTTCTGTAACGAAGAATTGGTAGTGAACCGATTTCGCCAGGAATCTGGACCCCCGGTGCCGGGCCGGGCGGATCGGATTTAACCCGCCCCTCCTTTTCCGGCATCAGAACACCCCGCACAGCTCCGGGCGGCCACCCCCTGATCCGGAGACCTCCGGGGCGCGACTCTCCCTCACGCCCCCTGCTAACGCAGCCCTCCCGGCCTGGGGCCGGTCGCCTTGGGTTTGTCAAACTCAAGATAAGTCATTCCCACCACCCGGTTTCCCACCGGATCCACCGTATCGACCCGCATCCGACGAAGGGTATAGGCGTCCCCCACCTTCATGACATCGGTCACTGTGAATCTCTTGAGCGGCCGTCCACCCGCATTGTATCCAACCACCTGTATGAGTGCCTGCGACTTCTTATGCACCCACACCCGGACCTGCGCATAGCGCCCCGTCTGGGTCGGATTCACCAGACGCACTACCCAGCACTCCTGTCCCTTGATTTCCTGGATGCCGTCAACAATCCCGTTCGGCCAGTAGAGAAACCGCATGGCAAGATCCTCGTAGGAAAGATCCGTTCCCTCGATCGCCTTGCTCAGTTTAGCTTCCGGAAAACGCACGGTTTTTCCTCCTTCCAGTTCAAACAAGTCATAATGCTTCTCGTTCAAACGCATGTGGAATCGCACATCCTTGTTGCCCTCGGGCTGGGTGTAACTGAGCTGGATATCCTGACCCCGCATGTAAAGGCCCACCGGAAACTTGATCTCGTTCTTGCGGATATGCCCCTTCAGATCCTGATGCTGCAAGGTTGCCACAAAGCGGGCCGTCTTCAGGAGCGTGTCCGCTGGCGGTTGGGCCTCCTGCCCTGAACTCGAGAACACACTCAAGGACAGCACAGTGGTCAGAGCGAAAATTTTTGACGGGGTGGGATTCATGCTGAAAATCTCGCAGTTGCGGAGATGAGACGTCAAGGATCGCCTCTTTATTCGGGAAAATCACTGTTGATACCCGGTGAATTGCAAGGGGGTAATATCCAGTATTTTGAGAGTATCAACGGACTTTGTGTTAATAAGCGAGGCCTTGTTCACGATTTGGAAAAATTTTTACGAAACCTGCGGATTGTTGCTTGCGACTCACTCCATCCGGGGACTTGGATAGCGCCAACGCTCGATCGTCTGATCCGTTATGAGTCTCCGCCAGCAACTGACCGATATTCTGCCAAATATCCTCCCCTCAAGTCCCAAGGAGGCTACCAAAGGCACTGAGTTGATTCGTCTGGTTCGCCTCCGGTTGGAAGGCGACTACTCCGACGCCTCGCTGCGTTATCACTTTTCAATCATGTCCTGCGACCCGGCATCGCCCATCGCGAAGGTGGAAAAGGGCCAGGGGTACTATCGACGTGCCGCTCCAGTCCCAGCACTGGCCGGGGCGCAGGACTTGCTTTCAATGACACAAGGTCGTCTCGATGACTTTGCCGGTGACCAGGGCGCAGTCGATCACGTCCTGCAACGCATCCGGAAATTCCGGGCCGCTGCTACCCGTTATTGCGAGATCAACGGACGGTTCACCTATGCCTTCCGTGACGCGCTGGCAAGGAATTCACCGTTTGGCAACCTCTGGAAATTTCCCGATATGGTTGTAGTGGACTGGGAAGCTGGCGAACCCGTTGATCAGGGCCTGGCCCTTGATCATGAAACCTTCGCCCTGAAGCGCGGTCTTGGCCTCCCCCCCTACCGCCTGCAGTCAGTCACCCTCAGGCTCCTGCCCAATTACGAACTATTCCGGGAAGAGTTCTTTCAAGCCCTCAGTGTGAGTGCATGGTGCCAGGGTGGGGAACTTTTCTATGCCGGACCCATCGAGGATGAAGCGCTTGCCGACGCCCTGCGCCAACTCAGTAACCGCTTCGGAATCGGGGTGACCACCTTCGGTCTGACCGCCGAAGTGCTCGACGACCTGCCTGGCCCGGAACACATCCTGACCGCCCAACCCCGCGAGACTGAAGCTCTCATGGAACGTTTCGATGTGCGGCGCATCGCAAGCCCGCAACTGCGCGATCATATTGACTGGGCCGCCCTCAATGCCGTCCGGAGCGACGACGAGGAGGTCCGGAAGCTCTTCAGTTGGCTCATGGAGTGCGTGGACGCGGAACAGGCCATGCCCTACGAGAGTTCCTGATAACCTTCCCTGCAGAACTGAATTCAGCACCGAAGAAAGGGGCTTCTCCTGCCGTTAACGGCAAACCGGATCAACCCCGGAAGGTGGAGTCCGATCCGGAACCCTGATGTGTCGTGCTGCCGCCATCCCGGGCCAGCGGCAGATCACATTGTCATGCCGCCATCAATAGCAATGACCTGCCCGGTTATGTAGCGAGCTTCCGGACTGGCGAGATAGAGAGCCAAGTTGGCGATCTCCTCCACTTCACCCATATCCTTGAGGGGGACGATCTTGAGGATCTCTTCCTGAATCTTCTCTCCCAGCACCTCCGTCATGTCAGTCCGGATGAAACCCGGCGCGATGGCATTGCAGGTCACCTTGCGCGGAGCCAGTTCACGCGCCATTGACTTCGTAAACCCGATCAGCCCCGCCTTTGAGGCCGCATAGTTGGCCTGACCGGCGTTGCCGATGATTCCTATGACCGAACTGACGTTGATGATGCGTGCATCATCCGCCTTCATCAGAGTGCGCTGAAAGGCTTTCAGGGCATTGAAGGCCCCTTTCAAGTTGGTATCGAGAACGGCATCCCAATCCTCATCGCTCATGCGTAACAGGAGACCATCACGGGTGATCCCCGCATTGTTGATCAGGATGTTCACGCTCCCCAGGTCCGCAACGATTTTCTTGCCGCATTCCTGCATGGCATCGTGATCGGACACATCCACTGCATACGATTTGGCCGCCTCTGGATAGTCCTCATTGATGGCACTTGCCGACTGCCCGCAACTTTGTTCGTTGCGACTCAAAACGGCCACTTTTGCACCCTCCCGGGCGAACGCCGCGGCCACGGCCTGCCCGATTCCCCGCCCGGCCCCGGTCACCACCACGATCTTGTCCTTGAAGCGATCCATGAGCGTCATTTGCGATGAAATGGCTGATTCGTCCAGTCGCCATTTCAAAACCCAGTCCGGTCAGATCGAGTTCAAGCCGCAGGGAGAATCCAGGGAATACCGGCACCCGGGGAGGCTATGCCCCAAAGGCCTTCAAAAAACTCACCTCGAGCGCCAATCCCTCCGGCACGTTGGTATTCAGGAGATCGCGGAGTTCCTGCAGAGCATCGATCCTCTGAAGCAGAGCGTGCAACTCCTGACACCCGGCAAAACGGGTAGTTTCGTCGGCATATTGGGGAAATCCCAACTCGCTCACGCCCACCTTCTGGCGCACCGCATCCCCCAGCCAGGAAATGAGCCAATCGACAAGGGCCGCCCGCACGGCCAGGTACTCAGAAGACGACATTGCGGCGTAATACTTTTCGCGTCCTTCCAACCAGTCCCCTTCCGTGGCCTGCTTGTAGGCATCAGTTTCCTGCTTCAGCGCTGCCTGATTCGCCTCTTCAATTTCCACCTTGCGCGCCGCCAGGAGCGACTCGAAACCTGCCTTCAGCAAGAGAGCGCCGTGAGCGGAGGGCCTGTCCGCGCTGCCAGCCAGGATCGCCGCAAACGCCATGCTCTCGTCCTCCTGGAGAATCTGGTGGTCAGCGGTGGACTGCAGGACAATCTCCACGCAGCGGGAACGAATGGTGGGAAGCAGAATTTCCGCATGTGCCGTCAACAGAAGAAGGAGGCAATCCGGTGGAGGTTCCTCCAGAGTCTTGAGAAAGGCGTTGGCAGCTTCGTCAAACATGCGATCCGCATCCGCGATCACGCCCACCTTCCAGATTCCCTCCGGGGCAGAGAGATGCATGCAGTGCTCCAGTCTCCGGATCTCGTCGATGAGGATGCGCCGGGACCGTGAGCGGGGACGGACGATTCTCACAAACTCACCCTCCAATTCATCCAGGCCGGCTCCTGCGACCGGTTCTTCAGGTTCACCAAAGAGATCTGTCCCTCCCGAATCCCCGGGTGGATTGACCATCGCGATCACCCGGGCCACCAGGTCCCGCTTCCCACTGCCGGCCGGGCCGGAAACCAGGAAGGCATGGGCCAGGCGCTCACGCTGATGGGCCCCTTCCATCAACTCAAAAGCCCTCGCCGCGGTCACCGCCATGGCCCAATCCAGCGAATCCCTCATCACCCTGCAATCAAAACCGGCGCGCGAGATCATTCCGCCCATTTCCGCCTTTCGCTTTGCTCGTCCTCCCTCCAGCCTCCCGCCGTGAACGAACAGGATTCCCCAGCGACCATCACCTTTGTCTCCCGCGAGACTCAGGCCTCCATAGACGAAACCTCCGAGTTTTGCCCCAAGTTCGATTCCAGTGGACTCATCCCCGCCATCGCCATCGATGGAGAGACCCGGGAACCTCTCATGATGGCGTGGATGAACGAGGAGGCTCTCCGGCGAACCCTGCAACTCGAAGAAGCCGTTTACTTCTCCCGCAGCAGGCAGGAACTCTGGCACAAGGGAGCAACCTCGGGACACACCCAGAAGGTGCTCGAAATCCGCACCGACTGCGACCAGGACGCTCTCATCCTCTATGTTCGCCAACAAGGCGCGGGCGCCTGCCACACCGGACGTCGCTCCTGCTTCTATCGGACTGTCACCCCCGGGGATCCATCGACCCTCGATTCCGTGGAGGAACGCACCTTCGATCCGGGTGAAGTCTACGGCAGGCCATCGAACTGAGGAGGATCGTCACCCACTCGCCCTGACCCTGTGCAGGGACGAAACTCCGCTCCTCTGCAGGATTTCTTTCAGCATGAACAGCCGGAGTTCATGCCGATGCTTCCGATTCACCGTTTCCCGATGACGGTTCGGCCCACAGGAATTGCCTGGCCTTTCTGGTGGCCCGCGCAAGGTGCCCATCTCCCCCCTGAGAGGGGTGAGCTACAAGTTTTCATCACTTTACAGGTTTAAACAATTGTTTGAATGTTTCGGCAAAATAACCGTCCCACTATCAACTCATGAAACTCCACCTCTGTATTCTGGCCGTTCTCGTTCTGCCCACTTCCCAGCTCTGCGGCTGGCAGAAAGAGGTAACAACCCGCAAACCCGGCCCCTTTCTCAAGAAGCTCCAACCGGTCCACCTGAGCTTCGAGTTAAACTGGGACGGCAAGATCAACTCCGGAAATCTGAACCTCCTCTTCGATCGCAAGGATCCCCGTTACCCTCGCTATGTCATCACTCAGATCTACGGCGGCAGCACCGGCGTTGCCAAAGGACTCTTTCCCTACGATTGCAGCTTCACTTCATTTCTCCGGAAGGACGACCTGCGCCCGGCAATGTTTGCCGCCATCGAAACAAACTCCAACGAACGCCGGGAGACCAACAACTGGTATCGCTCAACCGTCACCAGCAAGGAAATCACTACCCCTTACCGGAAGGGCAAGGCCCCCAAGACCAAGAAGAGCACTTTCACCTTCAGCAAGGCCCCCGTGTATGATCTCGCCTCCGCCTTCCTGTATATCCGCAGCCTCGACCTCAAGGTGGGACAGGAGACGGTCATGGTCCTCCACCCTTTCGCCAGTCCCTACCTCACACGTATCAAGGTCCTGCGCCGGGAAATTCATCGCGGATTAAAGTGCCTCCGGATGGATCTGAAACTGCAGAAGATTGGCCCCGGAGGAAAGCTCCTTGGGTATGACAAGATGAAAACCACCACCATGTGGCTCAGTGACGATCACGAACGACTGCCAGTTGAAATCCGCAGCAAGGTCTTTATCGGTGACGTTCGAGCTATCCTGGTGGGGAAGAAATACCTCTGAAATGGGGGAAATACCGTAAAATCTGAAGAATGCGGCCCAAAACCAGCCAGGCGATCCCGCAAAGACAATCTGACAATCCACCCGGGATAACACCTGTCAGTCCCAGCTGTATTCTATTATCGACGAAAGCGCGCCAAGCATCCTAACAGAATAGCAGTTAGTTGATCAGCGCTTCAAACGATCATCCATGCACCTTGAAAACCGATCCCCCGGACTTCAAACTCCCCCCATGAAGATCAGCACTCACTGCGGCGGTTTCTGTCAGACAAACGGCTATCTCATTGAAGCCGAGAATGGAGCAGTGGCCATAGATGCCCCCGAGGGAATGTTTCACTTCTGCAAACAAAAAGGTATTAAACCGACCGGTCTGTTGCTCACTCATCAGCATTTTGATCATGTCGAAGATGCCGCCCTCTTTCACGAGAATAAGATTCCCATCTACGCCTCGGAACCGTTCTGTCGCGAGCTCCAGCTCGAAGAACTCCTGCGAACATGGGGCCTCACTCTCAAGATCGAGGAGTTTGCCGTAGACCACATCCTCACCTCGCAGAACAGCCCCCTCCCGCTGGCCGGACTCGAACTTGAACTGCTTCCGGTGCCCGGGCACTCGCCCGATTCTTTTGTGTTCCACGTGGCACTTTTTCAAAAACTTTTTGGTGGAGACACCCTCTTCGCCGACGGAGGCATCGGCCGAACCGACTTTCCGCACGGAGATCACGACCTCCTCATCCGCAGCATTCGAGAGCAACTCCTCCCCCTCCCGGCGAACACCGAAATCCTACCGGGGCACGGCCCACCTACCACGATCGGGCAGGAAATTTTAAAGAACCCGTATCTGGCCTGATTTTCCAACAAGGAAAGACCCTGAGCTTCGCTCTAGGGGAAAGGGATTCCTCCTCTCTGCTCAGAAGGCAAAGTAGGACCCAGGCCTCAATTTCCAACTGGATTGCGCGTTGGTCCTCTGCAAGACTCCGGTAATCGAGCGGGTTTCCTTCTCCGCAACATCAGATTCATGCCAACAGACCAAACCCCGAAGTCCAAGGAACAGCATGCGCCGCTCCCTGACTCCCTCAGGAGACAGCTGATCTCCTTTCGTGGTCGCCTCTGGCGGGTGAAGGTGGCGGAAGCGATTCTAGCTGGGGTCTTCGGCCTCTTTTTCTCCTACCTTCTCGTCTTTGGCCTGGACCGAGTCTGGAACACTCCTCCCGCCGTCCGCCTGGCCATCCTGATCAGCGGCACCTCGCTCTTCACCCTGTTTGCTCCCTACTGGATTCACCGCTGGGTCTTTGGCCATCGCCGCGAGGCACAGCTTGCCCGGCTCATAGCCCGACGCTTCCCCCGCCTCGGCGACCGCCTCCTCGGGGTGGTCGAGTTGCAGCACCAGCAGGAGAGCAATGAGTCTCTCTCTCCCGAACTTCGTGCCGCCGCCATGGAGGCGGTGGCGCGTCAGGCCAAGGGTCGCAACTTTGAACGAGCCCTCCCCAACCCACGGCACCGAACCTGGTCCCTGGGGGTCCTTGCCACCGTGGCCATGGCCGCGGCTGCCTTGTTCCTGGTTCCCAAGCCGGGCCTCAATGCACTCAAGCGCTGGCTCATGCCGCTCTCCAATACCCCGCGCTACACCTTCACCAAGATCAGCCACTTCAACGAGCGCATCATCGTCCCCCGGGATGAACCCTTTGCGATCACCTTCACCCTGAGTTCCGAATCCGATCAGCGACCCGGCAGCGGAACTGCCCGGTTTGGCATCCAGGATCCGGTCGCCGCCCAGTTACAGAACGACCAGAGCTACTCCTTCGAGTTTCCCGGACAATCGGAACCGGGACGCGTGGCCGTCAACATCGGGGATGCCCGACACAGTGTGGAAGTCATTCCGCAAACCCGACCGACCATTCAGTCTGTCCAGGCAAGAATCAGTTACCCTGAATATCTGCAACTCCAAGATAAAGTGAGGGAGCTCCGGGTGGGCACTCTTTCCGGCGACGTAGTGGTGGGGAGCAAGGTTTCATTGGAGGCAACCACCCTCGAGGAGCGCGAACTGAAGAGCGGGACGCTCACGGTACGGGTTCTGCCAAAACCAGTCCCGCAAGATCTCTTCGACGATGGCTTTGACCCCCTCCTGGAAGACGGGGAAACAGATGAAGGGGACGACAGCGGGAACGACCTCAGGGAGGCTCCGGCCCTGGTCGAGGAAGACCCCCCGGCCCCACCCGAAGTTTTTGCGCTGGAGATCTCTGGAACGCGGATGTCCTCCCCCGGCATTCCCCTGGGAGACTCCCCCCTTGAATTGCAGTTGAACTGGCGGGATACCGACGACCTTGAGGATGTTGGGGGGCACCGGATCCGGGTGGAACCGCTGGAGGACCAGAAACCTCTGGCCTACATCCAGGGCATCGAACGCCAGACTGTGATCCTGGTGGATGATACCGTGAGCTTCGAAATCCTGGCCGAGGATGACTACGGTGCCAGGCATATTGGCTACGAGTGGACTGGTGAATTCACAAAACCCACTGACGAAACCCCCTCTCAGGGGAGTCATATCCTGGAGGTCGGGGGACCCAACCAACGCCGCATTTCGGGCGTGGTCCACTTTTCCCCCAAGACCCGTAATATCAAGCCTCAGCAACTTGCGGTGAGGGCCTTCGTGGAGGACTACTTCCCGGAACGCGGGCGAGTCTACTCCGAACCCATCATTCTACACATCCTGACCAAGGATGAACAGGCCCAGCTCCTCAAGGACAAGTTCGACCGTATCATCGGCGAACTGGAAGATGCCGCCCGCCGCGAACAGAACGACTTCGACGAAAACCGGCGCCTCGAACAGGAAGGAGCGGAGAACCTGCAGAACGACGCCAACCAGGAACGCCTCAAGCAGCAGGAACTCAACGAAGCGGAGAATATAGAGAAGATGGCTGAGCTTTCCGAACGCATGGAGGAACTCCTCGGTGAAGCGCTCAAGAATGGCGAAGTCGACTCTGACACCATGCAGAAAATGGCCGAGACCATGCAGCAGATGCAGGAACTCAGCCAGCAGGACATGCCCAAGGTCGAACAGGAGCTCAACGAGGCGCAGGATCCCAGCTCAACTCCTGAACAGTCCCAGAAGGACGTAGAGGAAGCCGTCGAGCAGCAGGAGAAAGTGATCGAAAAAATGCGTAAGGCTATCGAGGGCGCCAATGAGGCCAACCGCAACTTCGAAGCCAGCACTTTCGTCAACCGGTTGCGCCGCGCCGCCTCGGAGGAGGACGGGATCGCCAACACCCTCATCGCCACCATTGATGACGAGGGGGAGACAACCATCGCAGGAACTCCCTACGACGAGCTTGATCCGGTCGATCAGCGCATCCTGGGTGAACTCTCCATGCAGCAACGCCGGACCGCCTCGGATGTCCACTGGATCTACGAAGACCTCGGGCACTTCTATGCCCGCACCCAGAAGGAGGAACACAAGCAGATCATGGAGGAGATGCGTGAGTCCAATGTCGATTCCCACCTCGATGAAACCCGGGAGAAGATCGCCGCAAACCGCACCTTCATGGCCATCACCGCCGCCAAGAAATGGGCTGCACTGCTAAGAGCCTGGGCCGACATCCTTGACCCGCCACAGGATCCCAACGAAGGCGGCGATGGCTCCGGAGGTGGCGATGATCCTGGCCTCGACGACAACGATTTTGAGTTTATGCTGAAGGTCATGAAGCTGATCCAGACCGAGCAGGATATCCGGGCCCGCACGCGGGCGCTGGAGCAACTCCGCCGGACCCTGCATCTCCAGGACCTGCCAGATCTGAAACCGCTAGACACCGACGAGCAATAATATCCCTTCTCCGCAATCCCAACTGATCCCGACCATAAGATGAAACCAATCTACCTGGCCATCCTGGCACCTCTCGCAATCGGCAACCTCATCCCCTCCGCCCTGGCTCAGGAGGATGAAGAAGCTCCCAAGCCCACCCCTGCCATCGAGCTTCCCGAAATCAAATACCCCGACCCTGTAACCGAGGAGCAGAAGAAAAGCGTGACCAAGCACCGGGAGGGCTCCCAGAACCTGGCGGGAGAACAGGATGAGTTGTCCGCCGATGTCCAGGATCTCATCGAGGAACAGACGAATGAGAAGGTCATCGCCCTGCTTGAGGAAGTGGAAGAGATCATGGCCGAAGTGATTGGCTCTCTCGACGAGCCCAACACCAGCGGAACCACCATCGCGGCGGAAACCGAGATCATCGAAAAAATCTTCGAAGCGGCCAAGCAGCGTGCCCAGCAGAATGGCGGCACATGACCGAGCAGCGGAATGAGCATGGGTGCCATGCTTGATATGATGCAGCGAATGATGGGCAAGAATCCCGGCCAGGGGCAGGGCAAGAACAAGGGACAGGCAGGAAATCAGGCCGGCGAAGGCCAGAACGGCGAATCCGATTCACCGAACAAGGAATTCACTGACGCCGGCGAAGGCAAGAAGGAGGAACGCACGATCGGCAAGAAAACCGGCAAGGCGGGTTCTCATCTGCCTCCTGAATTCCAGAAGGCTCTTGATGCTTACAACAAGAGTCGCTGAAAAACATGAGAGCCGTTTTCGCGATCGCCGCGGTGACCCTCCTGCTGGCGCCTCACAGGGCATTGAGCCAGTCTCTGCCCCGCAGGCAGGACGACCCGATCCCCCCCCAGGTGGACCAGATGTACGTGAAGGGGCTCCGCTTCCTTGCCAGTACGCAGACCAAGAACGGGAACTGGCCTGATCGCAACGGAAGCGAACCCGCAGTGGTAGGCCTCTGCGTAATGGCTTTCCTCGCCCACGGAGAGGATCCCAACCACGGTCCCTACGCCAGGAATATCCGTAGTGGCATCCAGTTCATCAGGGAAAACCAGAGTGAAAGCAATGGCTACATTGGATCCAGCATGTACAACCATGGCTTCGCCACCCTCGCCCTGGCGGAGGTCTACGGCGTATTGCGCGACGAGAAGGTGGCGCACTCCCTCAAGAACGCGGTTGAGCTCATCCTGAGCGCACAGGAACGCAATAGCCGTGGTGCCTGGCGCTATACCCCGGACAGCCAGGATGCGGACACCACCGTGACCGGGGCCCAGATGGTCGCTCTCTACGCTGCCCGCAATGCCGGCATTCCCGTTCCCGAGGAGGCACTCAAGAAGGGGCACGCCTTCCTCAAGCGCTGCCGCGGATCAGACGGTGGCTATGGCTACACCTCAGCTGGCAGTGGGAAGCCCACCCTCACCGCCATCGGGTCACTCTGTCTCGCCTTGGCAAAGGAAAAAGACACCAAGGGCTACAAGGCCAGTCTCAACTATCTCAGCAGACGCCTCAATTACCGGGACCGTTTTTATCCATACTACTTCGAGTATTACATGTCCCAGGCCCTCTTCCATGCCAGTGAGGAAATTTGGGGTGAGTGGAACGCCAAGAACATCCGCTATCTTTCCACCCTGCAGACACGCGAAGGGGCATGGCCCGGCAACAAGGGACCGGCCTTCAGCACCGCGGGAGCCCTCCTCTCCCTCGCGCTCAACTACCGCTTTCTTCCCATCTATGAAAAATAACACGCCACGGGGGCCATATAATACTATATTAATAGTATTATATCTCGCCTGGGGAATACTCCCTCCCTTCGCCACCTCAGCGGAGGAGCCTGGAAAACCGGAGGACCTGCTCCGGTTCCGGAACGGCGATTCCCTGCATGGCGCCTTCCTTGGACTGAGCGATGGAGAACTCCGCTGGCGCCATTCCGAGGCTCGGGACACAATCACTCTCAAGACCCAGAAACTCCGCCGCCTCTCCTTTCACGGGGGACGCTCCCGCAAAAACCTCCGCAGTCCCTCCTACATCCAACTCACGGACGGCGACCGCATTCCGGGCACCCTCATCAGCCTGAATGCCGAAAATCTCGTCATGGAGACGGAGTTCGCCGGAAACGTCTCCATCCCCCGGGAATTTGTCAGTCAGATCTCCCCCCGGCCCCACGGCGGCCTGGTGCATTACATCGGGCCTTTCACTGGTGACGACTGGACCGTGATCGAACCTCCTGAGAAGAAGGAGGAGGAGAACGAACCTGCGAAGGAGAAGGAGAAGGAGGACGAGGAGAAGCAACCAGAGAAAGAGAAAGAGAA
>DLRK01000126.1:0-130 GCA_002501065.1 Akkermansiaceae bacterium UBA7890
AGGGCATGGAAGTAGTAGTAGTCCTCGGTTCCCGGGATGAGTTGCTTGAGAGCTTCCCCGCGGTCGTCGGCAAGGGCAAATTTCTCGATGAAGCCGATCTCCTGCTGAGCGCAGATCCAAGGAATGAGGG
>DLRK01000126.1:517-21290 GCA_002501065.1 Akkermansiaceae bacterium UBA7890
TGTTCATGAGCTGAATTCGGTTGTCTGGACGAAGGGCATGGTGTGCATGCCCTGGTCAAGGAGGATGACCACTAGGAAGCGGACACGATTCCAGCATTTTTCTTGGAATTTTTCACTCAGAAGAACACATGCCATGCCCCAATCGGGGAAAGGCTGCCCGGGTGGGAGTGCGGAGGGAGGGCGGTGGGAACGATTATTCGTCGTTTACGCCCCCGGGTAGTGGAACTGGTCGAAAATCCCGGTTCTCCTGAGAAGCGGGTGCCAGCAACGGCTCAGCACCATGGAAGCGGCGGTAGGCAGGGTAATGCAGAGAATGAGGAGGAAGGGTTCGCTCATCCAGTCGGCCTGCACGCCTCCTTCGGTTACCGCAAGCAGGAGAAAACCCGGGATGGTGGTGAGGAGCAAGCCGGGAAGGTTGAGCAATATCCAGGGAACAGCCGCGGTCCACCACAGCGGGGAGTCATTGCTTTCCAGGATCAGGACCGCGATCGCGGTGATGGTCCGCCAGAAATTGAGATTCAGGAGAAAGGGAGAGATCGGGGGCATGCAGGGAATGAGACCCCCCTTTCCCCCGGGGTATTCATTTCAATCCGGCGAGATTGAGGAGGAAGGCGTGCTCGAGGGCGGTATCGCGGTAGCGATCGAAGCGGCCGGAGGCTCCCCCGTGCCCGGAGGTCATGTCCGTCTTGAGGAGGATTGGATTGCTGCCGGTTGAGCGGTGGCGGAGGCGGGCAGTCCACTTGGCCGGTTCCCAGTACTGGACCTGGGAGTCGTGCAGGCCGGCCAGGATGAGAAGGGCGGGATAGTCCACCGTCGCGACGTTGTCGTAGGGTGAGTAGGAGAGCATGAAGCGGTAGGCCTCCTCGTCGGCAGGATTGCCCCACTCGTCATATTCGGAGGTCGTGAGCGGGATGGAATCGTCGAGCATGGTGGTCACCACGTCGACGAAGGGGACATCGGCAATGAGTCCGCGAAAGAGGTCCGGGCGCATGTTGGCCACTGCTCCGATCAGGAGTCCGCCCGCGCTGCCGCCGCTCGCAAAGAGTCGTCCGGGATCGGCGTATTTCTTTCTGGCAAGGTGTTCGGCACAGTCGATGAAGTCCGTAAAGGTGTTCTTTTTCTTCATGAGTTTGCCGTCTTCATACCAGTGACGTCCGTGCTCCTGGCCACCGCGGACATGGGCGATGGCGTAGACGAATCCGCGGTCGACCAGGCTCAGCATCGTAGTGCGAAAGCCGGCCGACATGCTGGATCCGTAGGAGCCGTAACCGTAGAGATAGAGCGGGGCTGATCCGTCTCGCTTCACACGCTTGTGATAAACAAGGGAGATGGGGATCTTCGTCCCGTCCCTGGCGGTGGCGTCGAGTCGCTCGGTGCGGTAGTTGTTCCGGTCAAATCCACCCAGGACCTTCTCTTCCTTGAGGAGAGTCTTTCTCCTCGTGCTCATGTTGTAATCGAAGACGCGGTCGGGAGTCCTCATCGATTCGAAGTTGAAGCGGAGGATCCCGGTGTTCATTTCGGCATTTACGCCGAGCGATGCCAAGTAGGCCGGTTCGTCGAAGTCAATCTCGTGCCATTCCTCCTTTGCATCGCGGATGCGGATACGGGTGAGGGCATTGCGTCGTTCCACCACCACGAGATGATCCCGGAAGACTTCCACGCTGCTCAGGTAGACGTCTTTCCGGGCGGGGATGACTTCCTTCCAGTTCTCCTCGGCTGTCTTTTCCGCCGGGGTGGTCATGAGCCTGAAGTTGGGGGCTTCCTTGTTGGTGCGCACGAAGAACTGATCCCCCCGGTGGTCGATGCTGTACTCGAGATTGCGGCGGCGGGGACTGAAGACCCGCGGGTCCATCCCGGGCCGGTCGGCTTCGATGAGGAGGTATTCGTCCGAGAGCGTCTGGCTGCACCCGATGACGACGAAGCGCTCGGACTTGGTCTTGTAGAGGTAGCAGTGGAAGGTCTGGTCCTTCTCCTCGAAGACCAGCACATCGTCCCCCGCGGGCGTGCCGAGGGTGTGACGATAAACCTGGAAGGCGCGGAGAGTTTCCGGGTCGTGGCGCGTGTAGAAGATGGTCCTGTTGTCGTTGGCCCAGGCATGGTTGCCGGTGACTTTCTCGATCTTGTCGGGAAGGATCTCACCGGTTTCGAGGTTCTTGAACTGGATGTTGTAGATGCGACGACCGCGCGTGTCGGTGGAAAACGCCACGATCTTCTCGTTGCTGCTTCGTTCGCCCGTGTGCAGGCTGAAGAACTTGTGTCCTCCGGCCATGGCCGGAACATCGAACATGATTTCTTCCCTGGTCGTGCCCAGCCGACGCCGGCAGCTCAGGGGATAGGAGTCGCCCTTGCGATAGCGGCGGTAGTATTCGTAGTTCTTTTCACGGTAGGGCACGGTGGAGTCGTCCTGCACGATGCGCCCCACGATCTCCTCGAAGAGGGTCTTCTGCAGCGGGTCGGTTTCCTTGAGGACGGCCCTGGTATAGGCATTCTCCGCTTCAAGGTAGGCGATCACCTCCGGGTTCTCCCGCTTCTTCAGCCAGTAGTAGGGATCGATGCGGGTGTGTCCGTGGGGAGCGACGATGCGGTGTGGAATACGCCTGGCATCCGGAGGCCTGAGGTCAGCCGACAATGTGGAGTTGAGGGTGAGCACGATTACTGCCGCAAACAAGCGGGGACGTTGCATGACGGAACGGTAGGGGAGCGGATGGAAAGTTACAATCCGTAGCTCTCCTTGAGAAAGGCGAACATCGTGGCGAGTTGCTCCTCTCCGAGGGCGCCTTCGTAGATGAGAAGGCGGGCGATCTCTCCGTCGAAGGATTCGTGTCCCGGATGCTGGATGGCATCGCGTTCCTGTCCCACCGCGAGGCGGGACGGGTTGGCCCCGGGGTTGACCGGGAAGGGGCCGCTGCCGACGGCCCTGGGGGTGTTCACGAAGAGTTCGATAGTCTGCCTGCCGGTCCCGGCCGCCATTCGACTGGCAACCAGGTAGTAGCGCCCGGTCTCAAGTTTCAGGCCGGGGATGAGGGGGTTGTTCTGGTCGAAACGCCCGAAGGTGATTCCGTTGCGCCCCCCGGTCCAGAGGGTGTTGTCGTCCTTCAGGTTGGCCCAGAGGCCTTCGTATTTGTGGCCGTTGCGCAGGTTGCCGAAGAAGGAATTGACGTCCTTGACCCCAACCCGCTGAGGGTAGACGGAAAGAACGCAGAACCAGGTGAATCCTCTGCCGGTGGTGAGGCCATCGAAGGCGTCCTCGTCCATGTTCACCAGTTCCCCCTGGCGAAAGACGAGCGCGCTGTGCCCCTTCAGGGCCTTGACCTTCTCCTTCAGGACGGGACGGCCCGAGCCCGCGATTTTTCGTCCCTGGTCGCGCTTGACGAAATCGAGGGCGCCGGCGGGAGCCCCGGGTGCCTGGTTGACCCACTTCGAAACGTGGTTGCCGTTCTCCCGGGTGACGTCCCGGTCGGCGTCGAGATCAAGCAGGAGACCGGTGACAAGGGGCAGGGGCGCAGTGTCTCCGGCGGCGGAAACCGCGGCCAAGCCGAGCAGGCAGGCGGGGAGGAGGGCCGTCAGGGGAAATGTCATACGATCATTTACAGTGTGGACTTGTTACGACACGGGCAAGCCGCTATTTGCTCGCGAGAGAACCTATACGATTTTCGCATTATGCCAAATCCTTGGACCGGAAAAGGGAATCCCTACACGCGGGAGGAAGTGATCGAACGGTTGCAGGACAGCCTGGGCCGCGGAGAACCCATCATCGTGGCAGGAGCCGGCACGGGAATCAGTGCCAAGTTCATTGAGAAGGGTGGGGCCGATCTCATCATCATCTATAATTCCGGGCGTTTCCGCATGGCGGGACACGGTTCCTCCGCGGGCCTCATGGCCTACGGCGACGCCAATGCGGTGGCGATGGAAATCGGGGAGTTTGAAGTCCTTCCCGTGGTGGAGGAGATCCCGGTCATCTGCGGAGTGCACGGGAGTGATCCCCGTCGGCGCATGTGGCACTTTCTGGGGCAGGTCAGGGACATGGGCTTCAGTGGAGTGAACAATTTTCCCACCCACTCCATCGTGGATGGCAAGTTCCGGCAGATTCTGGAGGAGACCGGCATGAGCGTCCGGAAGGAGATAGAGATGATCGGACTGGCACGCCGCATGGACCTCTTCTCCATCGTCTACGTCGATTCACAGGAGGAGGCCCGGGAGATGGCGGAGGTGGGCGCTGATGCCATCATCGCCCACGTGGGAACCACCATCGGGGGATCGATCGGGGTGGTGGAAGCCACCATGACGATCGAGGAGGCAGCGGTCCGCACGCAGGAGATCATCGAGGCCGGGAAGTCCGTCCGCGACGATGTGATCTACCTCAGCCACGGGGGGCCCATTTCGACTCCGGAGGATGCGGCCTACATCAATGAACACACCGATGCGGTGGGTTTCGTGGGAGCTTCCAGCCTGGAGCGCATGGCGGTGGAGGAGTCCCTCACCAACCTCACGCGCGAGTTCAAGTCCATCCCGGTCAGGCGGAAGTAACGATGTCCACCATCGCGGTTCTAGGCACCCTCGACTCGAAGGGGACAGAGCATGCCTTTGTGGCGGAGCAGATTCGTGCCCGCGGACACGATGTGATCCTCATTGACGTAGGCACCGGCGGTGAACCTGAAGTGAGCCCGGAGATCACCCGTTTTGAAGTGGCGGATGCCGGGGGCATCGATCTGCAGTCGATCCTCGACCGGCGGGACCGGGGTGAATGCGTGGCCGCAATGGCACAGGCGGTGCCCGTGCTCATGGCTCAACTGGTGGAGCAGGGCAGGATCGAGGGAGTGATTTCGCTGGGGGGGGGAGGCGGCACGGCCATCGCCACCGCGGGTATGCGGGTTCTCCCGCTGGGCTTCCCCAAGCTCATGGTCTCCACTCTGGCCAGCGGGCACACCGCTCCCTATGTGGGCACCCGGGACATCGTCATGATGCCCAGTATCGTGGATGTCTCCGGATTGAACCAGGTTTCGCGCACCATCTTCACGCGGGCGGCGGGAGCCATCTGCGGAATGGTGGACAGCGAGGTGGATGTCAGTGACTCCAGGCCGATCGTGGTGGCCAGCATGTTCGGCAATACCACCGATCTCGTTTCAATGGCGCGTGAGCGGTTGGAGGACGCGGGCTACGAAGTTCTGGTTTTCCACGCCACCGGGACAGGCGGCAGGACCATGGAGACCCTCATCGAGAGCGGGATAGTGGTTGGAGTGCTGGACGTGACTACCACCGAGTGGGCGGACGAACTGGTGGGCGGCGTACTGGGGGCTGGTCCCGATCGCCTTGATGCCATGACGCGGGCGAAGGTGCCCGCGGTCATCGCACCCGGGTGTCTCGACATGGTGAATTTCGGTGAACGTGACACGGTGCCGGCAGAATTTGAGGATCGCGCTATCTACCAGCACAACCCGCAGGTGACCCTGGTGCGCACCAGTGCGGAAGAGTGCGCTGAACTCGGAAGGATCCTGGCGCGGAAAGCCAACGCCAACGAGGCGCCCACCGCGATTCTCATTCCTGCCAGGGCGATCAGTGTCATAAGCGCGGAGGGGCAGGTCTTCCATGATCCCTCTGCCGACGCGGCGCTTTTCGGCGCGATCCGGGAAGAAGCCGAGGTGGAGGTGCAGGAGCTGGCGGTTGAGATCAACAGTGAGGAATTCGCCAGGACCTGTGCGGAGAAACTGCTCGAGCTGATGGGCGGGGAAGATTCGCCCTCCCTGGCCCAGGGTGCTGGCACCAGCGGACAGTAGAGCAACATTCCCGCTCTCGGGATCCCCGGACCACTCCTCCGTCGTTACTCATCTTCCGCTCCGCCCAGGGTCACGTTGATGTTGTATTTGTTCTGGAGGTGGGCATGGGCCCGGGCGGCCTGCTTGCTTTTCGGGTAGCGCCTGCAGGTGAGCTGGAAGGTGCGGATGGCATTCCTGGGTCCCTTGGCCTCCTCGTAGGTGTAGGCGGTCTCAAGGGTCGCCCTGGGAGCTGCGGCATCGTTGACAAGGCATTGTCTGTAGAGGGCGATAGCTTCCTTGTGCTCTCCGATCCTGCGGTGGCAGGTCGCCATGGCGAAGTGGGTCCTGGGGAAATCGTCGATCTGGCGGTACATTCCGATGGCCTTCTTCCACTCTGACATGCTTTCGTAGCAGCCACCGATGGACCACTGGTAGCCCGCAGCGTTCTCGCCGTTGAGATCGATCACCTTGATGAACACGGCGATGGCCTCGTTGAACTTGCTCATCCCCTGGTAAATCTGGGCGATCGTCTCCAGGTAGCCGACCTCGTTGTCGCTGTTGAGGCCGATCAGCTGGTGAAACACCTTGATGGCCTCGGCGGGCTGTTTCACGGATTGGAGCATGGCGGCCAGAGCCTCGAGTCCCGCCACCCTGTCCCCGTACTCCTCGTAAAGCCGCCTGGCGTTCTTGATGTTCTCCCGGCTCACGTGCCACTGGGCCATGCGTCCACGGAGATCGTCATCCCGTCCAAATTTTTCCTCCACTTCCTCGTAGATGGTCCAGATTTTGGTGGGGCGTCCCAGCATGCCGTGCAGACCGGCGATACGGTAGAGGTGACTCCTGGCATTCTGGAAATCTTCAATGGAGTCGCGGCGGACCTGGGCGATGAGCTGGTCGCCCAGCTTGAGGGCGGCCCGCCTGGTCTTGTCCTCCTTGAGGAGGTGGTTCATGGTCTTGACGGTCATGTCGAAGACCACCTGGATGAGTTTCTCGTCCTTGTAGCTGGTGGCCAGCGCCTTCCTGCCGGCGGTGAAGTCCTGGGCGAAGAAATGCATGGTGGCGAGTTCCTGGCAGGCCTGGACACAGGCGCTGGTGCTCCACTCCGTGCGTTTCATCACGTAGGTCAGGCCCTTCAGGACCTCAAGGATTCCGTCGTCATCCTGGTGCAGGCGCGCGTAATGAAGGAGGTCGAGCCAGGAGCGCAGAGAGAGCGGAGTATCCGGGTATTCCTTGAGGACGAATTGGAATGCCGCTTTCGCTTTTCTGACTTCTCCCATCTTCCGGTAGGCATCGCCGATGCAGTAAGCCGCCACGTTGGCGGAATGTGATTCGGGCCAGTAGTCGATGACGGACTGGAACCCTTCCCGCAGGGCGGTCTTGACCTTCTTGAGATGGACCTGGGTGTGGCTCCACATGAGTTGGGCGTAGGGAGCGCCGGGGCTCTTCTCGTAGAGGGTGAGAAACTTTTCATACTCCGCCAGGGCGATCTTGTAGTTTTTGCCGGTGTAGTGCTTTTCGGCGATCTTGAGCTGGTAGCGTTCAACCTCCCGCATTTTTTCGAAGACGGGGAGGGGGATCTGCTCGAGGTCCGAGAGCGCATTGGCGGAGAGGGGGAAGAAGGCGAGCAAGAGCCCTGCCAACGGTGCAAGGGTGGAGCCACGATTCCGGGCCGGAGGGCGGGAGACCGGGGCAGGGAACCAGCCCCGGAGGGGAGGGCGGAGTTGACCCGGCCTGCGCTTCCTTGTGGGACGGGGGGCGCCCCCGTCCCTGCTTTCCGGCTCCCTTCCGGAGCTCAGTCTTCCTTTGTTGCCTCGAGCCATTTGTTGTATTCCGCGTGAGCGTAGAAGATGATGTTCACTCCGAGCTGGAAGCAGGATTCCCAGATCTCGCGAGCTACCCCGGAGTGTCCGTCGGCCCAGGCATCGCCAATGTCGCCGGGATGGTAGTAGGCCACCAGGCGACCATCAACCACCCAGCCAAGGGCGTCGGTGCGACCATGCTTGGCGACATAGGGGAGCTTGGGCAGGGGGTAGGGGATCTGGTGGATCTGGTGGTCAAGATAGACCGTAATGGGTTCCACCCTGGGCAGGATCTTCTTCATCATGTCGACGAACTGACCTTCCCAGCCGCTGCTTCCCCCGTTGTCACCGAAGAGCATGCCGTGTTTGTCGAGGAGATAGGAGCGCAGGATCCTGATCCCTTCCTCTCCCACCTGGATCTTCTGCTGCCCGGTCATGTAGACCATGGGAGGGCTCTTGCGGGCCGGGAAGGCGCGGAGGCGCTTGATATCCATGGGTTCGGGGCGGTCGCTGACGCGGTGCCCGGTGCGCACGCCGTACTCGGTGAGCAGGTTAAGGTCCGCTCCGCGGTCCATATCCTGCTGCCAGTCTCCCCCGTTGTACTTGAGCCGGATGAAGCGGACCTTGCCGCGGGAAGTGCCTCCTGAGAATCCTGCACCCCGGCCTTCCCCCTGGCCCACCTTGTAGCGGTGGGCGGTTTCTTCGAGGAGTTGCAACCTGACATCGTCGATGGGGGGAGGATTGAAGAGGACGCTGCTGTAGGGGTTGATGATATACTTCTTCTTGACCACCTTCTGGATCCTGACGACCTGTTTCAGACGTTCTTCCTCCCCGCCGCCGTAGGGCGATTCGTAAATGGCGCAACCAGTCATGCTGTTGAAAATGAGGAAGGCGACGAGAAAGAGGGCGCTGTAGGCGCCCAGGGTGGCGGTGGACTGCCAGAGCTTGGGATTGCGGTGGCCAAAGTACCAGGCCCATCGGCGGAGCGGGTTCCAGGTGCGCTGTGGGTGGGGCGAGGGAGCCAGTTGCTTGGTCTTGCGGTCGACCGCCCAGACCACCCAGCACAGTCCGATGAAAAAGGAGATGGCCACCCCGGCGCGGGAGAAGGCTTCCGAGAGCCGGTAGGCTGAGAAGACGAGGGGAACCACCACGGCAAACTGCCAGAGCGGGAGGAAGCCCACGCTGAGAATGCCGCGGTAGAGGAGCGGCGAACGGGGACGCCAGTAACGGGCCCAGCAGAGGGGGACAGCGAGAGCCAGTCCGAATCCGAGGGCGTGATTAAGGGGTGCGAGGTGGAAAAGCAGGTGGGCGTCGGCCCAGAGGACGAGCCAGAGAAGGGAGGCGGAGACGGTAAGAGCGACCGGCCTCCGGCAATGGCGCAGGATCCAGGGTCCCACCTGTTTCCAGCGATTCATTCGAGCCCGTCGAGGAAGTTGTCCTTCTCGTTCTCCAGTGGATTCTTGTTGGGAGGGGCCTGCTTTTCCTCTGTTACGCCGAGGTTGGACAGGTTCGGGGCGGTCGGAACGAGGGGATTGGCTTCCTGATCGGGGGGAGAAGGAGCGGCCAGGTCGGACGCGGGCCTGGGAATGGCTGGTTCCGCCGCGGAGGGTGGCCCGGGTTTTCCGGAGGGTGCTTCCTTCCGGGGCTTGCCGGCACCTGCTGCGAAGGGGATGGCGGTAAGGATTAATCCACCCGCGAGGACGATTATGGTGGAGATGCAGATGGCGCGGAAGAGCTGGCTGGCCGCAACGATGCCGAGCATCTCCTGCGGGGACCTGCCCTGGAGTTGTTTGAGGAAGCTCTTCAGCTCTGCCACGGTAGCGCTGCTGCTATTCCGCAGGTTGCGTAACTCGCTCTTCGGGTTCGCCATGGGCTGGGGCGGGTCTTCGCTGCTCTCGGGCTGGATTTTCATGACTCGGGTTCCGGTTCTGGTTCAAGAATGTGGACGAGGTCGCCACCGGCTTCCCCGATGGCTTGAATGACGGGTTCAAAGTGTTGGGCCTGCGCTTCCCGGTGGACCTTCAGGAAGACGTTGCGCTGTCCGGCGGGAGTCTCCCCGAGGATGGCGTTGAGGCGGGGGCCGAGGAGTTCGTTCTTGATCTCTTCGCCATTGAGGTAGGTCTTGTAGGCGCTGTCGATGGCCACGTTGGCGAGGGCGGCGCCCGCTCCTTCCAGGTTGGGAAGAATGGCGGGATCCCATTGCACGTGGCTGTCGTCCTGCACGCGGGCCAGGATGACGAAGAAGATCAGCAGCAGAAAGCCGATGTCGCCCATCGCGAAGGAGGGAACGGTGGCAGTCATCTTTCGGCGAGCGATCTTCATCTGGGCAACGGGTGAGATTCATCCGCGCCCGATGGTGACGCTGCCGTGATTGCGGAAGACGGCGGAGTCGAGGGGATGGGTTGTTGCTGGATTCTCATTTCAATCCACGGTGATGGTTCGTTCGCTCTCCAGTTCGAGGGTGATCACTCCGCCCGCATCATCGATAGCCTGCGAGACCCGGATCCAGTGGTCGTAGGGCGTTTTCGGGGTGCTCTTTACGACCACCACCTTGTCTTCCGGGCGCTTCTTGGCCTGCAGGGCGGCGGTGAGACGTCGGCGGAATTCGTCCAGATTGAGGGGACTGCCATTGAGCACGATGCTGCTGGGGGTGATGGAGACTTCAAGGTTCCTGCTCTGCTGCTTGCGGTCCTGCTTCTCCTCGGTGCGTGGCAGGGTCTGGGCCATTCCGGTTTCAGGTTGCACGGAGGCACAGACCAGGAAGAAGATGATGAGAATGAAGGCGATGTCCGAACTGGAGGCAGCCGGAGGATCAATCAGGAGCTGACGACGGGGGAGCTTCACGGTTCCTTGTTCAGGGTCAGATGGAGACTGACCACTTCGATCAGTTCCGCTGCGGAGGACTCCACCTGCAGGACGAAGTTGTTGATGATTCCGGTGAAGTAGTTGAAGGCCATGTAGGCGGGGATTCCCACACACAGTCCGAAGGCGGTGGTGAGGAGAGCTACCCGGATTCCCGCTGCGGCAGCCTGCACGATGTTCTGCTGTCCCACGTTGGCCTCGATGTCGCCGAAGGCCACGATCATTCCCTGCACGGTCCCGAGGAAACCCAGCATGGGCGCCACACTGGCAATGGTGGCCAGCAGGGGAAGGTGTCGCTCGAGGGCGGCCACGATGTGCACCCCGGAGTTCTCCATGCTTTTGATGACCTGTTCCTCGAGCTGGGCCTGGTCATATTTCAGGCGGCGCAGGACGAGATACTTGCGCAGGCCGCTGGAGAGGACGGCGGGAACCGGACCCTGGGACCTGTCACAGAGGCTGAGTGATTCCTCAACCCTGTCCTCGGAGAGCAGGGTGGTCACTTCCTCACGCAAGCTGCTGGAATCGACTTCCAGCAGCTTGAGACTGCGATAGCGCTCGATCACGACTGCAAGGACCAGGATGAGAAGGATGAGGATGGGCCACATGAAGATTCCCCCTTCCAGGAAGATGCCGATCGCACCGCTGCTGAAGAAGTCCCTGAAAAACTCCATGGCCTTGTTCAGCAGCCCGGTGGTTTCCTCGGAGGCGGCAGATTGAGAAAGCAGAGAGGGGAGGTTTGGCATGGGGGTAGGGATTATTCGTCGTTCAGGTTCGCTTCGCGTTCAAACTGGGCCAGCATCTCGGGCAGGGCAAGCCGTCCGCGGGCATACTTGGCGGCATCGGATTCGGGGAAGTCCCAGCGGCAGCGGTTGTAACGCCGGAAGGCATTGGGGACGTCGTTGTCCATGCGGTAGCTTTCTCCTGCCCAGAAGAGTGCCTGGGCGGTGAGTTCCTCTTCCGGGAAGAGCTTGACGAACTCGTCGAAGGCGGTTCCCGCCTTCTCATAGGACTCGTCCTTGTAGTGGCACTGGCCGATGCGGAAACCCATCTTGGGCGTCCATTCGTGGTTGGGAAACTTCTCCAGGAATTTCACTCCCACGCTGGCGGCCACCGGGTAGTCCTCCTTGTTGTAGAAGTGCTCGTTGATGCGGAGCATGACATTGGCGATGAGAGGGCTCTTTGGATAAGTGGCCGCCAGAGTGACATAGGACTCAAGTGCCTCGTCCAGTTGGCCGGCCTGTTCGTAGCACTGGCCGAGCTTGTATTGTGCGTCCGGAGCCAGCTTGTGTTCGGGGTATCCCCGGACGATGGACTTGTAGGCCACGATGGCCTCGTCCCATTCCTTCAACTCCTGTGCAAACTGTCCCAGGAGGTAGGCAATACGTGGAGCATATCTCGGATGAGGGTAGTCCTCCTTCACCTCGCGCAGGACCCGTCGCCCCAGGGCCAGGTTGCCCAGGGCCTCTTCCTCCTGCTCCAGTTTGAGGTGGCTCTTGAAGAGTTCAAAGTAGCTCTCCGCAATGTGAAACTGGGTCTGGATGGCAAGATCCTCGTTCTTGTAGACCTTGCTGAAGGCGGACATGATGCCGTCCGTGCCCACTGCGACGGGAAGGTCCACCGTAATGATGGGTTCACCCTCGGCCGTGTGGATCACATTGTCGAGATAGCCCACCGTAAGGGCGTCACCGAAGAAGCACTCCACCTCACCCTGTGAGTTGCCCGTGACAGGCTGGTTCGAGGACTTGAGAGGGAAGGAGCCGCTGAAGATCCCGCTATGGCTGAGAGTCTCCTCCACTTCGAGGGTTTCGTCCTCCCCCGTCCCGGTCCTGACCCGGACCAGGGCCTTGTCCCGTCCGCCCGAGACGTCGAGGTCGGGGTCCTCAAGCCAGAGGTAGATCTTCTTTCCCACGTGGGCGATCTCCGCGTCTTCCTGGTATTCCTCGTCGGTAAGGCGGAGAGCGGCGGCGGTGGCGAGTTCGGCGTGGGCTGCTCGTTCTGCGGCTTCGCCGGAGGGTCGGCGCTCGTCCTGGTAGCGGGCCACGAACCTGTCCTGGCCGTTCACATTGAGGACGAGGAGACCAGGTTCCCGCTCACTGCCTTCATCCAGGAGATCATCCTCCTCTGTGGGTGGCGGCAGGACGCGCCCCAGTCCGGGGCGTGCCACCGTGCCATCGGCGGGGACGGAGGTCGCACTGTTGAGGTCGCCCAGGAGCAGGGGGATCTGCCCCACGAACCGCCCTTCCCAGAGGGCGGCATTCCCGACCTGGTCAACCTCCTCGGTGGCCGGGGCAAACCCGCGGGAGAGGACGCATTCCACCGTCACGATGGAACCCTGCGTGGTTTCCACCTCCACGGTCACCGTGCTCTGCGAATCCTTGGCCCGGTCCGGGTCGATGACTTCCACCGTGAGGGGCAGATGATAGTCGATCTTGCTTACATGGTCGGCGGGACGGGTTGCAGCCACCGGGATAAAGGTCCGTTCACCCTCTACTGCCTTCACGCTGTCAACGATCTGCAGGACCGCCTCCGTCGGCTCGTTGAGAAGGACCACCGCCTCGCGGTAGGAAGCGTGGCCGGGGAAGGTGTTCTGCTCGTCCTTGTAGCGGAGGTAGATCTTGTCACCCTGTTTCACGACCAGTTTTTCGCCGTCGGGCTGGGCGGCAGTATCGATTTCGGCCACGAAGATCCCGGTGGAAGTCCCGGTTTCGGTGGCGGTCAGGGAGCGGCGCGTATTGGCATTGACCTGGACCTGCATTTCGACGGAGTCCTTTCCGTTGGTGGTGTCCAGGTCGTAGTCGACCACTTCGGCCACGATGCGCTCACCAGGTTCGATCCGCAGGAGTTCCTTGCGCGCTCCGCTGACCGATCCGTCCCCACCGCGAATGAAATCGTAGCTGATAGGCGTGATTCCTCCGTTGTGGTAGGTGGCGGTCAGGCGGGCAGTGAGAAGCTTGTTGCGCTGGGCACCACCCGCGGTGATCTCGTCGAGGTAGGAAACCTCCACCGTGTCACCGGGGGCCAGCTCAAGAATGTCATTCCCGGCCAGTTGGAGGACATCCTGCTCCGGGGGCACGTGCAGGGTTGCTCCACCCCTTACCTCGACATGATTGACGGCGACGGCTTCCCCCCGGTACTCGAGAATTTCGTATTCAAGAAAGCGCATCTCGTGGGAGGGAAGGGACAGTCTCCAGACATTCTCCTGCTGGGTGATGAGGCCTTCGAGCGGTCCCTCGATCCGGGGGAAGTCCGCAGCCCGGTTCAGGTCGAAGTCCTGTTCATTGAAATTGCGGAGAGTTACGCTGGCAGTCCGGGCATTGTCCCGGGCCCGGGTGGCGCTTCCCGCTTCCCCTCCGGCCGAGACGATGGAGACAACGGTAATGGTGTGGACTCCCGCCCTGGCGTAGATATCCGCTTCCCGGCCACCCTCACCCATGGGCAATTCAAGGCGGCCATCGATCATGAGACCGGTGTGCTGACCGGTCACCGAGAAACGCATCCCCCCGTCCCTCTCCTGGAAGAACCTGCCGGACCAGACGAGGAAGAACGCGTCCTCACCCTCTCCCGGTGGTGACCAGGAGAGCCGGGTGACGTTTTCCTCAAGGTCAGGTTTGGTCTTCTCGACGAGGCTGACGATGTCCTTCCAGCTGTAACTTGGACGCAGCTTGGCCTTTCCGGTCTTGTAGAGGCGCATGGTCATTTCCCCCTCCCCGAAGGTGATGGGAGGATCCTGCTCCGGGGTTGGAAAGCGGGCCAGGGTGTACCAGAAACGTCCATCGTGGCTTCCGCGAAGGTGCAGGCGCACGGGGGCCTCCCTTTCGGCATCCGGTGACATGAGGGAGATAGTGTCGACCTCCCGAAGCTCCTTCAGGTCGATGGACAGTGTCTTGGGGGCGGCGCCGTCTGGTTCACTGCGCCATGCAGTGTCCTTGCTGTGGTCGATGGCCATCAGCGCGTTGTGGTCGAGGGCTGAGTCACTGGCCCGTGCCCCGGCGGGAAGTTCCCCGGTGGGCACGGTGGCGCTGAAGATACCACCGTGCTGGCTTTCTTCCGGGATTTTCATCTCTACCTGGTCGCCGCTGGAGGCTTTCAGAACGATGGGCACTCCATCCGGTTCCGTGGTCAGGTCGCGGTCGCCATCCTTCACCTGGGTGTAGATGAGATTGCCGGGTTTGATCTGGTCGCGGGGACGCTGATGGGCCTTGCCCTGGTTCTCAACGACCTCCAGGTCCTTTCGTTGCAGGGCTTCGGTGAAGGATTCGTCCTCCTCGTCGAGAATCTCGCTGCTGGCTACCGCAAGGCTGCCGTCGGAGGCCACCTTGAGACGGGTGGCACTGAGGAACTCGAACTGGAACTCCTTCTTGAACTCGGCCGGGTAGTCGACCGTGATGGTGTCTCCCCCGGTAACCTCAAGGGTTCCGCTCCCGGCCTGGGCCACCCCCAGGGCGGTGGGAAGATCGGACAGGAAAATACCCTTTCCGGCGCCGCCGCTGACGAGGAAGGACTCTTCCGCATCCCCGCCGGGATCGGTGCGCACGACCACCGGGATGCGGGTTTCTCCGCGACTGATTCCCAGATCTGTATCCTGGACCACGACAGAGAGAGCCTTGCCCGGGGTGTGCCAGAGTTTCGATTCCCGGCCGAGTCGACCCACCGTGCGCAGGGTTTCCAGCTGGGTGAGGTAGCGTTGTTCGATTCCGTAGACCTCCGCCAGGTTGAAGAGGGTTTCGTTGGCGAGCTCGGCGTTCGGAGTGCGCTCCAGCACGGAGAGGAAGATCCTGCGGGCCTCCACGTTGTTTTCCTGCCTGATCTCAAGAACACCGAGCAGGAACTCGGCGCGGATGTTGACCCGCGGGTTGGGGTTCTCGGAGAGTTCGGTGAATATTTCCTCCGCCTGATCGTAGACCTTCTGTGCCATGAAGGTCTCCCCGATGCCGAACCTGGCCTCCACGGATTCGGGTTGATCCCGGTAGTGGTTGAGAACGGTGGTGAACTCCGCGCGGGCAACGTCGTACTGTTGAGAGTGCTGGTAATTGCGGGCGAGGAGGAGCTGTATACGAGCCTTGTCCCGGACTTCCACGCTTCCCGATTCACCATTCCTGATAAGCCATCCGCGCAGGATGTCCTCGGCGCGCAGGTGATCGTCTTCCGTTCCCTGGCTGATGTGGGTCTTCGCCCCGAAGAGGATGAGTTCGACCGGCAGGTCAGCCTGGTTCTTGTCGAAGAGCTGTCTGTTCCGGTAGTAGGCCTGTTCCGCAAGTTCATCTTCGCCCAGCCGCAGGTGCAGAATGATCTGAAGGAGCGGCGCGATGGGGCTGTTTTCCGGGATGTCCGCGCTCAGGCTTCCCATCTTGCCGTAGGCCTTGCGCAGGAGGGTGCGTGCGTCATTCAATTCCTTTTCCCCCACTCCGCGGATGATGTGGATCAGGCCGTTGAGGACGGTGGATCCCATCTGATGGTCTCCCCGTGCGATGGCACCCTGGGCGTAGGGGTAGATGCGGCGCCAGCTTTCGTGGTGCTGGTTGGAAAAGAGAATGACGCGGTAGATTTCACGGAGGCGGTTCATGCCCCTGGGGGTGTTGGCAAGGAGTTCGAGGGCCGCCTCGGTGCTCACCCGTGGGAGATCGAGATTCCTTACGATGCGATAAACCTGCGTCTTCCTGGCGGCATCCCACTCCTTGGAAGCGCGCGCAGTTTCCAGCCAGCCACGGGCCGACCATTCGCCGAGGCGGTGCTTGCGGAAGGGATGCTTCGCCTGCTGGGCGATGGCCTGTTTCATGACAAGGTCCACCTTGCGCAGGTCATCCGCCCGGAAGGCGAGGTCGGCCAGGGAACCGGAATAGGTGCCCGGATGGTAGTTCGCGGATGACTGACGCTGTTGCAGGAAGGCAACGGCCTGTGCGGGTTCCATCCTGGCGGCCACCCGCTCCGCACAGCTGACGCATTCCTGATGATCAGGGTCAATGTCCATGCGGCTGCGCCACCAGTTGACGGCCTCCTTCTTCATGTCAATTTCCCACAGGATGTCACCGATGCGGGTGGTGTAATACAGGGGGTTGGAGCTGAGGGGGGTGACCTTTGTGATCCACGGCAGGGCCTTCCGGATGATGGCGGGATCGCGCACGTCGATCACCCGCAGCCAGGTCTCCCAATGGGTCGCCTGCGGAGAAAAGGTGAGGATGTGTCGTGCGGCGGCCACCTTCATCTCCTTGGCCTGGTCACTGTAGGAAGCGGCTTCCAGCCACTTCTGGGCTCCTGCGTAGTCCCTGGGGAACTCGGAGCAGAGTTGGCGGTAATGCCCGGCGGCCTTTTTCTGGGCACTGCCCCCGAAGTGATGGAGATAGTTGTAGGCCAGTCGGCTCAGGAGCAGGTGGCGCACCTTGGGGTCCTGTTTCTGCTGGAGGAGTTGTTTGCAGGCCTGTCCCGACTTCCCACCGCGTTCCCAGACCTGTCCCCACAATCGGGTGCTGGCTTCGTTGTGAAAGGCCTTGCGGGCCGTCTGCCAGGCCCGGTTGTGCTTGGTGTCCTTGAGGGTTACGTTCGAGACGCGCTCCTGGAAACCCTGGAGGTGGATGTGTTTCCGTGCGCATTTCAGGATGAGATCCATGTCTGACCTGAAGGCGGCCTCATCGGGGGCCGTTCGCAGGAGGTAGGCAATGGTGTATTCCGCCCAGGTGTCTTCGGTAGGGGTGTTGGCGAAATACTGCCGGGCCATCGCCCGCGCCTTGTCGCCGGCCATCATGCGTGCGTCATAGAGATCCAGGGCCAGGACGGCACGGATCTGGCCGGCGTGCCTTGAATTGGCACGAAGCGCCTGCAGGAGGACTTGTCCGGCCCGGCTGTGGTTTTCTCCGCACCAGTTGACGACTGCCTGCGCGATTTCGCCACTCATCCCGGGAATGGCCATCAGTTCAGCCCCCAGTTTCAGGGCCCGGGGCAGGTTCCCGGTTTCTGCATGGGTGGAGGCGGCCTTGGCCAGTTGCTGGTAGCGGTCGTTCGCAGTGGGATAGGCCGCCATGTAATTGCGGACCTCCCTTTCCACCTCGGCAGGTGGACTCTTGGCCCGGATGAGAGCGTCGATGAGGGTGTTGTGGGGTTGATGGGTGACGTTGCCGTGCGCCTTCCGGTGGGACGCCACCGCGTTGATGTGCTGTCCAAGCCGTGTCTCGAAGTTGGCCGTGTAGGACCAGAGCTGGTGCTTTTCCAGCCCGATGAGGGGAGCGTTGCGTCGCAGGAGCACCTTTGCGAGGGCCAGTCCCTCGGCCCAGAGTCCGGCCTGGTTCGCCATTTCCAGCCCAATCAGGCCACAGCCGGTCAGGACCGTGTCAACGGGCAACTTGTCCACCATGCCCTTGGCCAGGGCGGCGGCTTCGCGGAAGCCGTCTGCATTCTTGGCGGTTTGGAACAGCTTGAGCGCCCGCACCCCCTCGGGGACCACTCCTCCCTGGCGCCAATTGGCATCAAGTTCACGGGCCGCCTGCAGGGGGCGGCCGGTCCGCTCGTAGGTGGTAGCCATATATCTGCGCACCTCGAGGGTGAGCGCATGGCCGGGAAACATCTCCCGGAACTGGCGCCCCGTGGTGACCACGTCGCTGTGGCGACCTGTCATGGCGTAGCCTTCGATGAGCTTGACCATCACTGCGGGACGTTCGGGATGCTTGGTTTGCGCCCGGGAGAACTTCCCTGCAGTCCGGATGACTCCGAAGAGCTTCTCGTCTTCCTCGTAGATCCCGATGAGATCGAGCATCATCCGGGCGGCCGCAGGTGAGGATTCCGCGGTTTCCTTGAGGCGGGCTTCCAGGTGGGCCGCTCGATCCTGACCGGCGGCGGGGGGTACACTCGCGAGCAGGGCGAGGACGAGGGCGGACAGGATTGACGTTTTCAAGGTGAAAAGTTTTCTACTCAATAATCGTGATTGCGCAGCCACTACTCTGCCGGTGCAGGGGCAGCAGCTTTCTTCAGGGCATCGACAATCTTCTTGGCTTCCGGGGCAATTTCGCTTTCAGGAAAGTCGTTGATCAACTGGTCGAAACGGCGACGCGCTTCCTGCCTCCGGCCCAGCTTGTAGAGGCAGCGGCCATAGTTGAAGAGAATGACATCGAGGAAGTTGGCGTCGGGGTAGTCGGCAAGCACGTTTTCAAAGACGTCGACGGCCCGGGCGTAGTCTTCCTTCTGATAGTAGAAGGCCGCCATCTTGGCCACCGCGTCACCGATGCGGCCAGATTCCGGGAAGTTTTCGTAGACAGCCTGGTAGGCGAGGAAAGCCTTCTCGAAGAGCCTCGAGGCCTGCTCGGCAGTGGACTTGAGAGCCATCTCCTCGTAGCACTCGCCCACGAAGAACTGCCCCTCGCCGCGCAGGCTGCTATTGGGAAGTTTCGCGATGGAGGAATAGAGTCCGATGGCCCGGGAAAAGTTCCCGCGTTTCCGCTCCACGTGAGCCTGCTGCAGCATGGCCTCGTCGACGAAGGCGCTGGTGGGAAACTCGGTCTGCAGGCGCCGGCTCATGGCGAGAGCGAGGTTGAGCTCGTCCATTGCGAAGTAGATCCGCCAGAGCTGGACGTAGGTTTCCTCAAGGAGTTTGCCGCCGGCCTTTCGGGCCTCCTCCAGAATGCCCTCGCACACGATGAGGGCCTCGCCATACTTGAGGTCAGCCTTTTCCTTCAGGCCGAATTCCTTGTAGTGGTTGCCCACCTGGGTAAGGGCTGTGGCGGTGCGGAGCCTGGTCTTGAGTTGCAGTTCCTCGTCGGAAATCTCGGTGCGGGTCACTCGCATCTCTCCCAGGTTGCCCTCGATCACCCGGGCCTCAGCAGTGCGGGTGAGGGAGTCCTCGCCGAGGTGCCGCTTGTCGAGGTAGACCAGTCGCACCACCTGTCCGGGATCGGCATGGAGGGCGTCGGCTACTCCGCTCCCCGGTTGCAGGGGGACGGCAAGGCGAAAAACCCCGTTTTCAGCACTCTCACGCAGTTGAACCGGAAGCGAACGCACCAGTTTGAGCGGATCGATCAGGTCCTTGAGGGTCCCATCCTCGGGGGCTTCTTCCAGTTCGCCGTTGGCGACCCGCTCCGCGATCTCCTCGTCGATTTCATCTGCAGTCTTGCGGCTGTAGACGTGCACGGTGGCCGCCAGGCGGTCGGCCTGCGGGGTGAGGTCGTGGTCGGCATCAGAGACCTGGAGGTGGAGGCGCTTGCCCAGGACCGCCGCCTGAAGGTCGTGCTGGTAGGTTCCATCCGCGATGCGGGCGATGCCGTTCCCTACCACCAGAACTTCCTTGAGGCGCTGCTCGTTGGTGCCCTTGTCGGTGGTGTGCCTGTCGAGGTAGGTGACTGTGATGAGGTCTCCACCCCGCACCTCCAGAATGCCGTTGCCGGGTTCGGGGCTTCCAAGCTGTGTCACAATGCTGCCCAAAGTGATCTTGGCATTCCGTCCGACAGTATCACAGAGAACCTTTTCCCGGTCCCCCGTCTTCGTCTGGCAGATCACTTCGACCTGCTCTCCCGGTTCCAGGATGGCGAAGTCCCTGTCATCGATCTTGATGAAGAGGCGTTTGCCGGCCTCCACTTTTTCGATCCTGGCATCGTTGTCGGAAAGGGCGGTGCCCACCTTCTCGAGGGCTTCGATTGCGCGGCTGTAATGCCCCTGTTTGAAGTGGCCCAGCCCGATGTAATAGTAGGCTTCATTAACCTCGGAAGAAGCGGGGAAGTTCTCGATCACCTGCCGCATGATCTTGAAGCAGTTCCCGTAGCGGCCCGCTTCGTAGTAGCAGGTGCCCGTGTTCAGGAAGGCGTAGGCCCGCAGTTTGTCGTCGGGATTGGTCTCCCGGGCAGCCGCCTGGTAGTGGGCCCGGGCCTTGTCGAACTGGCGGAGTTCCTTCAGGAGATGATCGGCGAGGCGAAGGTGCGCCTCGAAGCGGACCGGGCTGCGCGGATAGCGCTCGATGACGGATTTCCAGATCTCGAGAGCCTTCTCGTTTTCACCCACCTCCAGGCGGGCATCCCCGGCCTGCAGGAGCTTTCGGGCGGCCCGGTCTTCAACGATCGAACCGCGTTCCGCGGCCGCCGGCTGTTGTGCAACCGCCACCGGCAGGAGGGTGGCGACCGGGAGGAAAGCGAGGAGAGAAAGAACTGCGTATGGCACGGTGCTTTATACGAACAGTTCCCGGATAGGCTGTCCATCTTTCCGCAATAAACGCATCGGCCTACCCTGCTGGGTGATGGTTTCCCGGTTGAGATCAATCCCGAGGGCATGGCAGACGGTGGCGTGGAGATCAAAGGGCTTCACAGGATGTTCGGCCGGGTTCATGCCGTCCTCGTCAGAGGCGCCGATGATGGTGCCGCCCTTGATGCCGCCGCCGGCCATCCACAT
>DLRK01000118.1 GCA_002501065.1 Akkermansiaceae bacterium UBA7890
AATGGTAGCGGCCGCCAGTGTGGCGTGGGCCCGCAGTCTCGGGGAGTTCGGTCCGGTGCTCGTTTTTGCGGGAGCGACCCGGATGAAGACGGAGGTCCTTCCCACCACGGTCTGGCTTGAGCTCAGCGTGGGCAACCTGGAAGGAGCGATCGCGGTGAGCCTGTTGATGGTCTTCTTTGCCATGGTGGTCCTGGTGTCCATGCGCCTGGTGGGGGAACGCTGGTAGTTAGCTTGAACGATGATTGAACTTCAGAACGTCTCGTGGCGGGTGGATGGTTTTTCGCTTGCGGGCGTGAACTGTGCAGTTTCGGATGGGGACTACGCGGTCCTGATGGGGCCCACCGGTTGCGGGAAGACGACCGTGGTGGAAATCATCTGCGGTCTGCGCAAACCGTCAGCAGGCCGGGTTCTGGTGGCTGGAGCGGATGTCACCGAGTGTCTGCCTGGCGAGCGGAACATCGGCTATGTCCCCCAGGACGGGGCTCTTTTCCCCACCATGACGGTAGGTGAACAGATTGGTTTCGGGCTCCGGGTGCGCAGGAGAGCAAAGGATGATATCAATGAATCTGTCTCGCGATTGGCGCAGGAACTGGGCATTGCGCATCTCCTCGAACGTCGCGTTGACGGACTCTCCGGGGGAGAAAGGCAACGGGTGGCCCTTGGCCGGGCCCTCGCCGTGGAGCCGCGCGTGCTCCTTCTTGATGAACCCATCTCGGCTCTCGACGAAGACATGCGCGACGGGATGATGGCTCTTCTCAAGCGGATCCAGAAGGAACATGCGGTTACCGTTCTGCACGTCACCCACAGCAGCCGGGAAGCCGATCAGCTGGCCGATTGCGTGCTACGGATGGAGAACGGGTTGATCGAGGCGCACGGAGGGTAGGAGAGAGGTGGAGCCTGCGCTCCAAGATCCGGTTCCCCGGGTGATGCTCCCTTTCGCGCGGTTGCGGCCTATTGGAAGTAGTGCACTCCGCTTTCAAAGAGGGGCTGGTGTTTCTCTCCGGGGATATTCCTGGCAATGTCGGTGCCGCGACGCTCGGTGTGAGCCATCTTGCCGAGAACCCGTCCGCAGGGGCTGGTGATCCCCTCCACCGCAAAGAGGGAGCCGTTGGGGTTGTATTGTATGTCCATGCTGGGATTGCCGCCGGGATCGCAGTACTGGGTGGCGATCTGTCCCCGTGAAGCGAGGTCTCGGATCTGATCCTCGGAGGCGTAGAATTTCCCTTCACCATGGGATACCGGAATGAGGTGCAGGTCGTCGATGCTGCACTGGGAGAGCCACGGGGACAGGTTGGAGGCAATGCGGGTGGTCACGTAGCAGGATACGTGGCGCCCGATGTCGTTGAAGGTGAGGGTGGGGGCATCCGGTTCGGGATCACGAATTTCCCCGAAGGGAACCAGGCCAGTCTTGATGAGGGCCTGAAATCCGTTACAGATTCCCAGAATCAGTCCGTCCCGTTCGGTGATGAGTTCCATCACGGCATCGCGGACGAGGGGGCTCCGCAGGACGGTAGCGATGAATTTACCGGATCCGTCAGGTTCGTCGCCCGCACTGAAGCCTCCGGGAATGAAAAGAATCTGGGCCCTCTGGATGGCCTCTGCCAGCGCCTGGAGGGATTCGTCGACGGCCTGGGCGGTGAGATTGCGGAAGACGAGGATCTGGGCCTCTCCGCCTGCATTGCGGATGGAGCGGGCGGAATCGTATTCCGAATTCGTCCCCGGGAAGGCGGGGATGATGGCCAGGGGCCTGGTGACGCCACTACCCGGGGGGCCAATGTTGCCCCCCCCGGTGTAGCGGAAGGTCTCGAGCGCGGAGTGCGGAGAGGCCGCCTGGGTGCGGTAAATCTCCTCCAGAGGCGCGCGCCAGGTTTCGAGCAAGTCCTTGAGAGCAAGGGATTCACTGCCAATTTGAATGTCTGGAGCGGAAGAGGTTTTCCCCACCTCTATGGCCCCGTCCACCGCGAGGGGCACGGGGGATTCCACGAGGAAGGCGGCATAGCGCTCGCGGAAGAGGTCGTCAGAATCAAGAGCCTCACCGGAGCGGAAGCCAATTTCGTTGCCAGCAGCCATTTTGACCAGTCCGGCAGCCAGTCCCCCTTCGCCCAGGCTGTGCATGGCGAGAATTTGGCCATCGGAAGAGAGAGCATGGATCTGATCTGCGATTCGCCGGAGAGCCTCAAAGTCTGGACGCTCATGATCATCGCGCGGGACACTGACGAGTGAGACGATGCTGCCGGCCTGCTTGAATTCCGGGGAAATCGTGGTGCTGGCTTTGCCCGGGGCCACCGCGAAGGAGACGAGGGTGGGGGGGACATCGAGGTCGTTGAAGGAGCCCGACATGCTGTCCTTGCCACCAATGGCGGCAAGGCGAAGGGCATTCTGGACGTGATAGGCGCCGAGGAGAGCGCTGAAGGGTTTTCCCCAGCGGCGCGGGTCGTCGTGCAGTTTCTCGAAGAACTCCTGCAGGGTGAGCCGGATGTCGGCAAGACGGCCGCCGGAGGAGACAATCCGGCAGACCGATTCGGTAACGGCATAGACGGCGCCGTGGTAGGGGCTCCACGCCGCGATGCGCGGGTTGAATCCCCAGCTCATGAGGGTGCAGGTATCGGTCTCGCCCTCCAGCAGGGGAATCTTGGCTGCCATGGCGTCAGGTGGAGTCATCTGCCGGGCTCCCCCGAAGGGCCAGAGAACCGTCCCTGCGCCCACCGAACCATCGAACATTTCTCCCAGTCCCTTCTGGCTTGCGGAGTTGAGATCGGAGAGGATGGTGGTGAACTTTTCCCTGAGATTGCCCGGATCGGGAAGGGTTTCGAGAGCATTCCCGAGTGGTCCGTCAGCGGAGGGGGCGCTGACCTGGATTCTCCCGCTCCCCTGCACGCCGTTGGTGTCGAGGAAAGCGCGGCTGAGATCGACGACGGGGTTGCCACGCCAGTTGATGCGGAGTCGCCCATGATCGGCCACGCTGGCCACGTGTGTGCACTCCAGGTTCTCCCTGTCCGCCTCGGCAATGAAGAAGTCGATGTCAGTAGCCTCGACCAGAACGGCCATGCGCTCCTGTGACTCGGAAATGGCCAGCTCTGTTCCGTCCAGGCCGTCGTATTTCTTGGGAACCTTGTCGAGGTCGATCTCGAGACTGTCCGCAAGTTCTCCGATGGCGACCGAGACTCCTCCGGCCCCGAAGTCATTGCAGACCTTGATACGCTTCGCGAACTCCGGATTGCGGAAGAGGCGCTGGATCTTGCGTTCGGTGGGCGCGTCGCCCTTCTGCACCTCGGCGCTGTTCTCGAGGGCGGTGTCGGTGTGTTGCTTGGAGGAGCCTGTCGCTCCGCCCACGCCGTCCCGACCGGTGCGACCACCGATGAGGAGGATAGCGTCGCCGGTGGCCGGATCGCCCCGAAAGACGTTCACACGAGGCGCAGCCGCGATGACGGCACCGACCTCCATCCGTTTGGCCACGTAGCCGGGATGGTAGATCTCCGAGACCTGCCCGGTGGGAAGGCCAATCTGGTTGCCGTAGGAACTGTATCCCTGGGCCGCGATCTGGCAGATCTTGCGCTGGGGGAGTTTGCCCGGGAGGGTTTGCTCAAAGGGAACCCGCGGATCACCGGCCCCGGTCACCCGCATGGCCTGGTAGACGTAGGAGCGGCCCGAGAGGGGGTCGCGGATGGCGCCGCCCAGGCAGGTGGCGGCCCCGCCGAAGGGTTCGATCTCGGTGGGATGGTTGTGGGTCTCGTTCTTGAACATCACCAGCCATTCTTCCTCCTGGCCATCCACGTCGACGGGCACCACGATGCTGGCGGCGTTGATCTCGCGGGAGACTTCGAGATTGGAGAGTTCGCCAGATTGGCGGAGTTCCTTCATGCCCATGAGGGCGATGTCCATCAGGGTGACGGGCCGTTCCTCCTGGTCGTAGACCTTTCCGCGGGCGTCCTGATAGAGGCGGTAGCTCTCTTCGATGGCCGCGGTGCCGGGGTCGAAATTCACCTCTTCGATCCTGGTGAGGAAGGTGGTGTGACGACAGTGATCCGACCAGTAGGTGTCGAGCATCCGGATCTCCGTGATGGTGGGATCCCGATTCTCCTCGTCACGAAAGTAATCGCGGCAAAAGGCGAGGTCGGCCACGCTCATGGCAAGGCCCAGTTCCTGGCGGAGCACCTCCAGGGCAGATTGGTCGCGTGCCATGAAACCGGTGAGAATTTCGACATCCGGTGGCGGAGGGGTGGTGAGGGAGAGGGTTTCCGGCGGGTGGAGGGGGGACTCGCGGGAGTCGACGGCATTGATTGTGAATTCCTTGATGCGCGAGAGGTCATCTTCGTCGAGGGATCCCTTGAGAATGATGACCTGGGCAGAGGCAATGAGAGGTCGCTGCTGCTGGGTGAGAATCTGCACGCACTGGGCCGCCGAATCGGCGCGTTGGTCGAACTGGCCGGGAAGATACTCGACCGCGAACCATTGTTCGCCGCCCTTGAGCGGCAGTTCGCCACTGATGGTGTCGACCTGCGGTTCGGAGAGGATGAGGCGGCCGGCGGCCTCGAGTTGGGCGGGGTCGAGTCCCTCAAGATCGTAGCGTTGCACGATACGGAGCGACTCGAGTCCGCTCAATTGCAGGCTGGTCTGGAGGTCGTTAAGGAGGGGACCGGAAGCGGAGTTGAACTCGGGTTTCTTTTCGACGAAGAGGCGGTCCATGGAGGTGGGCTGTCCGGATGACCCGGGAAGCGAATGAGAGTAGAACCCGCCCGGGGCAAGGCAAGGCCAATGCCGACTCGCACGCGAGGAATAGGCAGCGGGATCGGGACATTAAAAACTTTGACCGGATTTGGAATGGAGAGGGCAATGTTTTTATATGTACTGCACGGGAATCAGGCAGGAGATGAGAGACGAACTCTTACTGGAGGCTCCGGCCCATCCGACTTATTCTGCGGATCACGCGGGACATGGAGAACCCTGCTGTCGCTAAGGCAACGGGCGTTGAGGAGGGGCATCCCTGATTACTCCGTGCTTGTACTGACTGGCTCGAATATTCACCTCTTCCGGTGCAGGAAACTGTGATCTCTTGGGGTGAGGACGAGCCTTTGCCTTGCCATGAGAATTGGAGGGGTGAACACTCCCTTGATGATGAATTTTCAGAGAGGATTGCTTCTGATGGCGGTGGTGCTCAGCCTGACGGGAACCCTCCCCGGCGAGGAGCGTGCGGGCGAGGATTGGTGGTCATTGCAGAAAGTGGTCCGGCCGCCCCTGCCCGGGGTGAAGAAGAAGGACTGGGTTCGCAATCCCATCGATACCTTCATCCTTGCCAAGCTGGAGGAAATGGGACTGGCGCCGGCCCCTGAGGCGAGTGAAAGGGTGATCCGGCGGCGCCTTCACTACGGGTTGACCGGCCTGCCCCCGCAGCCTGGTGCAGGTGCTGACGTGGATGCCCTGCTTGCCTCACCGCATCACGGGGAACACTGGGCCCGACATTGGCTGGATGTGGCCCGTTACGGCGAGAGCAATGGTTTCGAATACGATCAGTTGCGACCCAATGCTTGGACTTACCGCGACTGGGTGATCGATGCCCTGAATGCGGACCTGCCCTACGATCAGTTCGTGAAGTGGCAGATCGCGGGTGATGTCCTTGAGCCGAATAATCCCGGTGCGATTGCCGCCACCGGCTTTCTGGTCTGTGGGGCCTTTGACGGCCTCAAACCCTCGGGGGATAAACAACGCAAGATCATGCGGGAGGATGAAATGGCGGACATTGTGGGAACCCTGGCGCAGAGCTTTCTCGGGTTAACGGTGGATTGTGCCCGATGCCATGAACACAAGTTTGATCCGATTTCGCAAAAGGAATACTTTCAGATGGCATCGGCTCTGGCGGGGGTGCACCGGGGCGATCGCAACGTGCCCGCTGGAATTGATGTGGCGGCCAAGCGCAAGGAGATTGAATCGCTGTCCCGGAAGCTGGCAGAGGCAGATGCGATTGTCCGGAAGCGCCTTCTGGCCGGGCTGAAGAAGGATGATGCCAAGCTGGACCGGACGGCCCTGCCGTTGCCGGTTTCGCGGTGGTCCTTTGACCGGGACCTGCACGATGAGATCGGTGCCCTGCACGGGGAGGCGAGGGGAAGTGCCCGGGTGGAAGGCGGGGCCCTGGTGCTGGATGGAAAATCCGGGTTTGTCCTGACCGCTCCCCTGACCAAGGCAATCAAGGCCCGCACCCTGGAGGCCTGGGTCAGACTGGACAACCTGGGACAGAGGGGCGGGGGAGTGATCGGAATCCAGGGAACCGGCGGAGAGCCCTTTGATACCATCGTGTTCGGGGAACGCGAACCAGGGCGCTGGATGGCAGGAAGTTCGGGCTTTACCCGAACGGAGAGCTTTGGCGGGGAGGAGGAAAAGGAAGCGCAGTCCCAGTTCGTTCACATGGCGATTGTCTACCAGGAGGATGGCACCATCACCGGCTATCGCAATGGGCGTCCCTACGGCCGGAGTTACAAGACGGGAGTGCAGACCTATGGAGCCGGTAATCACCAGATCATCCTAGGAATGAGACACGGAAACTCGTCCGGGAACAAACGCATGCTGGCGGGCCGGATCGACCGGGCCCAACTCTACGACCGGGCCCTCACCGCCGAGCAGATCGCGCTTTCCGCGGATGTGAGGATCGTCACCGAAGCGGAACTCATCGCGGCCCTGACCGCCGGGCAGAAGGCCGCCCGGGAAAATTGGAAGGCGGATATCGCACGGTTGAGTGCCGAGATCAGCAAGCAGGGACAGAAAAAAGTCTATGCCGTGACTCCGAAGGGTGCGCCGGTGCGGCACCTGTTGCTCCGGGGGAGTCCATTTGAACGCGGGGAGGAGGTCTCCGCCGGCGGACTGGTGTCCCTGCGCAACGGACTCCCTTCCGATTTCGGCTTGAAGCCCGATGCTCCGGAGAGTGATCGACGCAGGAAACTGGCGGAGTGGATCGCGCAGGAGGACAACCCCCTCTTTGCCCGTGTCATGATGAACCGTCTCTGGCACTACCACTTTGGACAGGGTCTCGTAAAGACCCCCAACGATCTGGGTTTCAGTGGAGGAACGCCGTCTCATCCGGAACTGCTCGACTGGTTGGCGGCAGAGTTCCGGGCCCAGGGATGGAGTCTCAAGAAAATGCATCGGCTCATGGTTTCATCCGCAGCCTACCGGCAAAGCTCGCGGGCCAATGCGAAGGCCGGGAAGATGGATGCGGGCAATGTCTATCTCTGGAGGCGGTCACCGATGCGACTGGAGGCCGAGTCGATCCGCGATTCCATTCTGACGGTATCCGGTGCTCTCAATCCGGTGGCCGGCGGGCCGGGTTTCCGGGACTTCAAGATGTACAAGCACAAGGGATCGTGGGTCTACGACCCGATCGATCCCGAGGGTCCTGAGTTCAATCGCCGCAGTATCTATCGCACCTGGGCCCGGGGAAATGTTCATCTGCTGCTGGCCCCCCTCGATTGCCCCGACCCCTCTACCGCAACTTCGGTACGGAGTGTGACGACCACGCCCCTGGGCGCCCTTTCCCTGATGAATACCTCGTTTGTCATTCGCATGTCCGAGAAAATGGCCAGGCGACTGGAAGCCGATAAGAGCGGGGAACAGGAGAGGATCGGACACGCGTATGAACTGGCCTTTGGACGGCCCGCGACTCCGGGTGATATCGACCTGGCCATTGAGTTTGTCAGGAAAAACGGCCTGGCCGCCTTCTGTCGCGTTCTTTTCAACGCCAATGAATTCCTCTACCTGAACTGAGCCCGGGATTCTCTGCCATGAACGCCTCCAACCATAACCAACTGAACGCTGAATTGCTGAACCGGCGGGACTTCTTCAACTGGACCCAGCGGGGACTGACCGGGGCAGCTCTCTCCTCGCTCCTTCTTCGGGACGGTTACGCGTCCCAACCGAAGGAATCCCACTATCAACCGAAGGCCAAGCGGGTGATTCACCTCTGCCTGTGCGGGGGATTCAGCCAGGTGGACAGTTTCGACTACAAACCGCGCTTGAAGGATCTGCATGGGAAGTCCCTCCAGACCGACGAGAAGCCCGACGTCTTCTTCGGGAAGGTGGGTCTGCTGCGGTCCAATGACTGGGAATTCAAGCAGCGTGGGAAAAGCGGACTCTGGATTTCGGAGCTCTTCCCGCATATCGCCACCGTGGCGGACGAACTGTCCGTGATCAATTCGATGGTGGCCGAGTCCTCCAGTCACACCCCGGCCACCTTCCAGGAGAGCAGCGGTTTTCGTCTCAATGGGTTTCCGGTAATGGGCTCGTGGGTGTCCTATGGACTGGGAAACATGACCGACAGTCTGCCCACCTACGTGGTGCTCCCCGATGCGCGGGGATTGCCTGCCGGTTCAACCAGCAACTGGACCAACGGCTTCCTGCCCGCGGTGCACCAGGGAGTGCCCTTTCGCACCAGCGGGGAGGGTGATGCAATCAGTAATCTCTTCCCGGCCCGCAGGATCGAGAAACGGGTGGATCACGAAAGCCGTCTTTTGCTGGAGAAGATGAACAAGGCACACATGGAAGAACATGGCGCCGAGGATGTCTTTGCGGCCCGCATGGCGAGCTATGAGATGGCCGCCAACATGCAGCTTGCGGTTCCCGAGGTCACCGGCACGGACAGCGAAAGTGAAGCCACCAGGGAGATGTACGGCTTCAACCGGGACGAAACGCGGGACTTCGGGCGCAGCTGCCTCCTGGCCCGACGCCTCCTTGAGCGGGGGGTGCGTCACGTGCAGCTCTTTTCTGGCGGGTCCTTCGGCTCGCCCCGGATCAACTGGGACGGTCACGAGGACATGCGGCGCAATCACGGCCGGGAAGCGGGCCGCATCGACCAGCCGGTGGCCGCTCTCATCAAGGACCTGCGCCAGCGTGGAATGCTGGATGACACCCTGATCCTCTTCACTTCTGAATTCGGGCGCACTCCCTTTACCCAGTCCGGGTCCAACCAGGTGGGGACGGGACGCGATCACAACCAGGTAGGCTTTACTGCCTGGATGGCGGGGGCAGGATTGAAGCCGGGGGTGAAGTATGGGGCCACCGATGAGGTGGGATACAAGGCGGTGGAGAAACCCGTGCCCTGGCATGATTTCCACGCCACCGTGCTGCACCTGCTGGGCATCGATCACGAGAGGCTGAGCTACTACCACAACGGGCTTAACCGCCGCCTGACCAATGTTCACGGTGAGTTGCTCAAGGAGATCCTGGCATGACCGCCGCCCGCGCTCTCCCCGCTGGCCTGCTTCTTGTCCTGTGCCTGGTGAGTAATGTTCTCGTTGCCGCCAATTCCGTCACCTTCAAGGACGGGAAGCGCACGTGAACCAACGAGAAATTCACCGTTCACGGCTGAACCGTCTATCTTCAATTCCCGGTGGCGAAGGGTCTCGAACTGAAAAAGATACAGGCCCAGATCACAGCCGCAAGGAACTCAGGAAATACGACCCACGGGGCTACCGGATGGTTGAGGAGGTCAGGAGCGCGGACAGAACCTAGTTGGAGATCACGCTGACATTGTCGATCGCAAGACCGCTGAAGGTGTCCTCGCTGCCGTCACTGACGAAGTTGAACTCGATGATGATGGTCTCACCGATGGCCGCCGCATCGACGGCGATTTCGATGGTGGTAAATTCGGTGTCGAACAAGGTCATGTCGAGGGGAGCCGAGGGTCCGATCTGGGTGCCATCGAGACGGAGGAAGCGCACCTCGGCCGTATCTCCGAAGCCATCTGCATCGCGGAAGGCCACGAAGCTCAGTTTTGGCTCGGCAAATCCAGCGAGGTCAATGGCAGGCGAGCGCAGTGAGATGTCGGAGCCGGTTCCGTAATCGCCGAGGTTGGTGCACCAGGCGTTGGCGGAATCATCCGCACCAGTGAGCGGGCCGGTGGAACCGGTCGGTGTGCCGAGCTCCCACGAGGTGTTCCCGCTGGCATCATTGACCAGGGTGGTCCAGTTTCCCTGGCCGTTTTCGAAGTCATCGTAAAAGATCCGGTCCGGGGGGGTGGGGTATCCCTCGATCACGAAGAAACGTTCACTGTCCACGGACAGAGGAATGGACGCGGTGTTTATCGGGGGCGTGGCCCGAATGTCCTCGAAGGTGTCGAAGACGGGCCAGGTGGCAGGATCCGGAGCGGAGAGATCGGTCTCACTGCGAAGTCGGTAGGACGTTCCGGCCTCGCTCTCCCAGCTGATCTTGAGATTCTCGCCATCGAGGGAGACATCGGTGATCCTGATCCTTGGAGGCGGAGGGGGTTCCTCGATTTTGAAGCTGACGTCGTCGATATACATGACCTCCCCTCCGACGGCATTGGAACCGACGTCCTGGAAGCTCCAGAGCGGCACCACCGAAGTGGTCGGCAGTCCGTCCCCGCCCAGCTCCGGGATAACTCCCGATCCTGTCACCTGAACCCAGGTATCGGTCGGCATCTGTCCCACCGTGAGGGTTCCGTGGGTATGATTGCTGGCGTTGCTCTTGTTCCAGCGCAGGATAGTGCGAACGGTGTCGTCTTCCGCCATCCCTCCCGCGGCCGGCCGGAAGTACCAGGCACTATACTCATACTTCTTGCCGATCATTTCCTCGCTGATCTCAAGGGCCTGGGAGTCACCGAGGGTCGCCGGAGGCGAAGTGGTGTTGAGTCGCGCTTCCCCCCACTGGGCTCCACCTGCGAGATTGAACTCCGCGGCGCCTGTGCCTGCGTGGACCGGATCGGAGACATGATTGAACCGGGCATCGTCCCGCCATGCTGCCAGGCCTCCCAGTTCGAAATCGCCGTTAATGATCAGCTCTCCCCCGCTGAACGGGGGAATCAGGGTGGCGGTGAGAGGGACCATGACGGAGGGATCGTTCTGGTCGTTGCTCGCGAGATCGATCGTTGCCTCGTAGAGTCCAAGGTTGCCCCCTGGCGCAAAAGTCACTTCGATGGTTTCGCTCGTTCCGGCTGCGATCTGCAACGGGAAAGCTCCATCGGGTAGCGAGAACGTTCCGGGGTTTGCTCCTGCGAGTGTTGCCCCTGTGATGGTGAGCAGGTTGGAGGCTCCGGTGTTGCTCAGCGTCAGGATCCGCACAAACGGTCCCTCATCCTTGATGAGTTCGCCGAAAGCGAGTCCGGAAGGCGCGCCCAGGTTTGGGTCATCGTCCGCTGACGTGACGCTCAGTTGGAAATTGTCGACATGGGCGGCGATCCCGGGGGCCGCATCGGCTGGGTTGTCGTCGAAGCTGATAATCGGAACGACGGAATTCAGCGGTTGCCCGTCACCTCCATTGAGGGGCAGGGTCCCGGTCAGGGTGATGGTTTCCCATGTGTCCGGAGCAAAACTATCCCAGGCCTGGAAAATCTGGTTGTTGTTCGTATTCGAACCGTTCCACCGGAGGATGATTCCGATCCGGTCGGTCGCAGTGAAGGTCGTTGCGTCCGGGATGTAGACATCGAGAGTCGCAGTGAAGGTGTCGAGGCCCGGAACCGATTGCACCGGGATTGCGATATTCTGGGTCTGGGCGCGCACTTCGCCCCAACGACCCCCTGGTTCGATATCGACTGAGCCGACGTTTCCGTGTCCGGAGGCGGTTGGATCACCAGCAGTTGTTGTCACCGAGACGTTGGCATTCCCGGCGTTGAGCCCATTATCGCTCTCCGGTGCCGAGTCGAAGTTTTCATCGGCGATGACGAGTGTCGCGGCTTGGATGCCGACAACTGGAACGATCAGCAATATGGTGGTGAGGAGCTTGCTCATGAAGTGAATTTGTCTGGCACAGATTGAGGTCGACAATTCCCCCCGGGGAAAGGGGATTACGTCGCGGCTACCCGTCTGTGCAGTATGCTGGCAGCCACGTCAAAGGAATCCCGTTCCCCGGACAGAAAAGGTTGCAGGTGGCGGTGAACCTGCAGAACCCTGAGTGCCATAGGCCCCCGTCCTGCAAGGATGCTACGGGCGAAGGCGCTCTTCAGAGAGCGGAGGAATATGCTAGCGCCGACGGCGACCCAGAAACAGGGCCGCACTCAGAAGACCAAGGATGCCGGTGCCCGGCTCCGGAACGCCGGTAACACTGAGGGACCAATTGTCGATGTGCGCGGCCACGCCGGAGGCCGCATCGGCGGGGTTGTCGTCGAAGCTGATAATCGGGACGACAGAGGTCAACGGTTGCCCGTCGCCTCCATTGACGGGCAGAGTCCCGGTCAGGGTGATGGTCTCCCACGTATCTGGAGCAAAACTGTCCCAAGTCCGAAAAACCTGGTTGTTGTTGGCGTTGGAACCGTTCCACCGGAGAATGACGCCCAGCCGGTCGGTTGCCGCGTAGGTCGTGGTGGACGGGATGTAGACATCGAGAGTCGCGGTGAAGGTGTCGGTCCCCGGGGCTGACTCCGCTGGGATCGCGAGGCTATTGACCTGAGCGCGCACTTCGCCCCACCGGCCACCGGGCGCAATGTCCGCGGAGCCGACATTGCCATGGCCGGAGGAAGTTGGATCGCCTGCCGTGGTAGTGAGGGTGACGTTAGCGTTCCCGGCGTTGAGAGGATTCGTTCCAGTGCCGAAGGTGTCATTACTGAGAATGAATGAGGCGGCGTGTGCACCAGTAAATGGAACAAGGAGGAGGACGGGGATGAGAAACTTTTTCATAAGCTGGCGTGCAGGTGTGATTTGTTTGTCCGCAAGGCCGTGGAAGAGGATCGACGGGCAAATTAGCTGGCTGGAGGGTCGGATTGGAAGGCTAAAGATTTCGTTTTTTGCCTTCTTCGGCAGATCCGGATCTATTTTCCGGGTTTCGCCCGTCTGAAAACCTGGGGTCGACCACTATTTGGCGCAAAAACCAGGGCTTTATCCTTATCGCCATCCAGATTGACGATGGCGAGGTGGCGCGAGTCGGCTCGCAGAGAGATCCCGCTTTCCAGGGGCCAGAGTGCGGTAAATTCACCAGTTTTTCCACCCTGCAGGAGGAGGCTGAGGCCCGCATTCATGCGTCCCGTTTCCCGCTGGGCCGCATTGAAGTTCTGTGCAAGCACTGCGTCGAGGTGGCCGTCCCGGTCCAGGTCCTCGAGTGCAATCGCCATGACCGGAGCCATCTGAGCCAATTCCGGAAGCTGCTCCATTTCGAAGCGACCATTCCCCATGTTGCGGAAGAGGGCGCTGCCAAGGGTGTTCGCCTCGAGGCGGTGGGCGCCCGCGAGTGCTTCGGGGGTATAAAGCTCCTGTAGCGATTTGCTCGCGAAGGCGGTATAATTGGGAACCCGGGGAATGAGGTGTGGCATGGCACCGGTTGAGCAGCTTCTTCCCCGGACCGGCAGGAGTCGCCCCTCCTTGTGGTGGGCCTCCACGAGCTGGAGTTGGCCGTCACCTGCAAAGTCCGCGGCGAAGAGGGTTGCGGGGTGCTCGACGCTGGCGTGATACTTGGTGTTGAGACCGAAATTACCCGCCAGCAGATCGGTGTCTCCGTCCCCATCGATATCCCCGGCGCTGACGCAGGTCCACCAGCCGGTGTGGGCTTCGAGGCCCGCTGCAGAAGTGTGCTCTACGAAACCATCCGGAGTGTTCCTGAAGATGCGCACCGGACCCCACTCGGTTGCGAGGGCGAGATCCGGTCGCGAATCGTCGTCGAAAGCGAACCACGCAGCCCCGGTAACCATCCCTGATTCGAGCGGGATCCTGGAAAATCTCCCTGTGCCGTCGTTTTTCAACAGGGCGCTCTGGGGGGGGGTCGGGTAACGGGCCGGGACGAATCGTGCTCCGACGAACAGGTCGACATCGCCGTCGCGGTCATAGTCGCACGGCACCACGCAACTGCCACTGACCGCATGATCCGGCAACGTTCCTGCCGGGGCGGGTATGAGCTCTCCCGCTGCGCTGGTCAGATAGAGCCGGTCCTGGTAGTGGGGATCCCCGGCAGGTTTGCTTGAGCCTCCGCTGACGAGATAGAGATCCAGATCGCCGTCACCATCCGCATCGAACCAAGCGGCATCGACGTCCTCGTGAGGGGCATCAGACTTGATGGCCGCGGGAGTGCGCTCTACAAATTTACCGGACCCATCCTGGACAAAAAGTGCTCCCGGACGGTTAGCGGCTCCACCAAGGAACAAATCGGTGTCACCGTCGCCATCTGCATCCCCGGCTGCAAGCGCCGGGCCGAATCTCGACATGCGGTTCGGGAGGAGGGGCTGGGCACGAAAATCGTCATAGTGGTTCTCGTGGTGTTCAAAATCGAGTCCCAATGCGCCCTCAACCCGGGTGAAGAGAGCAGGGGGGCTCTCGGGGAGCGTCCCCGGACCGGCTTCCTCTTTTGGCTCGGTCAGCCGGTAATGACGGCCTCCGCTGAGATTGCGAAACTCCTGGAGGCGTCCACTCGGCCATGCGATCCTGAGCGATTTGATGGACTGGTGAGAGCCGAGCCCAAAATGCGCCACTGGTTCGCATCCGCTCATGTATCCGCGCGAGCTGGTGATGATCCGGGTGAGGGTCACCCCGGTCGGGAGTTGCACTTCAATCCGGGCGCCGAGGCCAAAGCGATTGCTCGCGGTTCCGCGCAGGCTCACCAGGGTCGCCCCCGGGGTGCTGGAGTCGTTGCGGTAGACGCCCACCGGGTCGTTCATGTTGTTGACCACCACATCAAGGTCTCCATCCCGATCGAGATCGGCGAGGACTGCGCCGTGGCTGACCGTTTCGTCACCGAGGCCCCACGATTCTCCCACGCTCTCAAATTTCATCCCGCCCCGGTTGCGGAATGCGAGGTTGCGCTCCGGAAGCCGCGGACCGCTGAGGAAGATTTCGCGCAGTTTCTCAATTCCTGCTCCGGCATCCTTTGCTGCGGACATGCGGTTGTTGGTGTCCGAGTCCTGCACGTTACGCTCGATTCCGTTGGTAAAAAACGCGTCCTCGAGTCCGTCGTTGTCCAGGTCCCCAAACAGGCCGCTCCAGGTCCAGTCGGTGCTGTCGAGGCCGGCAAAGAACGCAACGTCGATGAATTCCCCGTTGCCGGCGTTAACCTGCATGGTGTTGCGCATGTACTGGCGTGGTTCGAGATTGTCGAGGAACCAGGCGGTGTCGGTCATCGCGCCCATCATGGTTTTCTGCTTGAAATGGGTGGTGGCCGACATGTCGGTGCTCAGGTAGTCGAAGAACCCGTCGTTGTTAATGTCGGCAAAGTCGCTGCCCATTGAATTCCAGGAGGTGTAGGGGAGGGCCTCTCCGGTCACTTCGGTGAAGGTGCCGTCACGATTGTTACGATAGAGGTGGTCGGGCGTGTGGAAATCATTGGAGACATAGAGGTCCGGCCAATGATCGTTGTCGTAGTCCCACCACACCGCCGCGAGTCCGTGCTCAGGTGCGAGGCTGATTCCCGCCTGGCGGGTCGATTCCACGAACTTCGGCATGCCGTTGGCAGTCAATCCCTCATTGCGGAACAACTGATCCCGGGTGCCCAGTTCCCGGGGGACACCATCGATCATTTCAAACTGGCTTGCTTGCGAGGGGTGCGCCTTCCACACACCCTGTTCGTCTTTCACGAGGAGCACCTTGTGCTTGAACATCTCCTTGATGGAGAGCAGACGCGTTTCGGTCCGGTAAAAGTCGAGATCGCCGTCGCGGTCGTAGTCCGAAAACGCCGCCATGGTGGGTGCCCGCAGACTTGCATCTCCCCGGCCGAAGAATCCTCCTTTGAATATGCCGTTCCCCTGGTTGAGGTAGAGTTCGTCGTGGGCACCTTTATTGCAGACGTAGAGATCCAGCCATCCGTTGTTGTCGAGGTCAGCGAAGGCCGCGCCGGAGCCCCAGGACTTCGTGTCCCGGATTCCGGCTGCTTTTGTTCGATCGACAAAGCGCCACGGGGAGACCTGGAGGTAAAGCCTGTTGGGTCCGTCCTGTGAGACGAGGAAGAGGTCAGGCAAGCCGTTTGCGTCGACATCGCCGATTGCCAGCCCTGCGCCGGTCAGGAGGTAGTTCTTTATGTTTTCCTGGTTGAGCTGGTTGTGAAACTCGATGCCGGTCGCTTCCGGTCCGAGTTGCTCGAAATGCGGCTCGCTATTCCCCGGATCAGTCACAACCGTGGAGAGGAGAGATTCCTCCAGGCCGTCGGTGACCTGTTTCCAGGTCGGGGTCGACCATGCCTCGGCGGGTGCGTTCCGGTTCGGGGGGCTGTTCTCCACACGTTCCTTGCACGCTGCGAGAACAGCGAGGAAAACTACGGCAAGCAGTCGAGGAAAGAGGGATGTGTTCACGCAATTGCCGAATTTTGAAGCGGTCGACATTCTGACCATCTCGTCGGGAATGTAGGGCCTGGAGCGCGCTTGCCCATCACAATCAAACGGTCCCCGCTGCGTAATCAGAGCTGCCTGGAAACGGGTCAGAGATCTTTCTGGCTGTGAGACGTTTTGTTCAATGTGACCTCATGGTCCTAGTGCGCCCTTGATCACGAAGGTCTTGCTCTGTGTCATTTCCTCGAGAGTTGCCGATATTCCCTCGCGAGCCGAACCGCTCTTCTTGAAGCCGCCGAACGGCATGGAGGGTGTCCGGTAGAGGCCGGAACCATTGGTCACCACCCCGCCGCACAATAACTGCGAGGCAACCGTCATTTCGGTACGGACACTACCGGATATGACGCCGCCCGACAGTCCGTAGGAGGAACGGTTGGCGATGTCCACTGCTTCCTCCGGTGTATCAAATCCCATGATGGGAAACACCGGGGCAAACACTTCCAGGTCGGTGGCGATATCCATCTTGGGCGTGACATCGGTCAGCACGGTTGGGCCCATGAAGGTCTTGTCGGTGATTTCTCCACGCAGCGGGCATGCCGCTCCCTGTTCCAGGGTCCTGTCAATCTGTTCCGTGGCGGTCTGCGCCGCCTGCTCGCTGACAAGGCACCCCAGGGTTGTCGCCGGGTCAAGGGGGTCTCCCGCCTTGAATCTCCCCAGCGCCTCAATCAGTTTCTCCGTGAACTGTTCCTTCACCGGGTTCTGCACAATGAATCGTTTCGTGGCACAGCAGGTCTGGCCAGCATTGAGCATGCGGGAAGCAACTGATTCTTCAACGGCACGATCCAAGTCCGCATCCTCAAAGACGATAAAGGGATCATTGCCACCAAGTTCAAGAAAGACCCGGGTCAGATTGGATGCAGCCGCCTGCGAGATCTTGATCCCCACCGCCGTGCTGCCGGTGAAGCTCACCGCATCGATCAAGGGGCTTGAAACCAGAGCCATTCCCACCTCCCGGTCGCCCGTTACGATCTGAATCGCTTTGCCGGGAACTCCGCATTCGATCAAGAGTTCAACCAGGCGGATGCAATCCAGAGGGTTCTGAGGAGAGGGTTTGAGGATAACGGCATTTCCGGCAACGAGAGCAGGCGCAACCTTGTGCGCGAACAGATCACAGGGGAAGTTGAAAGGGATCATGCAGAAGACAACGCCGAGCGGTTCTCTCCTGGTGAACATGATGTCATCTTCAGTGCCTGCTTCCGCGCCAACCGGCATGGAATGACCCAGCATGTGCAAGGCTTTTTCGGAATACCCCTTGAACAGATTCGTGACCGAATCCACCTCCCATTCCGCCTCGCCGATGATCTTGCCCATTTGCCTGCTGAGCAGTTGAGCAATCTCGGCTTTGTGCTCCTGGACCACTTGCGAAAACTTCGTCAGGATACGGGCCCGTTCGTGCAGATGGGTCTGTGACCAGGTTTTCGCGCCTTCCTGCGCATATTCCAGGACTCTCCTGACGTCATCCCCTGACGCTTCCGGAACTGTATCGATCAGTTCCTTGGTTGCCGGATTGTAAACCTCGCTGGTTTTCCCATCGCTCGCATCAACATTCTCACCGCCAATCACCATTTTCATATAACCTCCTTATCCCAGTCAGCATAACTGAATCATTCAGGACCTGCAGAGACACTTCGCTCAGATCGTTCAAGTGTCTCGGATCCGTCCTCCCGCAATTCTGGATTGCAGAAGGACCACGGCAAGTAAAAGCACCCCGGTAATCAGATTGGCATACCAGTATGACAATGTGCCCTCCAAGTTGATCACGTTGGAGATTACGCCAAGGATCAGCACGCCATACAGCGTGTGGCCCATCTTTCCCCGGCCTCCCGTCAGGGAGGTCCCGCCAATAACAACGGCGGCGATGGCGGTCAGTTCCCATCCGGCGGCAGCGGTTGGTTGCCCTGAATTAATCCGGGAGGTCAACAGCATGCCGGCTGCTCCAGCCAGTCCGCCACAGATCATGTAGACCAGCATTTTCTTGTGGTTCACATTCAGGCCCATCATCACCGCCGCCTCTTCATTGCCTCCAATGGCATAGAGGCTTCTTCCGAAACCCGTATATCGTGCGACCACGATAGCGACGCCAAGCGTCAGAAGGAAAATGATGCCGAGACAGGGAAATCCCAGGAGATCCGTTTTTGCGATCTGGTACAACCACGATGACGGATCGGCCCCAACGGGCTCACCCCCCGCCAGGATAAAGGCGAGCCCCCTGGCACCAAGCATCATGGCCAGCGTTGCGATGAACGGTGGAATCCTGGCGCGCGTGATGAGCATGCCATTGACTGCGCCGATGAAGATGCCGAGAAGGATGGGAGCGCCAACGGCCATCAAGCCAAACTCTCTGCTCAGCCTGGCTGCGAGGACCGATGCTGCTGCTGCGGTAGAACCTACCGAAAGATCAATTCCCCCGGACAGAATCACAAAGGTCATTCCGATGGAAACAAGGCCGGTCATGCTGATCTGCCTGACGATATTGGTCAGGTTCAGTTGCCTGGGAAATTCCGGAAAACAGAATGACGCGATCACGCACAGGGCCACCAGTGTTCCCAGCGAGGCCTGTGACTGGATTCGTCCCACGAGGTCCAGTTTCCTGATTGGGGTTTCCGATTTCACATCCATCCTGTCATTTCCTCCCCTGTGCCCATAGCGCGATCACCACGATGAGGGCCTTGATGATGAGCGAATAGTGAAAAGCGATGTCATTCATGTTTGCCATGATCGTCACGAGTTGGACGACAATGGCGCCCAGCACCGTGCCCATGATTCTGGCCTTTCCTCCGGAGAAAGAGGTCCCTCCGATGGCGACCGCCGCAATGGCATCCAGTTCGATAAGCAGTCCCAGACTTCCGACGTTCACGCCGTTAATCCGGGCTGCTTCCATGTTGCCGGCAATGGCGCAAAGCAGACCGCACAGGACATAGACCCCCACTGTCACGGATACTGTGTTGATTCCAACCAACCGGGCTGCCCGTTCGTTATCCCCGATCGCTTCCACCTGTTTTGCATAGATGGTCTTTCGGACGACAAAGAGCATGGCGGTAATGACCAGGATCATGATCACAATCTGGACAGGAATCACCCCGGCCACCCGGAATCTCCCGAAGTCTCCAAACGGCGTGAAAAGCAGGGAGGTGAAGAGCTTTCCCGTGATGATCTGGGCCAGTCCCCTCCCTGCGATCATGACGACAAGTGTCACGATGATCGGCTGTATCCTGAACCTGGCAATCAGGATGCCGTTCAGGAACCCACAGAGGCAGGCGGCCACAACGCCACAGAGGAGTGCCGGGGTCAATCCGAGGCCTGAGGTATAAAGGCGCGCTGACACCGCTCCGGAAATGGCCATGATCGCCCCAACGGAGATGTCGATCCCACCGGAAGAAATCACCATCGTCATGCCCAATGCCACGAGCATGACCGGAAGGACCTGAACAAGAGTGTTGTTCAGCGTCCCCATCGCGATGAAGTTGGGCGTGATAAACGCGTTGAGCGAAATCAGGGTGATAAAAAAGAACAGGGTCCCGTGCTTGCTGAAAAGATCGGTCACTCCGACAGATTTCGGCGCGTTGTGACCAGAAGGCGGATCGGTGTTCTCTGTCATGGAGCCTCCTGCCCGTCATGACCGTGGGCCATCATCTGCATCATTCTTTCCTCGGAAATCTCGTTGGCCTTGAGCTCTCCGACCTTTCGGCCCTCGGACAATACGGCGATCCTGTCGCAGGAGCGGATCAGTTCTTCCATCTCCGATGAGATCATCAGGACGGCCACTCCACGCTCCGCCAGTTCATTGATGATCAGTTCAATCTCTGATTTTCCCCTGACATCGATCCCCCGGGTCGGTTCATCAAGAATCATGAACACCGGACTCTTGCACAGCCACCGGGCCAGGAGAACCTTCTGCTGGTTGCCTCCGCTCAGTTCCCTGATCAACTGGTCGGGGCCGGACGTCGCAATGCGCATCTTGCTGATATATCTTTCCGCGAGTTCCCGCTGCGCCTTTCTCGAAAGAACGCCCGCTCGGCTGAGTTCCGGCAGGATCGCCATGGTCATGTTATCCATGATGGACATATTGGGGAAGAGTCCCTCGTCCTTGCGGTCCTCGGAGCAGAAACCGAATCCAAGACGGATCGCATCCCTGGGGTTCTTCAGCGATACGTTCCTGCCCTTGACCTCCATTTGGCCCGCGTCCTGCCCGTCCTCGCCGAAAAGAATTCTGGCAAGCTCCGTTCGCCCGGCTCCAAGCAGTCCGGCGACTCCCAGGATCTCGCCCGTCTTGATATCGATACTGATCTCCCTGGTTCTGTGCCCTCGGGAAAGACCGGTGGCTCTCAATAATACAGCCTGCTGATCATCCAGTTCGCTCGCGACCGTCTTCTTCCTCTCCAGGGCGGGCTCCGTATCACGCCCGATCATCAGTGAAACCAGCTGAAGCTTCGTAAGGTCTTCAATGGAGTATTCCCCGACCAGGCGCCCGTCCCGCAGGATTGTTGCCTTGTCACAGATCTCGAACACTTCGTCCAGTTTGTGACTGATGAAGATGACGGCGATGTCCTGTCTCTTGAGCTTGTGGATGACCTCGAAGAGCGTGTTCACCTCCTTTTCGCTGAGAGATGAGGTAGGCTCATCCATTACGAGGAGCCTGGCTTCAATGGAAACGGCCCTGGCAATGGCCACCATCTGCTGAACAGCAACACTCTGTCTGAAAAGCGGTTCCTCCACGTTGACCTTGTCGAGCCCCATGCCTGCCAGGATTTCTTTTGCGCGACACTTGATCGTGTTCCAGTCAATCAAACCATTCTTCCTGGGCTCCCTGCCGATGAAGATGTTCTCGCTGACACTGAGGAAGGGAACCAGGTTCAGTTCCTGGTAGATCGTGCTGATCCCAGTGTGCTGCGCCTGGGCGGCATTTGCGGGGGAGATACGCTTTCCGCAAAAAAGGATCTCGCCGGCATCCTTTTGATGGATGCCGGTTAGAACCTTGACGAGGGTTGATTTGCCCGCCCCGTTTTCGCCCATAAGAGCATGCACTTCACCCCGCCTGACAGACAAGCAGACATCCTGGAGGGCCATCACGCCGGGGAACGACTTGCAGATCCCCCTCATTTCCAGCAGGGGGTCTTCTTGCGAAAGCTGTGAAGTCATCTCTGCCCACAGGTCAGCCTGCTAGAACCCACTCGCCATGTGCTCGGCAACATTGTCCTTGTCTATGACGATGTCTTCAACGCGGATATACCCGGGGAGTTTCTCGCCCTTCGCATGGGCTTCGATGGCATCAAACACCTGATCGGCATAGTAGGGCGTAACGGAAACGATGGTGTGATAATGCCCCGCCTGGACGGCTCTCAACCCGTCTTCCGTCCCGCCGTTTCCGACAACGATAATCTCGCCCCTGGCGTGATCGGTGCCCGCCACCCGACCGGCGGCCATCAGGGCCTGGATTGCGCCAATGGCTTCTTCGTCGAAATGCCCGACAATCGCGTCGAATTTCACGCCCGATTGGATGATGTTCTCCATGGCCTTCATGGCGGTGGCCCGGTTGAAATCGCCCAGCTGAGATGCAACTATTTTCATCTTCGGATAGTCCTCCATCTTGTTTCTGAGGCCCTTGCTCATCCCGATCGTATTACCACCGCCAGGAGTTCCGTGTAGTTCAACAACCCGGATTTCCTTCGTGTCCGCCGGAAACGCATCATGAACGGCTTCGGCCATTCTTTGGCCGATCCATTCAAAATCCGAATAGATCTTGGTTACATAATCCTCGCCGACAACACCTTTGATGTCCCGGTTCACCACAATGACCGGGACGCCGGCTTTCTTGGCAATACGCAACGCGTCTGCCGAGCCCTCCCGGTCTATCGGGCCAAGAATCAGGTAATCCGGTTTCAGCGCAACAATGTCCTCAACATCAGCAATCTGTTTTTCAAGCCTCGCCTGCGCATGGGTCACACGGAAATTAAAACCTCTCTTCTTGGCCTCTTTCTCGAGTTCAGCAGAGAATGCCAGGAACCACGGGTTTGGGTCTCCAACGGAAGAATAGGCAACTCTGGGTCCGTCTCCCTGCCCCCCGGAGGATGACTTTCGGCACGAGATCAGTGCGGCCGGGATCAACACAGCCAGAGCGACAGAGAACAGAACTTTTTTCATTACGTATCTCTCTTTAGCGATCACCCACGGGATCTGCCGGTCGGGCATGGCCTGCTTGATGGAGGAAACAGAATTGAGGTAGCGAGAAATCGCGCTTGAGACAGTGTAGGCATACACTCAGCGGAACTGTTCTGAAAGAACGATTTGATTGTAGGAGCGCAATTGGACGAGGGCGAAGAGCACAAGCGCCGGATTTCAGTTCGGGAGTGTCCCGGGACCTTGCGCTAATGGAGGATTCGGCTACTCTTGCCCTTGGCGGCTGTTGGCTTTGGGTCCGGTTGTTTCAGCCTCCGTTGAGTTGACATGAAAGCAGCAGTCTACCTGGGCAAGGAACAGCTTCCGGTCCAAGAGATAGCCGTTCCGTCGCTGGAAGATGGTGAGGTCCTGTTGAAGGTTGGAGCCTGCAACGTGTGCGGAACCGATCGCCGCACCTACCGGAACGGAGACAAGAAAATCCAGCCACCGCGTGTTCTCGGTCACGAGTTCTGCGGGACGGTGGTCGAATCCCGCTCGGGCGCAGATGCGAACGTCAAGGTCGGTGACCGTGTCGTGCAGTACATCGTCCTCCCCTGCGGGGAGTGCCGCTACTGCAAGAGGGGACGCTCGAACCTGTGCCTGTCCCGCACTACCATGGCCTATCATTATGACGGGGCCTTTGCCCCCTACGTCAGGGTGCCCGCTCCCTATGTGCGCAACGGGTCCCTGTTCAGGGTTGAGAACGACCTGCCTGACGACCAGATGGGATTGGCCGAACCGCTTGGCTGCGTCATCAACGCCCATGCCTCCCGCCTGAACATCGGGCTGGAAGACACGGTGGCGATCATCGGGGCCGGGCCCATCGGGGTCATGCACGCGGTGGTGTCGCGTCTGCAGGGTGCGCAGCGGGTGTGGATGCTGGACGTTTCTCAACAACGCCTCGACAGGGCCTCAGGTTTTGACGTAGACGGTGTCGTTCGTGTGGCGCAGGACGGATCACATCTGGAGAAGATGCAGGATCTCACCGGCGGTCTCGGTGCAGACGTGGTCATTGTGGCCTGCAGCGTGGCCTCGGCCCAGGCCGACGCGCTGGAGATCGCGGGCAAGGCGGCGCGTATCGAGTTCTTCGGAGGCCTGCCGAAATCGAATCCCTCGGCTACCCTCAATACTAATCACCTGCACTACAAGGAATGCGTGGTCACCGGCTCTTACTCGGAAAAGATGAGCGACTTCCAGGCGGCTCAGGCCCTGCTGCAGAGCGGTCGCTTCCCTGCCGATAAGATTGTCACCCACCACCTCCCCCTGGAGCGGATTGAGGAGGCGTTTCCTCTGATGGAAACCGGAGAAGCGTTGAAGGTCTGCATCCGGCCCGGAGATTGACATGCTTCTCATCCCGGAACAGGCCCGAACTCTTTACGCTCACGCGGTGGAGCACCGCTACGCCATTCTCGCGGTGAACGCGGACAGTCCTGCGGCCTGCACCGACGCCCTGCTCGCGGCTCAAGCCTGCGATGCCCCGATCATCATTGAAGCCAGCCTCTGGCAATTGACCGGACACAGCTTCGGCGCCGGCGACCCCCTGCTCGGCGTCAACCGCTATCTTGCTGATCTACGTACGCTCGCCGATTCGGATGGTTTTCGCGAGGTCCCGGTGGCATTCCACACCGATCACATCAAGGGGCCGGAAACACTTTCCATCCTGCGCCACGCCATGCGGGCCGGCACGTCGAGCATTTCCCTGGATTCCTCGGATCTCAGCCTCGAAGAGAATATCGAGATGATGAGCAGCCTGTGCACTTTCGCGGACGAGCATGACCTGCCGGCGACCCTGGAAATGGAAGCTGGGGTGGATGACGGAGTGACCTCGATCGAAGCGACCCGGGCCCTGTTCGGCGCGGTCGAAGATCGTCACCCGGGCTACCTCGCTTTGTGGGCGCCCGGCGTGGGCACCAAGCACGGACTGGACCGCGACATGGGCGGATTCAGCCCCGATGCGGTTCGCGCGCATCGGGAACTGGCTTCCGATCTGGCCGGTCGCCCCATCGGTATCGCCCTCCACGGATCGTCCGGGCTTACCGAAGAGCAACTTGCCGATGCCGTCGCGGCCGGGGTGTCGAAGGTGAACTGGTCCAGCGAATCGCTGCTCCTTCGCGCCCACGCCGCTCGCGACTATTACCGCAAGCAGGCGGTCCACCTGGAAAAAGGGCATGCCGAATTCAAGACTACGGCGATGGACCATGGCGTGCAGACTTTTGTATCAGACCGCTATCGTCCTCGAGTAGAATCACGCATTCGCATTCAGGGCGGGGCTGGACACGGCAAGGTTTTCATGTCCCTGCTGGACACCAGGCAATAGTGAAGGTCGATTCATGAAATCCGGATTTCTCCGTCCTGAAAATTGCCGCACGCTGATAGCATTGTTCTCACATTAATAGTTGAGATGCTCGGCAGTCATGAGAATCTGGCTGAAATGGATGGCGGAATTCGTGATTTGCTGGGTCCGAGGCAGACGGGATGTGGCCTGGGAGAACGTGGCGTTGCGTCAATAAGTGATGGTGTTAATCCAAGACTCGAAACGACCACAGTTCAACGATAGTGATCGGGTGGTCTATTCGAGAGTTGCGGATGGTTGGCAGAAGAAGCGATTCAAAAGGTTTGGGATCCGGAAGTGCCTAAGGAAGAGGCCGGAACGGCCGAGAATCGATCGTAAAGCAGGAAGATCGAGGTGGGATTCTCCAACCACGCTCTGCTACGGCCTCGGCATGCTCCTCGCGTTCGTCACCGGGGCATCGATCGGCATTGCGGAGCCGGACCTCTGGCCCACCTACCGCCACGATGCCTCGCGCTCGGGGATCTCGCCGATTGCGGGTGGCTTTGAGAAAGCGCCACGAGTCGCCTGGAAGTTCGACCTTGGCGGGGAGATGGCGCCGTCGGCTCTGGCCTACGACATCGATGTCGATCAGGACGGGACGGCCGAGACGATTCTGACCACTGGAACAAACGTCATCTGTCAGGATGCCAGGGGTTCGGAACGGTGGAAGGTCAGCGACTTGCCCCAGGCGAAATTGATCCATACAGCGGACTTCCACGGAACCGGTCGCAAGCATCTGCTGATCGAAACGAATAACCAGCGAGAGCGGGGGATCCACTGCATCGACAGCAGGACGGGAAAGTGTTCCCAACTATTCACCTGGCACAGCGCCTTTGCCTCCCGCGTGGGCGTGGGACAACTAATGCGCAAGGGCAGGCACGGGAAGGAGCAATTCTATGCGCTGTGGGATGGGTGGAACCCGTCCGGCAACGGCCAGATCATGCACTTCTATCTCTTCACCGCGGATCCGGAGACGCACGAACCCGAGCTGATTCATCATATCACCAAGGAAGGCGGAATATTCGGCGCCCAATTCGTCGTCGCGGATGCCGATGGCAGCGGAACTGACGATCTCATCATTATCAGCATGGAGCAGGCGTGGGTCTTCGACATGGCAAGCGGCGTCTATCGCTCCGACCAGGACTTCGCGACCGTCGATCTTGATGGTGATGGTCGGATGGAAGCGATAATCGGAGGTGGAAACGGGATTCTCTTTGCCCTCGAAGAATCCAATGGCAAGTGCCGCATCCTCTGGCAAGTCAGGTTATCTGACCGTCGGATTGGCAGCCCGGTCATCGCTGATGTTGATGGCGATGGTGGAGCAGAAATCATCGTTCCCGATGAGGGAGGCACCGTCTTTTGCCTGCGGACGAGCAGGGGAGTTCGGTGATTGTCCTGTGACGTGCTCCTGGTTCTGGGAATTTCCGCCCCCTGAAAACGTTGCTCCTGGCAGCTCAAGTTCGTCACCTGCGGCGCTCTAAGAACCATGAAGTCTGCAGTTAAGGGAATCTTCCGATCCCGGGGACCGTTTTTTGGCCGCTACATTTTCGATCACTATTGGTGCGCAGCCGTAGTTGGCCGCCATCACGACACCAGGGTTCGCCCCCCCGATAATCGTGTCGAGATGCGGAAGAGATGGAGAGCGTGTCTAAGCGACGCAATCCACAAGCGGGTATTTCTTGCCCAATACCGGTTCACTGGGGACGCCGAGCCATTTCTCTATGACCGAGGCATAAACACCTCGGAAATCGACCTGCATCTTGAGATTGCCGCGGTCATCGAGGTCATCGAGGCTCGGTTGCTTGCCGAATATGCCAGGCTTAACGCCCGGGCCGAACAGGAACATCGGTTGCGCCAAGCCGTGGTCCGTGCCGCCGCTGTAGTTCTCGTTCGCACGCCTGCCGAACTCACTGAAGGTGAACGTCAGGACTCGCTTGTCGTTCTTCTGGCGAGCCAGATCCTTGTAGAAGGCACCTATCGTTTGATTGAGTTCGTCCAGCAGCAGGTCGAGTCGTCTCGGTTGTTCGGCGTGTGTGTCGTACCCGCCGAACTTGGCAATGCCCTGGGCTGCGTAATACGCTCGCGTGGGCATGCCACTGTTGATCAGGGCTGCAATAGCACGCACTGAGGTGCCGAACTGTGTATTGGGATATTCGACGGGGGTGCGATACCCGCCGACCACCGTGCGGACTGCCTCGCTGGCATCGTTAGCGCTGGCGGCAGTCCGCGTGACGAACTGCAAATCCTCATCCGTTGCCTTTTTCATGGTCGAGTCAACGCCTTCATTGAGTTTGAGATACCTGCTCTGGCCACGCTTTGACAGGACTCCATCGAAACGGAAGGATTCAGGCGACTCGAAGCCGATGCCGGGATGGTTCTTGCTGCGGAGGACCAGGGGAAATCGCCCGGGACCGACCGCCACGTTCATGATTCCCTTGCTTTCCCCGCAGGCCTGGTCGAGGTAACGCCCCAACCAGCCGACAGATCCCTTCTTGCCGGATTGATTCTTCGTGTCCCCCGCTTCCCAGATGTCTCGCGAGGTGAAATGGCTGAGGTTGAAGTTGGGGTAACCGGCACCCAGGATCACCGCCATCGAGCCCTGATCTGCCATTTTCTTGAAAGTGGTGAGCTTCGGGTGCAGGCCGATCTCATCATTGAGTTTGATCACTTCTTTTTCGCTTACCGCCAGGGTCTTACGGTGTTCGTAGTATTGCTTTTGACCGTGTGGCGGGACAAGCGAGAGGCCGTCGGGGCCACCTGTGAGCAGGAGCGAAACGACGATGGGTTGATCCTGCTCGGCCTTGGGGCCAGCCAGCGCTGAACGAACCAGGAAGTTGGGTAAAGCCGCGCCGACGCCCACCAAGCCCAGCCCGGTGTTCATCAGGTCACGTCGTGTAATAATGCGATTCATAGCGAGTCTCCTTTGGTTAGAATTGTGGATTCAGCCTATTTGATATTCTGGCGTGCTCATCATCAAGACGAGGGCCTGTTGAAGTCGTTTGTTTATCTCGTCGCGCTGCTTGGCCCATTGCGCGCGCGGGGGCAGGCCTTGCAGAGAGTCGATGAGGGTTTTGCGCTTCTCTGCCGCCAACGGTTTGGAGAGACAGGTCTTGGCGAGTTGATCGATAATCCCGGCGGGCGAGTCGCCGCCCTTGCCGTCAAGCAGGGTCACCACGTCGATGCCCTGGCGATTGGCCGTCTGCGGCAGGGAGCGCACCAGTTCCGCCACGCGGTTGTAGCGTACAAGAATGCGGTTGGAGCTGATCCACTCGCGGCCATAGCGCCATCCCTTCACGTCCGGCGGTTCGAACAAGGCCTGTCCCATCTCGCGCATTCCCTGTTCCAGCACGCGGCAGTCCGTCACTTGCTTGACGCCTGTGTCACGAAGCATCCCGATCACCAGCTGGACTGGACACTTGATCTGGGTGCCCAACGCCTGGGGGTTGTAGAACTCCTGGGACAGGAACATGTTCTTCAGCATTGGAGCCAGCTCATACTCATTCACACGCAGGACCGAACCAAGTCGTTCGACCGTCTCGGTGGCCGGTTCCTGGCAAGCGAAGAACTTGAAGAGTTTGCTGGCGATGAACTGCGCCGTGGCCGGTTGTTCAAGGATCAAAGTGACCAGATCGTCGCCGGTCCACGGACCGGCCTTGCCAAAGATCGTCTTGGTGCCCGTGTCATGCTTGGTGTGGATGAAACGGAAACCACCGCTGAAGTGATCGTAGGTGTAACCGGTCAGTGCCCGCGCAGCCTGGACGATGTCCTTTTCCGTATAGCCCTGGTCCACGCCCATGGCAAAAAGTTCCAGGATCTCGCGGCCCAGGTTTTCGTTGGGCTTGCCCTTGATGTTCTTGTTGTTATCGAGGAAGTGCAGCATCGCCGGGTCGTGCACGATGCCGTAGAGTAAAGCTCCGAAGTTTCCCGAGGCGTGTTCGCGGAAGAGCTGGTTCTGTTGATACATGATGTAGGCGTGCTTGACCACGCTCTGTTGCGTGGCGAAGTGGCCGTGCCAGAAGAGGGTGAGCTTCTCCTGAAGCTGGCGAGGCGACTCCACCATGCGTTTGATCCACCACTGGCGTAGCGCGTCGAACTGCGCTACTTCAGTCAGTCGGCGCGATGAAACGCGTCCGCCGGCACCGGGAATGCGCGTCTTGCCAGCGTATCCCGCGAGTGCATCCGGTTTCTCAGGTGCCAACGCATCGAAGGGCGCGTTGGGAGCGGGCAGGAACGCGTAGTCCACCATGTAATCCACCGCTTTGTGCAAGCCCATTTCGTAGAGATGCTGCACTTCCTCCGGGGTGCCCCCGAAGCCGGCGCGGACCAGCAGGTGTCGCGCCTTCGCATAGTCCCACTGTTCGGCAGGCAATGGTTCGAGGCCGCCTTGGAGTCGTGCTACCACGGCAGCACGTTCGGCCACGGCCTGACCAATGGAGGCGTCGAGTTGGGTCACTCTTTGCCGGGCTTCAGCCTGTTCAGTGTGGGCCTTGGTCGCAGCTTCCTGCAGCGACTTCTTTTTAGCCGGATCATTTTCGGCCGCGGCTTTCTGGGTCAGCGATTGGGCCTGCTCCGCCTTCTTCTTCGCCACGCCAGCTATCCGGTCCCGCTCTATGGCGTTCCAGCCATGACGATCAAGCGTCGCGATCAGTTCAGCCTCGACCATCACGCGATGGGCGGCGTGGCATTTGGTTGCCGCTGCTTCCGCCGCTTTGGCGCAATCCGCACTGGCTTTTTGAGCCGCCGCTCTTGCCTCGTCGCTCTCAGCCTCAACCGCCGCCTGTGCCTTGGCGCAGGTCTCCGCGGCTTGATCCGCCTGGGCTTTGGCCATCTTGTAGCGCAACGTCAGTAACTTGACGTTGGCCTCGTGCGTGATCAGTGTCCCCACTGCCTTCTTGCGCCCCACCGCGTCCAGGTTCGCCTGGGATTTTTCGAAGAGGCCCTGTTCCGTGGCGAAACTGGCGGCGAGCACTTCACGGGCTTTCTCTTTCTTGCTGACAAATTGTCTGGCCGCACTCATTTCATCCTGCAGCTCGACGATCGTCTCCTGCAGCGTCTTCTTCTTGGCCTCGTCGGTTTCTGCCGCGAGCGTCGTCTGGACCACCTTCATTTCCGCAGTGATCTCCGCCACGACACGATCCGCAGACGCCTTGGCCTTCTTGGCCTTGTCCACTTTGATGCCTTCGGACTTGGCGATCTCGCGGGTGGCCGAACGAGCCATTTCACGCGAGGTCCACTCCGTTTGAATCTCTTTCTCACCGGCCTGCGCTTTTTTCAGTAACGCTTCAGCCGCCTTCAACTCATCGTCCGCAGGCGTGGTGGCCACCGCAATAGTTGTCGCACCAAGCAGAGCCACCACGACCAGGCAACCATTTTGCAAAGTTCCAGATTGCATGAGATAACCCTTGGGGGAGACTCCATAGAGTCCATGCTTTTCTCGGATTGCCTCTGGAAATCATGACTCAAATCAAGGTTGCGCTTGATGAGCATGCGGAGACATCGACCACTGCGGGAAATGCCTGGAGGGCCAGAAGTCCCGAAGCCACCTAGATTTGAGCAGGGTGGGGGGCATTTCCGAAGGCCTTCATGTTCTCCCGTTTTGAATGGCAGGTCGGTAGCAGATTCAATCGTTGAGGTCTTCGATGCCTCAGTTCTCAAGGTGTCGGAACGGGTCGACAGGCAGGGATGAGTGGGGGCTGATGAACGCTGCCAGGGCAAGATCCGGTGGGATCGCCATTGTGTCTGACCACTCCGCGATGGCGTCGCCGCGGCGAATGCGTGTGACCGGCTGCGGGAAGAATCTGACCAGTGCTTTTCAGCGCCCCTATTTGGGCGGACTTCTATAGGAGGCTTCTATGGCCAGGGGCGCCAGACGGAACTCGGGATCATCCTTGTCGCGGAGATCCCGTTTGCCCCTGTATGTGCCATAGTAGGGGACATTGGCGTCGATCCAGGTGACAATCCTGATGTATTCCTCCCGTGTGATGTTGCCCTTGCAGGGATCTTTGCGAAGTTGTGCGGAGAGCTTGCTTCGATGTGAACCTCGGCTCAGCGGCGGCACCGCGACAAAATTCGAGCTGCCATAACGACAGTCAGCGTAGCTGACCAATCGGTTTTTGATCAGGCTCTCGTGGGATCGGTTCCATTTAGCTGTCGGTTCGCCGGTGAGGTTGAGGCGGGCCGTGGGTTTCTCACCGCTGTGGCAGCTGATGCAGTGTTTGTCGAGGATGGGCTGAACGTCGGAGGCGTAGTGGATCATGCGAGGCCCGGTATCGCCTGGCTGAGGGACAAGAGTCTGGGGAGGATGGTTCATGGCCATCACCCGGTTCCGCGCCATGTCAGGGGCCTGGGTGCGTCCCTCGTGGCACCCGATGCAGGAGCGTTGCTCACCAGCCCTCAGGTTGACGAAGGTCGCCATTTGCTGCAATGCCATGAAGTCCTCGTCAAGCGCCTGGAAAAAGAGGTTTTCTCCGGGCGGCACGCTGAAATGGCTCGAGCCGTCCTTATGGACCTTGGCCACGCCATAGATTTTCTTGCGATGGGGATCCGCATTCATTCCGAGTCTCCACGAGATGCCATGCTGGTCCCAAGGCCACGGCAGAGCCCCCATCACCCGCACATACTTGACCCTTCCGCGTTCGATGCCTTTCATCCCCTCGTAGACATCCTGCATGAACAGGGTGGCTAGTTCTGTCTCTGCCTCATCCAACGTGTCGATCGCCGTGGGCTTTTGTCGTGGCCGGAGTGGGAATGGCTCGAAGCAGGACAGCTCCGGATCCCGATAGATTTCGGTTCGGTTGCCCCACGCGTCGAGTGCGTAGAGGGCGTAGCCTTCCTGTTTGTC